>NZ_OY970457.1:0-300000 GCF_963853645.1 Mycobacterium riyadhense | reverse complement strand
CCTCGCTCCACGGGCGGCCCCAGAATTCCTCGACGATCTCATCGATCGGCATCGCCCCGATTTCCTCGAACGCCGGCAGCCACAACTTGTGCCGCGGACGGGCATATCCCGCGGCGCGGATGCGATCAATGAGCACACTGGCTAATTTGGGAGCGTCCGCGCTAGGTACCGCATCGTCGAGGCCGTCCTGTTCGGCGTCACCTTCCTCGACTACCGTGTCGGGCAGCGCAACCACCTCGGCGGTGAACTTCGAGACCCCTAGATAATGGCCCTCAGTGCGATCGCGCTGCGACCCTTTGAATTTCGGCGCAACGAACGGCCCGGACACAAAAAACGAGCGGTATCGGGTGTGCTCATCATCGACCACCAAAAACGCCGACCCGGGCGGAGCGCTTTTGAACTCCTCCCACGCCCGCGGTGACCCGATCGCCGCCCGCGATTCGCCAGCACTTCTGACCTTCAACCCGATCGCAAAGCCTTGCTGGGCGATCATACCGGCCATCTTGCCGGTTTCTGCACGCTGCGAGGCGTTTAGGATATGGATCCACAGCGAGCGTCCCAGGCGCGCAACCTCATCCATCACCACCGCCATGCCTGGACGCAGCTGCAACAGCTGCGTGAACTCGTCCAACACCAAGATCAGTGCGCCGATCGGTTCACCCTGGTGCTTGCCGGCCGCGCGAGCCTCCTCATACTGGCGCACCCCGGGAAATCCGTACTTGTTCAACAGCTCTTGGCGCCGAATCAGCTCACCGCGAAGCACCAGCTCCAACCGCTCCAGCTTGTGTAGTGATTTCTCCAAGTTCGACACGACACCCACCACATGCGGAATGATCTCTAGGCCGCTAAAGGCCGATTCTCCCTTGAAGTCTCCCAACAGGATTTGCACCATCTCGGGCGGAAACTTCGCCGCCAACCCCAGCACAAGCGCCAGGCAGTGCTCGGATTTGCCCGAGCCCGTCCATCCGGTCATCGACCCATGCGGGCCCATCCCGTTTTCGGCGCTTTCCTTGAGGTCCAAATACACCAACTCGCCGTTGAGCTTCTTGCCGATCGGTAGCCGCACCCGTTCAGCAGGTGTGACCTGACCCCACGCGATCGTGGGATCCCACAGACGGGCATCAGTAATGCCAAACGCGTCGAGGAAGTCCTGCCCTGCCCGCGCCTCCCCGGCGCGTTCGGCCAACACCCGCTCGGCGTCATCGGTTGGGGCATACCGCGACAACATCCGCGCCAACGCCGCTGCCTCATGCAACGGCATCACGTCCGGTGTTGCGGCAAAGCGCAGCCCGTGGCGCACCGTGCTCGATACGGCAACCATCAGTAAGCCTCCCGCTGGTCGTCTGGCGCCTTGAGCAGATTGCCGATGTCATCAAGAAGATAGGCTGATTGCGCGTTGGCGAGGACACTGTTCTCATTGCCTGTGGCCTCGAGTAGCGAGACACCCAATCGCCCAGTCTTGCCGGTAATTTCGGCGCAGTCGGCACCGGGCAGATCCACCACCACCACCAGCCAGCGCTTCGGGCCTTGGGTGCCTTCGGTCATCGGCGCAAACGGGCGAAGCGCGCTGATCTCGGTGCCGAAGCGGTCCATGAACGACTTGACATCACCGAAGATCAGCCGTAACGGACCACAGGCGTCAACATAGGAGCCATCGGCGGTGTGCGGCAACCATTTCGCCCACTCCCACGCCAGCCTATCATCGGTGATGATGGCAAGTTGCACATCATCAGGACCATGAAATACGCACAACTGACATACCAGCGCCCGCAGCACGCCCTGGATAATCTCGCGCTGGTGCGGCTCGCCGAAAAAACTCCAACCAATCTGATCGAACAAGTGCACCGGACGCGGCACATCATGCACCACATTTTGGGCCTGCAGGAACTCGCGCGCAGCCACCGTGGTCACCGTCTCCCGAAACTCGGGAGGTGGAACCTTGGTCGGCGGAGTCAATTTCGTTCGCAACCGCGTCACTCCCACCCCCACGCGCACATGCCCCCAGTTACCCCGCTTGGCTGGAGCCCGCTCCCACATCCGCGGTGTACCAATCAGTGTCGCCAACGAGCCGTCCACCGGATTGGGGTGGTGATAGGAAATCTCATTGGCTTGCGCCTTGGCTGCCTCGTGCACATCGGCGCGCAATTGGTCAAGTTTGCGTAAATAGTCCGCGCGTTCTTGGTTTTTCGCCGATCCCCGATTCTTCTTATCGCCGCCTCCCATGCGGCTACGCATCATCATCACCATCGAAATCATCATCACCGGGAAGATGAAAAACGATCCCGTGGAAAACTGACGCACGCCGGACTTGTAGAGCATCCACATCAGCGCCACTGCCGCGGCGACAAACAACACCACCCACACCCACGTCGGGGGTCGCGACTGGGTTGGTCGACTGATTTCGCTGGGATCCTCCAGCACAATCGCCTTCTCCGGTACCGTCGGCGCGGCGCATTCTGCGCGGATGAAACCAACCCTGCTCATCAATGCGCTCCTGACACTTGGGCTTTCGGTGTGGGCAACGGGGCGACAAAGGGATCGGGCGGCAGTGTGTCATGCTGCGATAACGCAGCAGCCTTGGACAGCGCCGGCCCCGCGGGCAACCAGCGGATCACCGCCCAGGGCGCCGGCGTGGGCGAGATGTCCTTGAACCCCAGTGACTGCAGCGTCTGCTCATCGCCGTTGCCCGCGGTAGGTATGCCATAGCGCACTCCGTTATCGCCGATGAACCACAGACTTTCCCCGCGCGTTGAGATCGGCTGCATTCCGGTCACCTGGACGAAATTGGCCGCATCGGCGCGCACGAACACTTCATCAGCGGTATCGATTCCCGCTGACACCAACGGTATTCCGCGGCGCTCATCGCCGACCGGGATCGGCAGCCGCCGCCCCGAGATCGTCGTCACCTGCGCTTGCGGCTCACCGTTGGTCTTGCGCCACATCACACAGGTGACCGGCTCAACCGACTTATCCAGCAATTGCACCGCGCCACGCGGATACACCGACACATCAAACCCGGTAGCCTGCGGCAGCGTCGCCACAGCCGACGACGCCGCCGCAATCGCCTGCGCTGCGGGCACCACACCGGCATTGACGATCATCGTGGCCACGGTCTGTGGAACCCGTTGCATCCCTGCGGGCAACGCCACGAAAAACTCTGGCTCACCGGTCACATCCGAGACGCGCACGACGCTGCCCGACACCAACGGCAGCGAGGGACTCGCGTAACTGACCGGGGCACCCGGATCGGGCACACTGGGCACCCGCAGGGGCGCGCTCGGAGTTAGCGCCTCATACAACGCCCGCGACATCGCCGCCGGATGTAAATCCCCCACCGGCAGGCCCAGCGCCAAGGTGACCGGCTTGTCCGCCAGATCGATCTCCGAGCGATGCCCGTCGCTGACCACGAACACCGCTGCGCCATAGGTCATTAGCGCAGCCTGCGGTGCCACCACTTGGTGGGCCCACTCCCCCAGCGTGGCCATGCCGTCGATCACCGTAACCTTGGGCACCACCAGTGAGCCGCTGGACCCCAGGCGATCACACAGCGCCCACCCGGTACCGCCCGGTGTGCGCGCCGACAGATCATTGGGCGCACCCAAAATCCCCACCATCGGCCCGATCGGGTTTTTCAGGATCTCACTCATCGGTACCATCGTCGGGTTATCCGCGGTGCCGGCGATCAGCCGCGCCGAGGCCAAGTTCAGCGCCGGATGTAGCACCCCACCGACATTGACATAGATGGCACCGCTGGTGCGGTCGGCCACAATCTGCGAACGCCCAACCTGCCCAACCGGTTTGATCCACGCAACGATCGCGCAAATCCCCAAAATCAGCACCGCCGCGACCGAGCCGACTACCAGGGATGCGGTGGCGTTTTTTGACGGATCGTGCACCAGGCGCACGTTGCGCCGCCCAATGGCGACTTTGACCCGATGCCGCAAAAACCGCCACGCACTGACTTGCTCGAGCGAGGCGTAGTTCAGCCCGGCTGCCATCTAGAGTTCTCCTTTAACCATTGACGAGCCGCCGTATTTCGAAATGCCCTGAGGGCCAATGCCCAATCCGCACCGCCAAACCGCGATCCGGCGCCTCAACGGTCTGGCTGGGCGACATCACGATCTGCACATGCTGCGGAACGCCCGGACCTGAGTAGTTACACAACAAGATATCTCCCGCGCGCGCCTGGCCCGGCGGGACTGCGACCCCGCAATGCTGCAGCTGATAGGTGGTGCGCGGCACATCGATGCCCGCTTTGGCGAAGGCGTACTGCACCAGACCCGAGCAGTCCAACCCGACCCCATCCTGCCCAGGTCCGGGACCGTTCTTGCCGCCCCCGCCAAAGGAGTACTTCACCCCCAGCTGCGACAACGCGTTCTTAACGACCTGATCGCCCACGCTGCCGTTACCGCTGCTGAACCCGGGCGAACCCACGAACAACCCGCCCGGAGTTGGGGTTTGGTGGTTTTGGGTGAACAGGCTGGCAAGCCCGGCCAACGGCGCTAACGGCAGACCACCACCACCCATCGGTATCCCGACACCACTCATCGGCATCGCGGCCATGGCCGGCAACGCTGACAGCGCCGACATCGCCCCCATCGGCGAACCCATGGCCGCCATCGGGGCGGCCGCCGCACCACCGGGGGCCTGCTGGCCGATACCGTCATAGCCCGCCGCGGTCACGTTGGCTGCCGCCGCGCGGGTCTGAGCGTCTGCCCCAGCGTGATCCAACATCGCTTGGGTGTCATGCAAATGCCGTTTGATCGCGGCCACCAACGCACACCGACCAGCCGGGGTATCCGTCGAGGCACCCATCGCCGCCACATCCGCCTCGGCGGCCGCGATCACCGAATCCATCCGATCGCGCCCAACACCGGCAGCCGCCAACGCATCGCGCAGCTGCTGCTCGCCCGCCTCGTCGTGCTCCCCCAACGCCACAATATGACCGCGCACCACGCCAGACTCCGCGGCGAACCCGTCTGCCGCCCGACCAGAGCCGCCACCAAACACAGTCGGTGACCCCGCCACACCCGCAGCCGGTGACACCATCACCCCACCACCGGAGCCAAACGACTCACGCGCATACCCCATCGCCGCACCCGCAGCCCGCACAAAACCCTCAATACTCATCAGTACCCCTGCGGTGCATGATGCGGGTTGAACTGTCCAACAACCGCCAGATTCGAGCCGTCGCGCTGCACGTGATAGCGGCGCATCAAATAATTCATCGCCGCCGCAATGTTGGCGACCGGGTCATAGATCTCGGTGCTGGTCCCCGGCTGATGATTGGCAGCAAACGTCGCCGGGATGGTCTGCAACCCCCCGCGCGAGGACCCCGCCGGAGCGCCATCGGCCATCAGCGGGCCATGGGCATTCGAATCAGATCGATTGACCGCCATGGGATTAAATCCCGACTCACGGCCCACGCCTGTCTCCAGTCCGCGTGTCCAGTTCGCCCGCGCGATCGGATCGTGAATCCCCATCACATCAAGCGCTTTCGCAATGTAGGTGCTGTAAGGGCCCCGCCCGCCGGGCGCCGCTTGTGGGTCATAGCGCACATCACCCACTGGGATTGCCGCTGCACCAGAGGTTGGCTCGTCAACGCCCAGGATCTGCCCACCAGCACCGCCAGATTGCCCGCCCGGAGTTGGGGTTTGGTGGTTTTGGGTGAACAGGCCGGCAAGTCCGGCCAACGGCGCTAACGGCAGACCACCACCACCCATCGGCAACCCGACACCACTCATCGGCATGGCGGCCATGGCCGGCAACGCTGACAGCGCCGACATCGCCCCCATCGGCGAACCCATGGCCGCCATCGGGGCGGCCGCCGCACCACCGGGGGCCTGCTGGCCGATACCGTCATAGCCCGCCGCGGTCACGTTGGCTGCCGCCGCGCGGGTCTGAGCGTCTGCCCCAGCGTGATCCAACATCGCTTGGGTGTCATGCAAATGCCGTTTGATCGCGGCCACCAACGCACGCCGACCAGCCGGGGTATCCGTCGAGGCACCCATCGCCGCCACATCCGCCTCGGCGGCCGCGATCACCGAATCCATCCGATCGCGCCCAACACCGGCAGCCGCCAACGCATCGCGCAGCTGCTGCTCGCCCGCCTCGTCGTGCTCCCCCAACGCCACAATATGACCGCGCACCACGCCAGACTCCGCGGCGAACCCGTCTGCCGCCCGACCAGAGCCGCCACCAAACACAGTCGGTGACCCCGCCACACCCGCAGCCGGTGACACCATCACCCCACCACCGGAGCCAAACGACTCACGCGCATACCCCATCGCCGCACCCGCAGCCCGCACAAAACCCTCAATACTCACGCCGACCACCCACAGCGGTCAGCCGGCAACGATAATGCCCACAGCCATGCAGGGCGCCCCTCACCGCGACCATCATCATCGGTGTGCCTTTATGACGGCTGGCTGCTCGGCGGGTGCGCGGCCGGTGGCGGTGAGGGCTGACCGAGGGCGGCGTTTTGCCCCCCGCCCTTGCCAGAGCCCGCGCTGGGATCCATCCAGCCCAGGAAATCCGGGCCCGAACCCACACTTGTCAGCAGCTGAACCTGCCCCGATACCAGCACCTTGTTGTTCCCCAAGGCCATCACGAGATGGTCTTTCCACACACCGATATCACCGGCCTTGAGCAACGTCGGCGGTATCGGTGCGGTCACCGGCGTTCCCGGCGGCGGCACCGTCACACCAGCCTGATGCCAGGCGTCGGCCACCGGGGCTCCGCCCAAAGCCGCCCGCGCCGCGGTGGCGCCCAGCGTGCTGCGCGCCTCTGCGGTGGTCCCATCTGGCAGCGCCACGTGGGTGCCCCCGTCTCGTCCAGAACCTGCATCGCCGGCATTGCTCACATGGCTAGCGGGCGGCTCTGTAGGGTCACCGGTTGATCCGTGATCGGCGGCCGGTGTGGTCCCCGCATCGGAGAGGTTCGAACCCTTGTCCGAGCCTGAACCCTCACCACTCTGGGCGTCCTGCAACGTCGGCGAACCGGAATCACCATGTCCAGAGCCGTCCTGGAAGCCGGCGTCTGTTCCGTGATTGCCTAATCCGCCCAGTCCACTCAACGCCCCCAACGGATCACCGCCCCCTAATCCCGGCATGCCGCCCCCGCCGAACGACGGCAATGACGGCATCGGCATACCCATACCCGCGGGCATCATCCCGGCGCCCGGCATGGCAGCCTGCATACCCTGCCCGTACGGCGAGGCCGGCATCGTCCCCGCGGCCCCAGCGGGGGTCGTGCCTTGATCAGTGCCACCCGAGCCGCCTCCCGACGATCCCGTGCCCCCACCAGCGGCTCCGCCCCCATCACCTGGCTTACCGCCGTGGCCACCCCCAGCGGCGTCGAGGTACCGCTGTGTCATCTCGCGAGTCTGGCGAGCCTTGGTCTCGGCATCCGCGATCTGGTCGTCAATGATCTTTTTGGCCGACGACAACTTGTCTTTCAAAAACTCGCGCAACTCCCGTTGACCATCAGGAGTGCTTAAGCGAGGCCCCAGCTCCACGATCTTCGCATCGACGTCTCTTTGGATTGCCTCCAACGCCTGTTGACCCGCCGCGCCGGCGGCGCGGATCGCCTCAACCGTTGCCGCGGCGCTGCTGTCGAGCTGTTCCAAATGGTCAATGATCTGCGCAAGGGCCTTAGCCTCGCTGCCCGCAGCATCAGCGGCACCCCCGGTCCCGGGCGCGTTAGCTCCCGGCGGCGGCGCCAAGCTCGGATAAGGCGGCACACCCGGAACAGAGCCAGGATACGGCGGCGGCTTTGCCCCCGCGCGGGCCTGCGGCCCAGGCGAATCATCCAACGCCCCGGCCCCTAGATACCCGCTCGCAGCACCCAACACCCCACCAACAGGTCCGCCCACCACCGTCCCAAGGACACCACCGATCACCGACCCGATGACGTCCCAGCCATCACCCGACATGCCACAACCTTTCTGCTAAAAATTCAGCGCCCGCTCAGCAGCGGCGACATCGTCTGGTGACGGGTACTGGCCACGGTAGGACTGCGGCAAATTGGACAGATACCGGTCATGGGCAACGTCAGCCACCGAAACGCAGCGACGACCCAGCGTGTAGGCATCCCAGTGCCGCACGGCATCCTTCAAAAAGCGCACCGCAACCACATACCCGTGCTCACTCACCTCGGCGCCCATAGAGCGCTTGACCGACATCGCCGAGGCCACCACCCGCACCTCGCCGAGATCCGGTTCATCCGCAGCCAGATCCACCACCGATAGCCCTTTCCGCATAGACCCAGTCATGCTCACATTACGCAATAATAAGCAACAGTGAACAGTAATAAAGCAATGCGTTCTGGTGCACGGCGTATCAACTGGTTGTCGCGCTCTCCATGGGCCGCCCATACTGCAAACCAGCCAGGTGTGTGTCCTAGACAGCCACCCCGGCAAGCGGCCGGTCATGTGTCACAACGGGTGGTTACGAAGCGTCAGCCTCCTAGGGCTGTTCGACGCCTAGTCTTACCTGTTGATCAATGCGCTGCTGATTGCCGTCGTTGGGTGACGTGCGGTTCCATTGCGGCGATCGTCGTCACCACGGTCGGCCCGAACCCGGCCTTAATCCCGCAGTAAGCCAACTCGGCCAAGCGTGGTGTACCGCCCTTCCACGACTGGATTAACTCGATCATCCGGCCGATCCGATAGTAGTGGGTGTACCACAGGATCGCAGCCCGCGCCGCATCCGAATCATCGTTGTCGCGAGGCGCGAAGCCAGACGGCCACGCCACAGCACCGTTGTGCCGTTGCTCAACGGATCGATCGTAGGACGCCCACATCGCGGGGGTGGCGGCCTCGCTGCCGACCGCCTGCAGCATTTCGGCATCAGCATGCTCGACCAGCGGCGACCCCGTGCCGTCGGCGTTGCAGGCCTCCTGAAACACGGTGCGCGTCAACGTCGCCGCCGCCCACACCGAGACATCCCCACCGCGATCCAGTCCGTTCACTCGCTGAAATAAGCCTGGGTCCAGCACCGCCAACCGATGCTGGTGCGCCGCATCTAATTTCGGTGTAGACACTTCGTTCACCAAACGCAAGGCGTCGCGATGATCCATCCCCACGAAATCACCAGTGAAACCGGCGGGCGGGTCGGCCCATAACTCGGTGGTCACTAGAGCCGAAACCGACACTCCCGCACTCACTTTGCGCAACCGGTCGCAGTAGTCGATCAGAATTTTCGATGGGAACTGGCAGCCCATCCACACATCGGCCCACCCCATCGGCAGCGCGGCATCACTGACCGCCAAACGCACAGTGCTCGGCAGATACACCGTCGCCGGCAGATATCCGCCGCCTCCGACGTTGTTGGCCACCGCGATGTGCAATCCGACTGGGGATCTCAGTACCACAACAGCCCACAAGACCAGCATCTTTGACTGCTCGCTACCATGGGCCAGCTCACCCAAAATCCTTTGGGCGGTAATAAGATTCGGATTGACGTCGGTCGACGAAGCTGCCAGTGCGGACATCGCGCCCGACGCCCCCGGGTTACCGGCGAGCATCGGCGGCGCGCCAGGAGGCCCGGAACCCCCACCGGGACCTCCCACACCGGCACCGCTGCCACCAGCCGGTGATGTCAGGGCGCCCGGCACCCCACTGCCAGCCCCAGGGGCACTTGCGCCCGGCGGACTATACGGAGCCAACGGCTGTGCGGCCATCCCGGCAGGGGGAATCAACGCTCCACCACCGCTGACCGGCGCGCCACCATGGCCGCCCGACAGCCCCGCGGAATCCACCGGCTGAGCGGCCCAACCCGTACCCGATCCGACACCAGCTTGACTCATCCCCGCGCCCACCGCATTCGGCGCAGCCACCGGCGGCTGACTAGCCCCCCTAATCGGTGCTGTTGGCTGCTGCGCCGGAGGGGCGACCGGCGCCGCCATTCCACCCGTGACGCCCATCCCCGACGCCAGTCCCGATTGGAAGCTCGAGCCCGTATTGGCCAGCGATGACGCCGACGCCGGCGACACAGTGCCAGCAGAAGGAGCCTGGGGCACCGCCGAGGCCGGCAACGTTCCCGCACCCGTGCCTCCCATCGAACCAAGCTGCGACGGGAAGCCAGAGCCCAAACTCGGCACACGACCACCACGCCCGCCGGCGCCGGATCCAAGCCCACTCCCGCTTCCACTTGGTCCGAAATTGGTGGGCATGAACGGAGTCTGTCCCGGTCCCGGCAACAAATCCGAGTGAGTGCCGTCGCCTGTGGGTTGTACTGACACGGGAGGGTTGTCATCTCCTGGAGTCAGATCGCAGTGAGTGCCGTCTGTCCCGTCGCCCGGCAGATCGCTGTGAGCGCCGTCCTTGTGATGCTCATTTGTTGCTGGCTTAACCTTCGGTTTCTTGTCGTCCTGGTCAGTGTGTGTGCCGTCCCCCGGTTTCGGCGGCGTGTCCAGCGGGATATCAAAATCTGCCTCACGCAGTACACGCGCCACCGTCGGGGCAGTCCTTGTCACCACGCTATCTGCTTGCCCGCTATAGGTCCGCCAAACTTGAAGCGCACCAACAGGATCATGGCGCTGAACTGCGTCATAAAATTTCTGTTCGCCATCTTCGGCGATACGGTCGATCTCCCCTTGCGCGTTTTGCACTATTGCAGACACTTGATACGAGGCGAGCCCGGCGGCTTGATGTTTATCCGCGTGAGCACCCCAAAGCTGGTGATTGTCGCGAAGTTTGGCTTGCAACGCCTCCCCGGCTTCCCCTTGGAGAGCTTGCGCGAACAGCTGACTGTGGGTATTTTTCGACCGCTCAATTGCCTCATTGAGGTCCTGGTGAGCGTCTGTGTGAAAGTCGTACCAGGAGTCGAGGTGTTGCCACACCGAGTCAGGCGGTCGCCGCCCGTCTTTGATCGCATGCGCGAAAGCGCTTTCGCCGACCTCAGATTGAAGGGTTCCCGCCGCACCCCGAGCCACTCTCGAGGCGCCTAACGCTTGGGCGTAGAGCTGTCTTCCGATATGTTCGACAGCATCGACCCCACCCGCGAGCCCACTACCCGTGTCCGCCATTGCCTATCCTTCGTAGGCACGGCACAAGTCCCAGGAACGCTGGTCCGCCGTGTTCGCAGGAGCGGCCTTCCAGTCCTGAGGGATGTGGATCGCGCCCGCCGATGGTTCACGGCTCAGTGCTGCTGCCTGATCGCGGAGGAACTCAAGACTTTTCGTTATGGCGTTGCGGATGCTTGGGTCGGCGATCGGATTGTCGCGCAGCGCATCGGCGATGTAGTTCGCGGTGGGGACTACATCGAAGCCTCTGTTCTGCGGTGAAGGCATCGCCCGATAGCCAGCGGCGAATCGCGTACACAGGTCGACCGTTGCGGCGCGCACCTGCTCTGCTGTGGGTGGCGCACTCGTCGGTGATGCCGGCGCAGCCTGAACTGCCTGCTGATCCTTTGTGGCGGTTAGGCTCCCGACGTAGACGCCCACGATGCCGGCGACCAAGACTGACAGACACGCAGCCAGGACACCCGCCACAACGAGACCCCGGTGAGACCTCCTGTCGTCATGACGCGCCGGCGGAGGAGGCCAAGGAATCGGGGCTCCGGGTGGAGGAGGCACCGAGCCACCAAACCCCATTCCCACCTCAGGATGCCTGGGGCTTAACGCTGTCGGTGTGTATCGATACGGCATGATCTACACCTCTACGCTGTCGTTGATAAGCACGGTATTGCCGGCCTCGGTTTCACTGAAGATCGTGATCGTCGCGCTGTTATCACCAGTGAATTCGGTGGCGTTAGAGGCGCGCATCGACGTGAAGGTCTCGTGAACTACTGGCCAATCCGCCACTGCTGCCAGGATCGCGGTGGAGATCGGATCGGCTGGTGCAGCGATCGGCGCGGGTAGCGTCGTCGACGCGGTGGGAGTGTCGCTCATCCAACGACCGCTCGTCTGGCCCAATTCGGAGGTATCGGTCCTAATGTTCGGCACTTGCGGGTCCGCCTGCCTGTCGTCTTTTAATCAAGATGGTAGTTGCCTGGGGTGACATTTCGCCTGCTCTTACGCAGGGCTGGCTGGTGGCTAGCTGAGCTATTCCGCGGCGCGCAGCGCCGTCGCGAACCGAGCCGCCACTGGATGGTTGGCCATCTCCTCAGGGATGTGAGCGAATTTGTTGAGGAATTTTTGGCCGATCGCGTCAAGGGCTCCTTGTGCGCGTTTGGCGTTGTGCGCGATCTCGGCGTTGACCGCGTCTTCGAGTTCACTGACGGTTAATTCCTCTTGCAGCCCCGGCCGGATCGTCACCTCGATCATCCGGCCGCGACCGTCGTGGGTGACGACAACGTCGGCGTCATCGTCGCCAGTGCTCGTAAAGGCGTCGACCTCGGCCTCCCACTCGTACACCGCGTCGAGCAGCGCGCCAATCGTTTCTGATGCCCGTTCGGCTCTGCTCATCGGCCCTCCTACCGCCTGATCGACTAGCCTCATCGTTCCTCCTTGCCCCGACGCTGCGCTGAACGCTGGCGCTCCGCTGCGCCGAATACCGGCTCACTGTTGACGACAGGTCGCAGAACGACCCGTCGTTTCTCAGCGGCCTTACGTTCGTCCTCGTTACCGCGGCCCATCCCGCCCATCATCGGCGGGGCGATCATCCCTGACCCACCGGCGGCGGTCGGGACACCGCCGCTAGGTGAGGTACCGACTGGCGGGCCGACGGCGGGGTTCGCCGCTGACACCGTGCCGCTCACCGGCGGCGACACGGGCGCGCCACCGCCGCCGTCGCCCCCACCACCGCCGCCTGCCGGTGTGGTGCCACCTGAGCCGTAGTCGTGATCGTTCTCCAGGTCAGGCATCGAGTCAGCCCCGGAGCCGTCACCGCCAGACGGTGCCTGCGGCCCACCCATGTGGGGCATCCCGCCCAGCCCTGACGGCGATGACAAACCCGACAAAGCGGACAGCGGCGAACCTGAGACGCCATGCATGCTGTTGGCCAGCTGGCCAGCTGTTCCCAGGCCAGCGCCCACAACCTCGCCGGCGATGCTGGCCATCACCGGCGCCCCGGCAGTAGCTGGTGACGTCGTGACCGGCTGCTGCTGTGCCGGCGCGATAGGCGGTGTCCCCGACTGCCCTAGCGGCGGACCGATGTCGGCCGTGCTCGGTCGCTGCGTGTCATCGCCAGCTCCCTTGCCGGCATCATTGCCATCGCCGGCGTGGTCGCCGTGGGCTCCTGGGTTGAGCTGATTGGCATTCGTTTCACTAGAGTCCCCGGGGCCGGTTCCGTGGACAATGGGTGGTGCAGGAACGGGTGGGTTCGCGGCAGCGCCCGTCGTGTTGGGCACGGCCGCCGCGTATGTCTGATAGCCGGCTACCGCCGTGGTCCGCTTCTCGCGCAAGTGCTGGGTTAACGCAATTGCCTCGGTGGGATCACCACTGACCTGATAATGCTTGACCGCGGTCTGCAGACGTGCGTGGATGTCGTGGAACTCCTGGGGCGTTGGCGTGTTCTGGATGATGGTGTCGGCGTGGCCGGCCGCCTGCTCGGCTGCCTGAGCTAACTGCAGCGCACTGGAATGCAAACTCGACTCCAACCAATCCGCGTGCTGTAACAGGTTGTCCGAAGCCGGTGCCGTCCCGCTATCCCACGCCTGCGCAACGCTATTGCCGTAGCGGCGGGTGTGATCGGCGGCACTCAGAATGCGCGGGGCGATCTGAGTGCGCCACTGATTGGCAAACTCGCGCAGGCGGGCTGGGTCAGGCTGGGCGTGCACGAGCGCGGCAACTTGCTCACCGGTCATTGGCGGCGGGGACGGTATCTGCGGAATGTGCGGCAGCGTCGGGGCGGGCACCGCACCCGGCGTCGCGGGCGGTAATGACTCCGGGGTCGCTGTGCTCCGCGAGCTCCCCAGCACGCTGGCGATTCTGCTCGCGCCCGCGTCATCGAGCGCCCCGAGATAGTCAGCGGTACGGGCCAGACTCATCCCCCCCGCCTCACGCTGCTGGCCTGCGTGTTCCATCAACGTCCACAACACCTGCGACCATTGCGTCAACGTTTCAGCCACCGACACCGACACCGGGTCTGTGGCCGCTGGATCACACCGCGGAGCGCCGCCGCCAGGACCGGCCGTGTTCGCCAAACCCGTACCGGCAGAGTGCAGCCCGTCTGTGTCGACACTCACCTGTGCCATCAGCACCTCCGTGCGTGCGAAACGATCGGCAGCTGCGTCATGATTTGCGCACGGCTGTCAATGCCGGCGGGTAGCGCCGTGACCGACGCTGGGCGTGCACCTCGTGGTGCAGTATGGGGACTCGCCGGGCAGGCATTAACAAACTGAGGCTGGATAAGGCCCCGGACGGCGATGGCTTGAGCCATCATAACCCCCATGATCAGACAACTACACGTCTAACACGTGGTTAATACGTGTTGCCTGTTCGTCGTCGGTGCTGGTCAAGATGCGGCGCGTCCCTTCCAGACGCTCCGCATGCCCACGGGCACGGTCGGCCACTCGCTGATAGGCGGCGTGTCGTGCGTGGTATTCATCGCCTTTAGCCTGCACAAAGTTTCCGTAGACGTCTCCCAGCGCGGTGCTGAGCTGGTCGAGCGGAACGTGACGATGACTGCCGTGCTGCTCAAGTTGGTCGGCGTAACCGCGCCACTCAGCCGCAGTTGCGGCCGCAGCTTCGGTGTCTAGTGAAATCGGCTCGGGCATGTCCCCGCCACCACCCTTGCATTATTCTAGTTCACTCATTGCATGGTCTGCCTGTTTAGTGTGCCCGATTCCTCGGCGCGGTGCAAGAGCAGATTTCGCGGGCATATTGACTTGATGCACTACGGAGCATGGAGATCTTCATGCGCGCGAAGGCACGGCAGACTGGGCACCACACCGACACCCCGAACACCACCGACCCCGCCGGGCAGCCGCCGGCGGGGGGCATTTCATGCACGGAATCCTCACCGTCAACGCCGCCATCCTGCTCATCCTGAGTGCAGGTCAACAGTTCAGCCCTGCTGTGGCCAGCCTGCTTACCGGGTGTGGCTGCGCGGAAAACCGCGCGGCGTGCCGGGGCACCGCACGTGCGACACGGCCGTGGCCGCCGTGACAGTTGTGTCGGATGTTGCGGCGTGTCACCGCGGCATTCGTGTCGCGGTACGGCATCCTCTCCACAGGCGGATATCCGCCTGTGGAGTACCTGGCGGATATCCGCCGTCGGTAGGCAGTTGCAGGACCTAATGAAAGGACCACACCCGGGCCCGCCCCGTCTGACCCACATCTCACACAGCGCGCGATAGCGCCGTAAACGGCGAAACCCCCGGCCCGAAGGCCGAGGGCGCGGTTCGAGCTGCAACTCGAACCGAATGGGTGCTCTCGCGAAAATCCCCACCTCGAAGGGAATCGTCATGAAAGACGCATTCCACGGTAGCGCATACCCTGCGCACGGTCTAGTTGCCATTCCCCGTGGATCCACCGACACGCTCGTTCATCCCTATCGCGGTAGCAGCCGATTAACCCGGCGCCGCGGGACCGCCCGAACCGCGCCGGTCTGGATCCAGCGCGCCGCCGCCGGCTGCCTCGACCGCCTCCCGCGGATCGTGCTGGACGTCGACGCCCCCTGGGCCGCCATTCCCTGCTGGAGTGGTCGGGCCCAGCACTGGACGCAGTCGACCGTGCCCCAGGCGTACCTGCTGCGCTATGACACCCATGTCCGGCCGGTAATGCCGAACAACCCCGTCAGCCTGAAGTCCGTTGTGGCGGTGGCCGCGGCGCGCGCCTCGTTCGCCGATTACCGCACCGGACGCGACTGCAGGCCAACCAACGACCGGCTCGCCGAGATCACGGGCCTGTCGGTGCGCACGGTACAGCGCGCCTCCACCGCGCTGCGGCTGCTAGGTGTGGCGACCGAGGTGATGCGCGGCCGGCAGCGTACGAAGGCCGAGCGATTCGCAAGCTGGCGGGTTGGGGATAAAGGCCGGGGATGGGCGTCGGTGTGGGCTCTGCACGATTGCCGAATTCGCCCGCTGTCACCCCATCCCGGAGGGTCTCAGTTAAGCCCCCAAACCTCACTTAAATCAATCCTCACTACCGAAACCCGGCGACAAGCCGCCGGTAGCAGCGCCGCTACGCGGCGCTCAGGCCCCGACAAGCGCGCCCTAGCCCTGGCAAACAAATGGATCCGCAACGAGCAAAGCCCGCCGTGGGCGAGGCGCTATCGGACCGGCACACCATGGGCGCCGCTATTGACCGGGCCGGCCCGACACGACTGGACACCTCGCGATATCAATACGCTGATCGGTGAGTGGGTGAGTACCGGGCATTGGCTGCCCGAAGATCCGCACAAGCCGATCGGGCTGTTGGGAGCGATGCTCGCCGCGCACGGCGACCTTAACAACCGCCCCTCGGCATATGAAGTGGCGCGCGAAGCCGAAGAGCTCGCGCAGGCACGTGCCCGTGTCACCGCGCAGCTCGCCGCACGTGAAGCCAACCGCGCTGCGCGCGAAGCCGGCCGCGCCGCGCTGTCGGGCCCCGGGCGCCAAGCGGCTCGAAAAGCGCTGCAAGACATTGCAGAACGCGCGCGGTGCCGACGGCACCAGAACCCCGATACGGAGGGCTGGCGATGACCGACGCCGCTGCCCCATCGCCATGCAGGACGTTGCCATGCCAACAAGATCCGCAGCGTTGGCTCGAGCGAGGCCACCGCCGCGATGCACTCGCGGGGTGCCTCACGTGTACGGCGCGGCCGTGGTGCGCGCAGGAGGCGCTGACATGCCGCGCGTCCTGGGGGATGTGGGCCGGCGTGTGGATCGACGGACGCCACAGCGCCGCCGTGCCCTACCTGCAAGCCATCGCCGCCAACGATGCCGCACCGATCGATCGGGCGCTCGCGGCCATCACCCCCGGCCGGCCTCGCCTGGCGCCCGCACCGCTGCGCCGGCCATCGGCGCCCGTCCCGCCACGGATGCTGGCCGCCGCGGTGCTCGCCCGCAGCTGCGGAAACTGTGAGGTTCTCGCCCAGGGCTGCCGCTACACGTTCGACCGGGTGGTGTGCCGGTGTGGCAGCGAAGCGGCGCGCGAAAACCGCTGTCCTGCAGACCTGTTCGCCGCCTGCGCGGTATGCGCTGAGATGGTGGAAGGCTTGGACCCGCAACTGGCAACCCGACTAGGCTACGTGGTCGACACCGGGCGCGATCCGGCATCCGTGCCGTTTCACTGGCGGGGATCTCGATGGGTACTGCTTGAGCGCGACGGGTGGCTAACCGAGATGCGCCAGGACGCGCCGAGCGGAGCGACTTAACCGCGGTTAAGTCTGGGCGGCTTGGCGGCGCCGGCGCCGGACTAGCGCCTCGTCGACGAGGGCCGACGCGAAATCCTGTGCGCTCAGCAGCACGTCGTCGCGCTTGGCCTCCAGCCACGCCTGGCGCAGCCGCTGTGCGGTTGCCGGGCGCAGCCGCACGGTGCGCGGCGCCCCAGCAGCAGCAGCGGTGACGGGGCGCTGCGGGGTGGGAAGCGTGCTTACCGACGCCGGGACCTGTTGCGTCACTGTGACGGTGGGCGGCGCCGAAGCCTCCTCGACCGGCTCGGCGCTTTCGGGTGCCCGCCGGGTCTGGGCGCCCGCGGTCGAGAGCATGCCGCGAACCACGGCGGCGGTGTCTTTTTTAGGCATGATGCTTCCCTCGATTCCGTCGGCCCTCATCGACGAGGGTCATGACTTCAACGGTGAAACTCGCATACGCCTTTGCGAGATCCGGATCGGCCTCGGGGTCGCCCAACACGACCCCATCGCTGACCATCCGCTCGGCGGCGGTTCGCTTCGGGATGATCGTGTCGAAGATCGGCAGGCCGTCATTGCGCAGCGCGTGCAGGGTGTCGCGACTGATCAGTGTCTGCGACTCGTACTTGGTCAGCAGCACTCCCAGAAAGGTGGCCGACAGCACCCGATGCGCTCGCAAGGTGGACGACCATTCCAGGAACATGTTGACTCCGCGCCTCCCCCACTTGCTGGCGTCGGTCGGCACGATGAACCAATCGGCGGCGTTGAGGGCGGTGATCACCAGTTGACCCAGGTTCGGCGACAGGTCGAGCACGACTGCCTCGTAATGCTGGTAGACCGGCGCTAGCGCCATGGCGAGCTGCTCCTCGCGCCGGTGCATAGTGACGAGTTCCTGGTCCAGCTTGGCGACGGCGAGCGTGGAGGGCACCAGGTCCAGGTTGTCCAGCCGGGTCTTGCGGATCACCTTGCTGATCGGGACATCCGGAGCGGCGATCAGGTCGTAGATGTCGAACTCGACGTCGTCATCTGGATCGAACATCGACGTCGAGTTGCCCTGCGGGTCGCAGTCGGTCAACAGGGTGCGCCACCCGGCCTGCGCCAGGCCGGCGGCCAGGTTCACCGCGGTGAACGACTTGCCCACCCCACCCTTGTGATTGGCGACCGCGATCACTTCTGCTTTCACGTCAATCACTCCTTTAACTTCGGTCACATCAATTAGAGCAGGGTGATCCGGGCGTTTCGGTGACGCGGCGACGGTGTGTTGAGGTGATGTGATCGCTGCGTGACGCTGCGATCGGGGCGACGAAGCCACGGCCTGATCACGCGACCGGGCGATCAGGCGATCCGAAAACGGTGCGATTGCATCGCGGCGTCACGTCGTCTGCAGGTGACAAGGCCACCCGGTGACACCGCAACGACAACACCGCGTGTCGCTGTGACTCCGTGACGCAACGATCCGATCACCGCGTCATGCCGGCGATCGTGTGATGCGATCACCGGCAGGCGGCGTGATGACGCAACCGGGTGATTTGGCGACCCAGTGATGTGGTCGCGGTGTTTGCCGAGTGATGTGGTGATCGGATCGTCCGATGACCTGGCAACGGTGACACGAAGTCACCCGGTGATCAGGGCAACGGTGTGACTGTATTGCGGTGTCACGTCGTCTGCAGGTGATAGGGCCACCCGGTGACCCGGCAACGGCATCGCCCAGTGTCGGTGTGACGCCCGTGACGCAACGATCCGATCACCACGTTATGCCGTCCGATCCCGTGATGCGATCAACCCCTACGACGACCCCTATTGGATCACCCGGTGATCACGTCATCCGGTTGCGTCGTCATGCGGTGCTGGTGGAGTACGGCCATGGTCACCGTCACTCCACACGTCCGTCGTCGGGACGGGTGATCCTCTCGCTTGACTCGGCGCGGTCAGCCAACCGTATCGCCCCCGATACCAAGCTGATGGCGGAGGTGAGCACGCCGGGCGCGGCCATCGCGTGCGCGGTGGCGTCAGCAGCCTCCAGGTATGCAGAACCCCGGACTGCAGCATCTTCGAGAGTCTGGTGGCCTTCCCCCGTCCCTTGCCCAGAAAGAACTGGTCAGCGATCCCGGGGGGCGGAACACGGCCCGGGGTGTGGCACAGACAGCGCAGATACCCGTTGCAAGGGCGGTCACGCATCGCTGCTGCGACACCCCGCGGCACGGGTGGCACCTCAGTCGTGCCCGACGAGGTGCACCCGTTGCGCGCCGCTTTCGTCGATCAGCGCGCGGACGTTCTCAATGAGTTCGGGTATGCGATAGCCCCTGGGGCGCGTCGGCCGTGCGCCCGGGGGTAGCCCCCGGTGGTTGGGGGCCCGACAGCGGTAACCCTTGCCGGGGGGATTCCAGCTCGTTGAGCTTCAGCAAGGCCATGCAACAGCACAACTACGGCGCCGTCTGTCGGGCCGGCTTTGATGACGTTGAAGACAAGTCAGAACGAAGCCGCCTACGCGACCTCCGAGGCGTACGCGTTTTCAACAGATGGGCCGATGCCCGCCGACGCCGCGCACGCTGCTGGACCGTGTCCGGCTGTCGCGGTCATCGGGGGGAGACCCGACAGCTGCGCCCCAAAAGGTCAGCCAAAAGCGCAACGCTTGCGCAGCGTCGCGACGCCCTGGCTGGGCTGATTGTTTGCCACTTAACCGCGGTTAAGTCTTCACCGCCGGATCTCGGTCCGAAATCCCCGGTAATGCGGCAACAGCTTCCTACGACGTGACGCAGTGGCATTTGCTAAACGATTCGCAAGAACAAGAACCCGTCGAGTCGCCGTCCATGCGAGGCTTTCCCAGGCCCCATGTCGCCCGCATCGGCCCGGCCCGCGCGGTGGCGTCGGCTCCGGTCGTCTGACGATGCGGCTGTGCAGCGTAGGGGCCTTAGAGCCCAGCTCGGGCGAATTGGCTGAGTACATCATCGGTGCGGCGCAGTAGGGTGTGCACCGCATACGTGCGCGAGCTGTCCGAGCCGAGCATCGCCGGTGCCGTGCACAGCTCCGCGGACGCCAGAGCCACGATCACCATCGTGGCAGGGTGATGTCGTCGTCACGTCCATCGATGTCCAGCTCGTCGGCCCATTCCCGCTGCTCGACGTCAAAACGGGCGGCCTGGTCAACCAGACCCAGTGATGACCGCACGCAATTCGTCGCGGCGAGCGGCCAAGCCAGGCCTGTTCGACGGGAAACCGCCGGCAGCGCTCGCGGTCGGTGCGCCGCGCCGCAGGGGCGATACTCTCGTCGCTGGGCCGGTCATAGCGCAGCAACGCCTTCCAGCCGGCTGATTCGGTCGAGGAACCCTTGTTAGCCGACACCGACCTGGGTGCCGAGCCGGGATAGAAAAGGCCGCGGTCGCGGCAGGCTTCCAGGAGTGCAGTTCGCGGCGCCGATCCTCCCACCACAGCCAGTCGTTCAAGGTCAGCGCGTAGTACACATCGGGCCCGAGAAACCCACCGCGGAATGTCGGGTCTGCTATGTCTGCTCAGCTAGTCGAGCACGTCACGAGGATCCGACTTCGGTGAGTCGGGCAATTTCTCGGGGTGGCGGTCATCGACTTTGGTGCTTTGGCGCGCGATCGTGACGATGGCCAGCCGCAGCTCGCACCGTTGCACTTTGGGTCGGGTGGCCACCCTGTCAGTACTTCACTGACGGATAGGCGCGGCTCGGTTCGGCACGTAGGGCATTGCGTTGGTTCACAAGCCGATTGAGGGCGACCCGGGATGCCGCGACGTGGGCGTTGCGGGGAGAAGATCCGGAGCGCGGGTCAGCCGATTTCGTGTGCAGCACAACGCCGTTCGATCTCGTCGCGTCCCGGCATTCTTCGTGGTGTGAGGCGTGGCCCGTCGCCGCCGAGTTGTTAGCCACTTAACCGCGGTTAAGTCGTCAACGATGAATACTATGTCTCATAGCAGGACTTTCACCACGCCAACCCGTCCGCTGCACCGGATTGACCGGTTTGCCCAGGCCCGCTTTCCGGTAGGAACGCGGACGGGCCTGCGCGTGTCGAAGGCGACAGTTCGCGGGCGCCACCGTAGACTGCGGCTGTCGCATCCGAAGTACCCCGCGCGGCGGGGGAAGCATACGGAAAGGCCCGCTGATGCCTGTCCACGTAGTTCTCAATCAGAAGGGCGGCGTCGGTAAAAGCACGATCGCGGTCAATTTGGCCGCCGTGACCGCCGATGTCCTCAACCACGATGACGATCCGGAGGCGAGCTCACCTGTCGCCGCGGTCTCCGTCGACCCGCAGGGATCGGCGATCTGGTGGGCCGCGCGCATCAACGATCTGCCTTTCCACATCGTGCAGGCCCACGACGATCTCGACGGCCTCAAGTGCCTGGGCGAGCTGCCCGGTATCGCACATGTCTACGTCGACACCCCGGGATGGATCGACCTGGAGGCCGGCAACGACACCGCCGACCCGCTGGGCCGCGGGCCGGCCGCCGACGCTCTGCGGGTGGTGCTCGACATCGCCGACAGCGTTATCGTTCCGATCGAAACCGAGCCGCTTAGCTTCGACCCAACTGCGCGCACCATAAATAGAGTGCTCGCACCACGAGGGGTCCCGTACGTGGTGGTCATCAACAATTGGGATCCGCGCGACGGCACTCATGACCTCAACGAGACGAAGGAATTCGTGAAGGCCAACGGATGGCCGCTGGCCCACACGGTGATTCGCCACTACAAGCTGCACGCCCGGGCCAGCGCGGACGGACAGGTGGTGACCGAGTACCCGGTCAATCGTGTTGCGCTGCAGGCACGCGAGGATTTCTACAAATTCGCCCTGGAGCTCAATGTGGGAGGTGTGCGCTGATGGCCCGCGGACAGCGAACGAACCTGGCCAGCCTGGCCAACTCGACTGGCGACAACTCGCCCGTCGACCAGATCATCGGCACGCCCAGCCGCACCGCGCCGCTGACGGATCTAACTCCCAATCCGCGCAATCCGCGCGAGGATCTCGGCGATCTGTCCAACCTCGAATCGATTGCCGACATACAGCTGCAGCCGGCCGTCGTGGTCACCAAGAGCGCCTATCTCAAGCTGTATCCACACGATTCGATCACCACCCGCTTCGTCGTCATCAACGGGTGCCGCCGCCTGGCCGCGGCCCACAAGTACGGGCGCACCAACCTGGCCATCGTCGTCAACGATGAGATCGCCCGCGACCGAGTAACGCTGAAGGTGGCCTCGATCGCCGAAAACGTCGACCGCCAAGGCTTCGACGTCATCGAAGAGGCCAAGGCCGTAGAGGCTCTGGTGACCGAATGCGGCAGTGCGGTCGAGGCGGCCAACCGGCTGCACAAGACCCAAGCCTGGGTCTCGCAACGGCGGGCGCTGCTGGCACTGGCCCCGCAGCTGCAAACCGCTTTGCGCCGAGGCGAACTCGCGATCCGTGACGCCCGCTCCCTGGCCCGCGTGCCGCTTGAGCAGCAAGTCGTGCGTTGGCAGGTCGCCCAAGACAAAAAGAAGGACGACGCCCAGCGCAACAGCACGCCCGACAAACGCTCGCCCAGGCCCTCTCGGATCATCGCCAGCGCACTGCACGAATTCCATGCCAACCCGCAGCTACTCGCCGACGCGCTGCGCACCCACCTGGGTCCAGACGGCGTGAGAACACTGCTGGCGGTGCTGGCCGACGAACGCGCGCGGCTGTAGACCGCCAGCCACATCGTCACGTGACGATTCGACGCTCTAGGGAGATTTTCAATGGTCGGTCGAATACCCAGGCGTCGCAATCACATTCGGCCACGAAATAGTTCGGAGGGGTATCGCCGCACAAACGTGGCTGCCCGCGCTACAGCTGATCGGCCAGCGCGCCCAAATTGCCGGGTGTCATGAACTGCGCCAGCGCGTCGAGGTAATTACGTGCGACGGCGCGGTACTTGTCGGCGGCCTCGTTCGTGGAGCGATCGGCGTCGAGCAGATCCTGCTGTGCGGCGATGAGCAACCGGTTCGCTTCGGTCAGCGAAACGATCTGTGCGCGAAGGTCATCGACGTCGGCACCCGGTGGTGGGAGAGGGGCGGCGCCGGGCAACGGCGGCAGCTCGTCGGCGTAGACATACCAGCGCAGGCGCTCGGGGCGAGGCATGGCGCCGCCACGCATTTCGCCGGCCGTGATGGCGCGGATGATGGTGCGAGGGTCCTTGCCAAGCCGCTTGGCCGCTTCCGATAACGACACGACCGCAGCGCCCGGTGTGGTTTCCACGCCCGGCGGCGGCTGCTTGGGTTGTGTCATCGTCGGTTACTCCGGCCGCGAGGGTCGCACTGCTCCCGGTAGGGCAATATGCTGCTAATTAGAAACATGATAACGACATGGCGACACTGTATGTGGGCCGATGCGCTTATTTAACGGCATCAATGTCGTAAACTAACGACATCGCGACGAGGTGAGGTCGACGCTCGCCCGAGGTGCCGGAGGAAAACGTGAGCAACAGCGAGCAGCGAAAGCTGACGGGCAAGGTCCTGGTGCGCTTCACCGAAGAGGACCTCGAAGCGCTGCAGCAAGAAGCCAGCCGACAGGGCGTAAGCCTGCCGGCGCTGATGCGCGACCTCAGCCTGCGCACCCTGGTGTCCCAGGTGTCCTGATCCGCCGCGCGCAGACAACACAGCCGGTTCGGGACAAATGACGCAGACGTGCGCACCATTGGCTCGCGTGTTATTCGTCTCACGAACAACTGCAGCCTTCAACACGATCAAGACTAGAGCTCTCGCAAAGACTCGGGGCGCCGCACTGCGCATGCGGTATGGCTGGCCAAGATTTCGCAGGAAATCGTGGGACTGCGGGTGCTGAGCTTCACCCGCACCGGCTGCCCATACTCGTAAACACCTTTTTGTTGTCGCGGTGCCGTTGTTGTTCTAGGAGTGCGATGTTGGCGCATGTAAGATTTATTGAACAACCCGGGGATGACAGGGGCAGCGCGGGAGGCAGATCATCACGGCCGAGCAATCAGACGAGGATGCCGCGATCATGCGGGCACGGTGCTTGCTTCGCGAAGGTCAGGACGTGAAAAGCGTGGTGGCCCAGACTGGTCTATCGCAGCCCCATGTTGAATCGATAGCGCAAGCTGAGCGCAAGGCCGACGTGCAGCGCCTCGGCAAATACATGAATACCCGGCTTCGTGAACTCGGGTTGAGTCAGCTTGAAGCTAGCAAGCTCGGCTTTGTGTCGCGGTCCACTTTGAACTCTCTGGGCAAAGATTCACGGGTGCCGGGCCGCAATACCCTTGAGCGCCTCGATGAGCTGTTGTCGTGGGAGCTCGGATCGTCCTGGGCGGTCATGTACGGCTCGGAACCGACCGCACGTGAGGAGGAAAACGCGGGTCCTTGCGGTAAACGACCGGTGATTGACCGCGGGGCAGAAGACGATTACACCAACCTGGCGCACTGGATTGACAAACGGCTGCGCGAGCTCAGTATGAGTAAATCGCGGTTCGCGGCAATCGGCGGTCCCGGCCGCACCACGCTGGCCACTTTGGGCACACGGGGCTACCGGCCCACGCCAGAAACACTCGATCGCATCGACACCCACCTCATGTGGGAGCCAGGCTCGGCGATGGCGGCGCTCAAAGGCGGCGTCCCGATCAACCGAGGGCCGATATTTACCGCGCACCCCGGCCTGGTGCCATTGAGCGCGATCAAAGATCGATTGAAGGTGCTCAAGGCGCGGGCACAACGTCAGCAGGCCGCTAACGAGCAGATGGTGCGTGACATCGACGACGCAATGCTGCACGTCAACTTGCTGGCCGACGATTTAGGTGACCCACGGCGGCGTTTCGCCGCCCAACTGGGGTCATCGGGCACGGGCACGGCCAGCGACGCCGATGCCGCAGATCAAGAGGACACCTCATGACCAGCGGTATAGGGAGAATGTTATGGCGCGCCCGGACGAGCAGCAGCCGGATTTGTTTAGCTTCGAGGAGACCAACGACACCCGTGACCCAGTGGATGCGCCAGGCCGTCGACGACGTGTATCGCCAGCTGCCTTTGCCCGAGGACTGGAGCCCGGAGCACAAGGAGCGATACCTGCAAACACTGACCAGTGGACTGGACCGGATAGCAGCCGAGCTGGCCGACACGCTGGCGGCCGCGGCGATCACGGAGTGGAGCACACGACACGGACAGCATCCGGACTATCTGACGACGGTCCGGCTGCGGGAGACCGCGCTGCAGAACGCCCGCGAGACGATCGTGCGACAGGAACTCTACGATCTGATACCCCAGGACGACAGCGAGCAGACGGTGGAATTCGATCCACCGCTGCAGCGACCGGTTCCGGCGAGTCAAGTCCCGTGGGATCAGCGGTGGAAAGACGCCCGGTATCGCAGCGACCCGGGGGAGCGGATCGAGGCATTGGCCGAGATGGTGTGGCCGGCCCCGGCGTTTTCGGTGATGTTCCGGATCAAGGCGGCCTACCTTCTGATCGCCCGCGTCGAGGACCAGTTGCCGATACCCGACGGCCCCCAGCATCCCCTGGCCGCCCAACTAGCCTCGATGGTCTACGAGGATCTTCGCGCAGACGGCTACCCCGAGAAGTAGAACCCACACCGCAGCTCTCGCTGTTCGACAACTTCGACCAACCCACCGACCCGCGCATCATCGACCCCGGCGGCAGCCCGCTGCCCCCGGTAGCCAGCCTTTCGGCTCCCGTTACCCACACCGCGCCCGCTTCGGCGCCAACGCCCCACCCAGCGGTTGAGCCACCAGCACCGCCAGGCTTTCCTGCCAGCGCTGACCCAGTCGCGGAAGTCCCACCACCGTCACCGGCCCCGGCTATGCTCGTTGAACCCGCTGAGCCGACCAACTTCGTGCCTGGCACCGCGGTGCGGGTCCCGTCCGGGGCCAAGGCGCGGGTGCGAGCCAACCTGGCCGCCCTCGACGTGGTGCAACGGCTGCGCGCCCAAGCAAGGCCCGCCACGGCCGCTGAGCAAGAAATCCTGGTCTGCTGGTCGGGCTGGGGAGCGGTGCCCGAGGTATTCGACCGCCGCAACGACACCTATGCCAGCGAACGGGAGTACCTGCAGACCACGCTGGATCCTGATACCTACGCCGCCGCCGAAGCCAGCGTGCTCAACGCCCACTACACCGATCCCGCCATCGCCGAAGTCATGTGGCAAGCGGTGCAACAGGCCGGATTTCGCGGCGGACGAGTCCTCGAACCTGGCTGCGGGTCCGGCACATTCATCGGACTGGCTCCACCGGATGCCGTCATGGTCGGTGTGGACAACGACCCCCTGACCGCGGCCATCGCCGCCGCGCTGTACCCCAAAGCGCAGATCCGCGCTGAAGGCTTCGAGACCACCCGAGTCCCGGCCAATTCTTTCGCCGCGGTGGTGGGCAACGTGCCGTTCGGGAACTTCGCCGTCTATGACCCCGCCCACAACCCCAAACGTTTCTCCATCCACAACCACTTCATCCTCAAATCGCTTGATCTCACCGCACCCGGCGGCTACGTCACCGTGCTGACCAGCCGCTACACCCTCGACAGCATCGACCCCCGGGCCCGGCGCGCCATGGCCGAACGCGCCGATCTGATCGGTGCCGTGCGCCTGCCCTCCACCGCATTCAAACGCGTCGCCGGCACCGAAGTGATCACCGACATCCTGGTGCTGCGCCGCAAAGACACCGACCAGGCCACCGGCATCGATCTCAGCGGCTGGATCAACACTGAAAGCCTGTCCCGCCAGGACATCGACCACCTCGTTGACACCGACTTGTTCGATTCCGCGCCCATCGACGACGTGATCAGCGTCAACGAATACTTCAGCGACCACCCCGAAAACGTGTTAGGCCGATTCGCCTTAGGCCAGGGCATTCACGGATCAGCCACCCTCAAAGTCGTCGACGACACCACACACACGCCCGCCAACCTCGCACGCGCTATCCACGCGCGCCTATCCGAGATCATCACTACAGCCCAGCAACGCGGGCTGGGCCTGACCGCCACCCCGGAATCCCTCATCGACGTCGAGGAGAGCTTCTTTGACCCCGGTCTGCTCACTGCTGCCGACCGCGCCGAGCAGATTCCCCTGGACACGCTGCGCTATCACCCGCCGACCAGCAGCATCCAGCGCTGGACCGGGCATAACTGGGTCGAGCAGCGCACACCGAAAAGACAGATCAGCGAAACCCGCTCGCTGATCGACCTACGCGACGCCGCAACCGCGGTGATCGCCTCCCAACGCGATGCCCAGCCCCTTGACGTCCGCGAACAACTGCGCGCACACCTCAACCGGATCTATGACACCTATGTGTCCAAACACGGCCCTGTCAACCGATTCACATGGATCCACCCCGCCCCGCCGACGCAGGAAAGCCACGACAAAAGAGTCGCCCAGCTCGAGGAACGCTGGCGCAAACAGCAAGGTGTCGACGGGCAGGCATACCGCGGAGCGGTACCGCAGCGGCTGGCCCAAAAATGGGACGAGGACGCGTGGCTGCCACGCAGCTCCTACAAACGCCGCCCGCACCTCGACGGCGGTATGAAAAACGACCCCGGCTGGGCCATCGTTGCCTCACTGGAAATCTTCGACGAACAGACCGCAGAAGCCACCAAGGCAGCGATCTTCTCCGTCGACCTGCTCACCGCCCGCGCCGTCCCAACGACGGCGGCCACCATCGACGAAGCCCTGGCGATGAGCCTCGATCAACGCCACGGCATCGACATCGACTACATCGCCACCCTTTTGGGCATCAGCGCCGACGCCGCCCGCCAACAACTACACGGCAGAGTCTATCCCTGCCTGCACGATGCCGACGAACTCGTGCTCGCAGTGACCGCGCTGTCGGGCAACGTCCGCGACAAACTGGCCACCGCCATCCTGGCCGCCGAAACCAACCCCGTCTACGAGGAATACGTCGCCGCGCTTCGCGAGGTGATGCCGGCCGATAAGGAAGCCTCCCAAATCAAAGCCCGCCCAGGCGCCCCCTGGATCGACCCAACCTACCTCGCCCAGTTCGCACGTGAAACCTTCGGGGCTAACACCGTGGTCGCTGACCACATCAGCGGCATCTGGAGCGTGGAATGCCCCAACCACGAACGCGGCACCGTAGCCATGACCGAAACGTGGGGTACCGAGCACAAAGATGCGATCGACATCCTCGACGCGGTCTGCAACTCCAAACCCGTCCTGGTCAACCGTCCCGCCGAGGAGATCGCCCGAACTGGCGGCCCCACAGTGGATTTCGAGGCCACCTTCGCCGCGCAAGCCAAAGCCGCCAAGATCACCGAAGCATTCCAGAATTGGATATTCGCCGACGACACCCGCCGCGAGGCCTTGGTTACCGAATTCAATCGGCGATTCAACAGTCTGGTAGCCCCCAAGCATCGCGGTGACTATCTGACCCTGCCTGGCCTGTCCGACAAATTCGAACCCCACCCCTACCAACGCGACGCCGTCGCGCGGATCATCGCCGAGCCGACCGTGCTGCTCGACCATGTCGTCGGTGCCGGCAAGACAGGTTCAATGCTGATGGGCGCCAACGAATTACGGCGCCTGGGGCTGTGCACGCAACCGTGGATCGTGGTTCCCAACCACATCATTGAACAGATCGGACGCGAAGCCAAACAATGGTATCCCGCGGCGCGGATCCTTGTGGGTGCGGCCGGCACCGATCCCGACGGGCGGCGGCGCTTTGTCGCCCAATCCGCGGCCAGCGACTGGGATATGGTGATCGTGCCGCAAAGCCTGTTCATCGCCATCGGCGTCAGCGCAGACACCCAAACCCGCTACATACAAGGGCGACTCGCCGAACTAGCCGCCCAGCAGGACCGCGCCGTCACCCAGGTCAGCAAGAAACGCGTCGAGCAACACAAGAAGAAACTCGACACCCGCCTCAAAGAGATGACCGAACAAGCAGGCAAAGACACCGGGCTGCGGTTCGAACAAACCGGCTGCGACTACCTGTTCATCGACGAGGCGCACATGTTCAAAAACAAAGGCCGCCTGAGCAACATCGAAGAACTGTCCTGTCCCAACGCCGCCCAACGCGCCGAGGATCTAGCCATGAAACTCGACGTGTTACGCCAACGACGCCACGACGAAGGCATCGCCGCCGGACTAGCAGGCCACCAAATCATCGAACGGGTCGCAACATTTGCCACCGGAACACCCGTGGCCAACTCCCTGGGCGAGCTGTGGGTGATGCAGAACTACCTACGCCCCGACCTACTGGCAGCCGCCGGCGTGGCCGACATCAACGACTGGGGCGCCACCTTCACCGCCACCGTCAACACCGTCGAAGTCAACCCCACCGGCACCGCCCTGCGCCCCGTCACCCGCGTCGGCAAATTCTGCAACCTTCCTGAGCTACTAGCCATCTCATCGGTATTCACCGACGTCGTCACCCGCGACCAAGTCCCTGTCGAACTTCCCCAACTGGCCGCAGGCCGACGCCGCGTCATCACCATCACCCCCAGCCAAGAGGTCAAAGACTTCATCACCGACCTGGCCTGGCGACTCGATCACCTCGACCCGCGCCGACCCGACATCGACAACCAACTCAAAATCGCCAACGACGGCCGCAACGTATCCCTTGACCCACGACTGGCCCACCTCGAGGCACCCGCAGTCGCACGACCCACCGCCGTCGCTGACGACATCATGCGAATCCACAACGCCAACGCCCACAACGTCTACCGAGATCCCGACACCGGACACGAAATGCCCCGACGTGGCGCATTCCAGCTCGTATTCTGCGACCGAGGGACACCCTCGAAAGACTCGAGCCAATTCAGCATCTACAGCGCCATCCGCGATGAACTCATCGCCCGCGGCATGCCCGCCCAAGCCATCCGGTTCATCCATGACGCCATCAAGCCCGCCGACAAACTCGCCCTGCAGCACCAATGCCGCACCGGAGAAGTTTCAGTGCTCATCGGATCGACAGAAAAAATGGGCACCGGATTCAACGTCCAAACCCGTCTACGAGCCCTGCACCACGTCGATGTGCCCTGGCGGCCAGCCGATCTCGAACAGCGCGAAGGACGCATCCTGCGCCAGGGAAACCAAAACCCGCTCATCGACATCGTGTCGTACGTCACCGAAGGCGCCTACGACACCGTGATGTGGCAAAAGGTCGAAGCCAAAGCACTTTTCATCGAACAAACCAAACGAAGCAACGCCAGCGTCGATGAAATCGAAGACCTCGGCGGCGACATCAGCGCAGCGGCCGCAGAAACCAAAGCCATCGCCACCGGTGACCCCCGCTACATCAAACAGGTCCAGCTCGACGACGACGTCAAACGCCTCACCGCCCTCGAGATCGCCCACCACGAGGCCGCATCCCGCCGTGACCGCCAACGCCGCGACACCGAACGAGAACACACGACCGTCACCGCCCAGCTACACACACTGAGCCCACTGATCGACGACATCGCCGCACGCGCACAGCGACCCGCACAAGTCAGCGTCGGCGAGCGCACCTACGCCGAACGCAAAGACGCCGCCGAACCATTCGCCGCCGCCTGCCGGCGTGCATTCCTGTCCCTCAAAAATGTCTCCAGTTTCCAGACCCGCCCCCTCGGTGCCACCATCAACGGCATATCCATCACCGCCCGACGCGACTACGTCCAAAACGAACTCCAACTCACCTTCGACGTCCCCTCCACCACAGTGCGCATAGAACAAACAGAGCTGCTCGCCACCGCACCCACCGTCAGCGGCGACACCGGCGCCGCCAAGGCACGAGGCCTGCTGCAGCGAATGGAAAACGCCTACAAAGACATACCCCACAACCACACCCGCCTACAGCGCCGCCACGACCGCCTCCAAGGCGACCTCGACGACTTCGACAACACCGCCCTCGGAGACTTCGAACACGCCGACGAACTCGCCGACAAACGCCATCAACTCCATGCACTGACCGCACAGCTACGCGCCGAAGCACAAAGCGAAACCGCCCGGCACGCCGCGGCCGCCGCCGAGCAACGCCTACGAAAAGTCGGCCGCCAGCCAGGCTGGACGCTGGACCTAAACCCCACCCCAGCCCTGATCGCAGAATCAGGCCTACCCGACGCCGACAGCTACCGCGCCGCCCACCGAATCCTCGAAAAACACCGCGCCGCCGAATACGACAACCAACACCGCGCCAACGACCAGGGCAACCAAGGCCCAGAATTGCAACGCTAACGCTAACCACAACCAAAGGTGAGGCCGGCGAAATAGCCTGCTGGCCGGGATGCCCACGCCATCAGGTCGCATCCGGGGATTAGTGCCAGATGCCTGAAGCCGAGTCGTGAGTTTGATCAAGTTCGCGAGTTACGTCGCTAGAAGGATCACCCCTTGATAGAACGGCGTGCTGCGGTGCCGGTGATGATCTCGGCGCCGAACGCGATTGCGTCTGCGGAGTTTTCCAATACCAGGCCGATGCCCCCCCGGCGCCTTGCAACGATTGGCGTATCGGGGACTCGCCAGGAGTACCTGGTCGGGATGCACCTGGGCTGAAGCGTTTACGACTTCGCCTGTTTCGATCTTCACTTCGCCGAGGGTGCGGCCGGGATTGACGACGTGGTCACCGTGGATGATGGCGCTCATCGGAAATCCCCAGGTGTGCTCATTGAAATTCCCCACCTGCGGGCCGTGGTTACTGTAGCGGTTTCCGGCGGTGGGCACGCAGGCTGTGGGCGGTGAAGCTGACCTGGTCGATGAGCAGGTTGGCGTTGTAGCCCGCCCAGTCGGGGGGTTGGGGCTGGTCGCGTCCGGTGGCGTGCAGGTAGTCGGCCAGGCCGGTCGGCGATGCCGTCGGTGCGGCGCCAGGAACCCGTCGAGGATGTCGAGCAGCTCGGCGATGTGGGCGAGCTGTGCGGTGTTGATCGGCACGGCCGCGTGGTCGGGGTTGGGTTGCTGGCCCGTTTCCCGGAATCGGTTGGGCGGGTTGGGTATTCATCAGATCATCCTCAGAGTGCGTTTGGGGTTTTGGCTTCATCGGCTGGTGGCTGTGGTTGCCCTGCGTAGGGTTTCGGCGGCGGCGTGGTGGTCGCGCAGCCGGTAGGACTCGCCGTCGAGGGTGAGCACCACGCAGCGGTGCAGCAACCGATCCAGCAGGGCGGCCGCAACGGTGGTGTCGCCCAGGATTTCTCCCCACGACCCTACTGGCCTATTGGTCGTCAACACGATCGAGGATTTCAAATACCGTTGTGAGACAACCTGAAACAACGCTGAGGCGGCCTCATTCGGCAGCGGCAGATAGCCGAGTTCGTCGATGGCCAACAGGGTCGGCCCGGCGAAGAAGCGCATGGTGGTGGCCCAGCGGCCCTCGATCGCGGCGCGGTGACAGCGCGCGGCCAAATCGGCGGCGGTGGTGAAGTAGGTGCGGTAGCCGGCGTGCACTGCGGCCCGGGCCAGCCCCACCGCCATATGCGTCTTGCCTGTCCCGGGCGGGCCGACCAGCAAAATGTTGGTGGCCGACTGCAGGTAGCGGCAGGTGGCGAGCTCGTCGATGAGCTTGCGGTCTACCCCGGCGGCGGCGTCGACGTCGAACCCGTCCAGGGTGGCCGGGGTGGGCAGGCTGGCAAAGCGCAGCCGCCCGGCCAGCCGGCGGGCCTCGGTGGCGTCGACCTCGATGGCCAGCAGCCGCTCCAACGCCACGGTCAGCGAGAGCTGCTCGGCGGCGGCCTCATCGAGCACGGCCGGCAGCGCTTCGGCGGCGGCGTGCAGTTTTAGCGCGGCCAAATGCCCCCGCAGGCGCTGGTAGCGGCTGGCGGCCTCGGCGCTGGCCGGCTGGGTCAACGACGTGGTCGTGGTGGTGTGCTCGGTGCTGCTCATTTCAGGGTGGTCCTCTTCTGTGCGGCCCGCTCATAGACGGACAGATCGATGATCGTGGAAGTGGTTGTGTTGGTGCATGATTCGATGACAGCGCCGCCGGTCTCTCCGACGGCGTCGATGCGTTTGCGGAGTTCGGCGGCGGCGGCGCGGGCCTCGGGTCCGGGTGGGATGCGCTCCTTGCGCCGGTGCGGGCGCCCGCTGTTGGCCGCGGCCATCGCCGCGGCATCCAGCGCGATGACATGCCCGGCGTCGCGCACGGTGGCGCCTAGCCCATCGGCGAGTCGCCGGTGCCGGCGATGACGATCCCGCTCGTGGTGGCGATGTCGATGAACTCCCCACCGATCGGGTGGCTGACCGTGACGGTTGCCATGGCCAGCTCCGGGGGCACCGAGTAGCGGTTGCCGCGGTAGCCCACCAGCGCCTGGCGCGACGCGGTGCGCTGTTCGGCCACGATCACCGGATACGGTGTGGCCGGCACCGGCGCCAGCGGCTCAGTCTCGGCGAGGGCCGCGACGGTGCATTTACCCTCAGGCGTGGCCCGCATCCGGGCATCAGCACGGGTCCTGCAGAACCGGTCGAGGTCGGCTTGGGCCTGCTCGGGTGTGACATCATCGGGCAAGGTGCGCCACCACCGTTGCGCCGCAGTGAGATTGGCTTTCTCCACCACACCCTTGCGGTTGCCGCGCCGCGGCGGGCATATGCTCACCGACACCGAATAGTGCTTGGTTACCCCGACGAAGGAGGCGATGACCCGGCCCGAACCCGGATCGCATACCGTGGCCATCCGGTCGAACCGCCAGGTCCGGGTCAACCCACCCACGGCCCGGACGACCCGGTCCAGGCCTTCCGCCAGATGCGGCTGATCGGTCGCTGGCTGCAGCCACCCGCGCCACTTGCTCGAATACGCCAGCGACCCGACCAGCAGATGCGCGGTCTTACCCCACCCCCACGAGGCCGGTGGATCTGGCAAATCCAGCCAGTCCCACTGGGTTTCGTCACCGGGCTCGTGCGGAATGATCGCATTGGGCCGCTCCGTCGCCGACCGACAGACCGCACAAACTGGCCGCAGGCCGCGGGCACGGATGTTGCGGGTCAGGCTCTGATACGACAGCGGAAACCCCAGCTCCTCCAGCTCGTCGCACAGGGTGCGCGCCCACAGATGCGGGTCCTCGCGCAGCCGCGCGGTCACATAGTCGATGAACGGTTCGAACGGATCCGGCGACGACCGCGCCCGCACTCCAGGCGTTCGCTTCCCGGACAAATAATCCCGGATGGTCTTGCGGTCCCGGCGGGTGTGACGGGCGATCGCCGAGATTGACCAACCACGTTTGCGCAGGGCATGTACTTCCACATCGTCCTCCCATGTGAGCATGAGAAAGCGGGCCTCCTTCGACTGGAGCTGTTGGCGTCAGACACCAGCAGCATCGAAGGGAGGCCCGCCTTCATCGGCGGAGCCACGCGGGTGGGGAATTTCGATGAGCGTCAGTGGGGAATTTCAGTGAGCGCGATCATGGACGCTGAGGACCACCATCGTCGGTTCGACGGATACCGCCGATGTTGACTCTGATGAGCTTCTCGGCCCGCAGGCCAGCCAACAGGGCGCCACCCGAAACGTCACAGTTACGAATCGACTTCGTTATTGAAACCCCCCGCTCGGGACTCGATGATTGAAGGCAGCAGTCGGCCACCAATCCACGACAGTGATTCGCAGCTGCCAGTACGTGATGCCCTCGACGCGGGTAGCTAAGCAGTTGCTCGGGAAACAAACCTTCATCGGGTTAAGGTCAGCCCTTCACGGGGCGATGGCCTCGACCAGCATCGTCGGCCCGAAGTGGCGGACACGTCCGGGTCTGAGCCCGGCCTCACGCATCAGAGCGTGCACCTGATGCGGCGAACGTTCCCGACCGCCCTCGCAGGTGGTAAGCATGTGCGCGTCGAGCATTGCTGTCACAGCGTTCGGCCGGCCCGACTTAGGACAATTTAGTGTGCAAGGCCCGCGTTGATCTTGGCGATGGCGTCGCGGAGGTCGTCGGGTAGAGGGTCGACGGCGGTCAGGAGTTGTCGGCCGGCTTTGATTTGGACCCTGCGGCAGCGGCGTGCGGTTCGCACGAATTTCTTGATGCTCCAGCCGGTTTGGGTCTCGATGTAGTGGCTTACGGCCAGTGCGGCGAACACGATGGTCAGGTGTGCGTCGATCGATTCGCGCTTGTGGTGGTAGACCGGGCGGGCCTGCAGGTCGTGCTTGGACATCCGGAAACTCTTCTCGATGCGCCACAGCTGGTGATAGGCGCCGATGATGAACTCCGGGGTCTGCTCGACCAGGTTGGTGGTGTAGCCCTTCAATCCGGCCAGGCCCCGGGCCTTGGCTTCCAGCTCGCGGTTGACGGTCTTGGTAGCGCCGGTGAGCTTGATGAACCGGTTGCGTTTCAACGGAGCCCGTCCGTCGACGGCTTTCTCGGCTTTGGCGACCTGCTCGGCGATGCCGCGCAGGGTGCGCCGGGCCCGATCGGCGCGGTACTGGTAGTAGACGACGCGGTCGGGGATGCCGCGGGTCTTCTCGCCGCTGGTCGCCGGCCAGGGCTGAACGAAGATCTGCCCGTCGGTGATTTCCTGATCGGGGTGTTTATCGCGCCATTCGCGGACGACGTCGGGCACGAACGGGATCCGGGTGCCCAGGATGAATGACAATCCGGAGGCTTTTAGTGCGATCTGGTTGGCTTCGGAGATCATGCCGGCGTCGGCGACCACGACAATATCGGTCAACTGGTGGGCGGCCTTGAACGCGTTGATGACTGGCAGCATGGTCGCGGTCTCGGCCTTATTGCCCTCGAACGCCTCCACGGCCAGCGGGAAACCCGATGCGTCGGTCAGCAAGCCGATGGTGATCTGGGGTTCCAAGCGGCGTTCCTTGGAGTTATGCCGACATCGGCATAACTCAAATTATCCCGAGGCTGCGATTATGCCGAGTCCCGGGCAGCTGCGGTGGTGTTCGCGCTGTTCGGTAAGGGTTCCAGGGGCGGCTCGCGCGGCATAATCGGCCCGCGAAAAGTTGTGGTGTGTCTTCCTGATGGTGCATTGCGTTGCCCATCAGGAGGAGGAGTCATGGACCCCACACGCAGCTTCGATGCCGGTGATCGTGCCGCGCCGGTAGTTGATTTGCTCATCGAGTACGGGCGCTGGCTGGATCATCAGCGTGGATTGGCGCCGACAACGGTTGTCAATTACAGGAAGGAGGTTGCGCAGTTTCTCAAGGCATTGCCACAGTCCGCCGAGGCCTCGGTGGGTCTTTTGGATGCCGGCATGGTCACTGCGTTCATGGTCGAATTTTGCAGGGAACGGAATACGAATTCGGCCAAGTCGATGGCGCGGTCGGTCCGCTCGTTTCTGCGATTCGCCCACGCCACAGGCCGCATATCGGCGGATCTGTCGGGGGCGGTTCCGGTTCCGGCGGCCTGGCATTTGGCGTCGCTTCCCAAGGCGGTGCCGGCGGCAGATCTTGAGCATCTGTTGGATGTCGCAGCGCGGCACTGCTGGACTGCCACCGATCGGCGCGATTATGCGATCTTGCTGCTGTTGGCCCGACTCGGGCTCCGCAGAGGCGAGATCGCAGCTCTTGGTCTCGACGATATCGACTGGCGGGCAGGAGAACTCACCATCGTCGGCAAAGGTAACCACGTCGAGCGTTTACCTCTGCCGGCTGAACCTGGTGAGGCGATCGCGGCGTGGCTAGTCGATGGCAGGCCGGCATGCACGACGCGGTCGGTGTTCACCACCGTCAAGCCGGCGGGGCGTCCGATATCGCCCGGAGCGATCGCGCATCTGGTGGCTGCGGCGTGCCAAGACGCGGGGCTAGAGCGGATCAACGCGCACCGTTTCCGTCACACGCTGGCAACGGAGATGCTGCGCTCTGGGGCCTCACTGCCGGAGGTGAGTCAGGTGCTGCGCCACCGCAGTGCGCGCTCGACCGCGATTTACGCCAAAGTTGATGACGTCGCACTGCGGCCCTTGGCCCGGCCCTGGCCGACAATCACAGCGAAGACAGACCCCGACGCTGGCCGGGCACTGGCGCGCCCGTGGCCGGGGGCACGGTCATGAACACGCTGCGTGAGAACGTCACTGATTACCTCGCCACCCGCAGGGCGCTGGGATTCAAACTCGAAGGCCTGAGCAAGCTGCTGCTGAGCTTCGTCGCGTTCTGCGAGCAACGGGGAGCCACCCGGGTCAACCACGACCTCGTGATCCAATGGGCCACAACCCAGATGAAGGTTCCGGTTAGTGAAGCGCTAGTAGCTCGCCGGTTGGATGCGGTGCGGATCTTCGCCCGATACCAGCATGCGTTGGACCCCGCCACGCAGATCCCGGCCGAAGAACTCCGCCCTCGGCGCTACCGGCCAAAACAGCCAAATGTGCTCAACCAGAACGACATCTGCGCACTGCTGGCCGCGACAAGCATTCTGGAGCCTGCGTTCAAGGCGTTGACGTGGCGAATATTGATCGGTCTGCTGACCGCCACCGGGCTACGCCCCGGCGAAGCGTGCCGGCTGGCCGTCAGCGACATCAACCTGGCTAGCGGAATGATCCAGATTCTGGAGACGAAGTTCGGCAAGTCCCGGCTGGTGTTTATCCATCCGAGCACCGTCACCGTGATCGCTGATTACCTGCAAGCCCGCCAAGCATGGGTTGGGGCCAGCACGCACGCCAGCTCAACGGTTTTCCTCAACGCCCGGCGTGGACCGCTATGCCCGGACCGGCTCAACGGCACCTTCCGAGAGATCGTCACCGCCGCCGGGTTGACCACCGCGCCGGGTCACCGGCCAGTCCGTCTGCACGATCTGCGCCATACCTTCGCCGTGACCACAATGATCGACTGGTACCGCGAGGGTCAGGACGTTCAAGCGCGGCTGCCACTGCTGTCAACCTGGCTCGGCCATGTCGATCCCGCCTCGACCTACTGGTATCTGCACGCAGTGCCCGAACTGCTCGCCCTTGCCGCCGACCGCCTCGACAACGACGCCGAAGCCCCTGTCACGGAGCCGGCGCCATGACCGCGCCGACGCTGAGCTCGCTGCTGCAAGGGTTCTTCACCGATCGGTTGCGAAGTCACCTGCAGGCCAGTTCGCAAACGGTCGCGGCCTACCGGGACACCTTCAAGCTTCTGCTGATCTTCGCCGCCGGCCAGACAAAGAGATCCCCGGCGCAGCTGACATTCGATGACTTCGACGCCACGATGATCGGCGCCTTCTTGAATTACCTTGAAACCGAACGCCACAACAGCACCGCGACCCGCAACGCACGGCTGGCCGCGATCCACTCGTTCTACCGCTATGCGCTGCCACTGATCCCAGACCGCGCTGACACGGCCAGCCAGATCTTGGCGATCCCGCAACGCCGCCATGACCACGCGACTGTGTCGTATCTGACCAGCACCGAGACCGAGGCCCTACTGGCCACGCCAGACCGCACCACCTGGTACGGACGCCGCGACCACGCCCTGCTGCTCACCGCCGTCACGACCGGTCTTCGCGTCTCGGAGATCACCACGCTGACCATCAGCGACATCGCCACCATGACACCAGGACCAGCCGTTCATACCACCGGAAAGGGCCGAAAGGAACGCAGCACACCGCTGACCAAGCCCACCGCAGCCGTCCTACGGGCCTGGCTGCCAGAGGCCGGCACTGCCGCCAGCAGTCCAGCCTTTCCAACGCAACGTAAGACACCGATGTCGGCAGACGCCGTTCAACGTCTCGTCGCCAAACACGCTGCCGCAGCGGCGATTACCTGCCCATCGATCGCGGCCAAACGCGTCACTCCACACACGCTGCGCCACACCGCGGCGATGGCGCTGCTACACGCCGGCATCGACACTTCGGTGATCGCCCTGTGGCTGGGCCACGAAAGCCCACTCACAACCCACATCTATCTGCACGCCGACATGACCATCAAAGAACGTGCGCTCAACCGCGTCACCGGGCCGAACACCACCCCCGGCCGCTACCGACCAGCCGACGATCTCCTCAACTTTCTCGAACACCTATGACGACCAACATCAGAGAGCCCGATTATGCCGCGCGAGCCGCCCCTGGAACCCTTACCGAACAGCGCGAACACCACCGCAGCTGCCCGGGACTCGGCATAATCGCAGCCTCGGGATAATTGGAGAATCCGGGCTCGCGGAACCCGTCACCGGTGTCGGTTTCGAAGTACAAGGTGGAGACGTCGTAAAGCACCAGCGACGTCGGCCCCAATCCCGCCCTGGTCGCACACGCCTTTGACAGTGCTTGGCGCACAGCCGGTTTAGCGAACTTCGGTAGCCGACGGGTGAGCGTGCGGTAGTCGACGGTGTCGATGCCGGTTTCGGCCAGGACCCGCAACGAGTCAGCCTTGCTAGTCGGTTCGATGATGCGGGCCAGCACCAGATCCCCGAACACCCGGTCGCCGCCGGTGGCCGCGTCGAAGCCGAGGACCCGGTAGGCCGCACTCAACGACTCCCATAACGGTGTCGACATCGTGGACACGATCTCGAGCGGCTCACCGTCGACGCCGGTGGTGCCCAGCCGGAGGTCAAGGGTGGTTTGACCTTCAGCCAGACGCTGGCGTGCCGCGGCCTTGAGTGCTTCGACCTCGCCATCGTCGTGCGCCGAGCCCAGGTGCTCGATATTGCGCGACCCACGCCGCGTGGACCACACGATCTGCACGGCGGTGGCACCCGAGGCGGTCTTCACGGTGCGCACATAGGCCACCACAGCACCGTAGAGCCCCGGGTTTAGTGTGCAAATTTCAACCTGACACCCAGAGAACTCACAGTTCAACGCCCTGCATGCCTAGGCCACCACAGAAAATGTCCTAAGTCGGGTCACAGTTACGAATCGACTTCGTTATTGAAACCCCCCGCTCGGGACTCGATGATTGAAGGCAGCAGTCGGCCACCAATCCACGACAGTGATTCGCAGCTGCCAGTACGTGATGCCCTCGACGCGGGTAGCTAAGCAGTTGCTCGGGAAACAAACCTTCATCGGGTTAAGGTCAGCCCTTCACGGGGCGATGGCCTCGACCAGCATCGTCGGCCCGAAGTGGCGGACACGTCCGGGTCTGAGCCCGGCCTCACGCATCAGAGCGTGCACCTGATGCGGCGAACGTTCCCGACCGCCCTCGCAGGTGGTAAGCATGTGCGCGTCGAGCATTGCTGTCACAGCGTTCGGCCGGCTTGATTCGTGGTGCAGATCGATCGTGACCAGCTTGGAACCGGACGGCATGGTGGCGCGGACCCGCGTGAGGATGTCGCGACAGGCATCGTCGCTCCAGTCGTGGAGGATCCACTTCATCGTGTAGACGTCAGCTCGAGCGTCGAGCTGACCGAACAGGTCCCCGGCGCGGCACTCGATCCGCTCGTCCAACCCTCGGTCCCGCAGAAATCCTTCTGCCTGCTTGATCACCTCGGGAGAATCGAGCAGGATGCCGCGAGCCTCAGGCCGGTGTTCGAGGATGGCCGCGAGCACGTGCCCGACCCCTCCAGCGATATCGCAGATGACTCCATGGCGTGGCCATGGATAAGCCCGCACAATACCGGCCAGGTCGAACTCGGTGAGCTGGCGCATTGCATTTGCGAATGTGGCGCCCATATCTGGGCGATCGCCGAAGTAATCCCACAACGACTTGCCGAATGACCGCTGGTATCCCGAGGGTTGGGCGCCGTCGCGTAGCTGCGCGTCGAGGTGCGCATATACCGCTGCGGTGTCGGGGTCCGCGCAGTAGGCAATCCAGGAGGCGACCGAATTAGGATGTTGGCAGCTTAGCGGTGCGCCGACCTTCGTCATGCGCACACGTCCCTTACGGTCCCGTTTTATCAACCGCAAGGTGATCGCGGTGTTGACGATTCTGATCGTCACGTCGGGGTCTAATCCCAGCTCGTGTGCCAATTCGACGGGAAAGCGTTCATCTTTGCCGAGAGCATCGGCCAACCCCGAGGAGACGAGCGCGCCCGCGATCTTCGTCCTCTGCAGCCCCAACGCGACGTCCAAAAAAAGCGCGATCTCTCCCGGCACCATGGCATCGGCGAGATCCAACACACGGCGTCGAGCACCGATCATGCCGCGGGCGATCGACAGCGGAAGTGGTACGGCAAGGAAGCGCATCGGCAATGCCTATCGTCGGTCGCCAAGATGGCGGCGTGGGTGCAGGCGAAGCTGGAAGTCGGCCGGTTTGAGGGTCAGGGTTTCAGCAATCTCGAGTTTATATCCCGGCTTGGACTCCAGGTTGTATTGGTGCAGGATCGTGGCCAGTGTCAACATAATCTCGTGCAACGCGAATTGACGACCAATGCAGGACTGGGACCGCCAGGCCGCGGAGCGATGAGCGGTTGGCAGGACGACTACGACCCAGTCGCCTTGCCGAAAGCGGTATTTGCCGTTGCCAAGGGTGGTGTCACGCCGGGCTTGCCGGTAGTAGCCCGGGGCTACGGGCCACAGGCGCAGCGTTTCGTCGACGACACGGCGCAGGTACCGCAGCTTGGCGATATCGTCGAATTCGATGGAGGGAATGTCTGAGCCGGGCCAGCGTTGGTCGATCTCAGCTTGGGCCTCGGCTGCCACGTCGGGGTTAGCGGACAGATAGTGCAAAGCGAACGAGATTGTGTTGGCCGAGGTTTCACTACCGGCGGCCATCAGCGTGAGGATCTGGCCGACAATGTTGTCGGAGTCGAGCCGCTCGCCGGTATCGGGACCGGCGCTATGGAGCATGATGTCGAGCATGTTCCGGGGCTGGCCTGCTTCCGGGTTGCGCCGGCGGGCCTCGACAATGTCGCAGACCAGTCGGCGGATGAATTTCCTGTCAGCTAGATGTTGTCTATAACTCTTTTTCCCGAAGAGTTGGTTGTAGAACGGTATGGGATCGACACGCATAACGCGCCGGACGTAGCCCAATTCGCTTGTGATCGCCGCACTGAACCCATTCCCTCTGGGCTCACTGAGCTTGCCAAACGAGTGCCCCAACCCGGCTCGCGCGGTGATTTCCACGGTGAGCCGGTTGGCTTGGGCCGGGGTGTCGATCCAGGATTGTTTGACGCTATGGGTGTTCCATGCCTCGATGAGTTCTTGCACGGTGTCAGCCATGGCATCGTGGTAATTCTTCATCGCTGCTTTGGTAAACGCCGGCAGCAAGATGTTGTGGGCCTTTTGCCAGTTGGGCGCATCGTTGCAGGCGGTGAACAGGCCGTCGCCGAGCGTCAGCCGCAACTTGTCCACGAGTGGCCCGACATGCTTTTGCCATCGGGTTTCGTCACTCACCTCCTCAATCAGAGCGGCGCCGGACAGCGCGATCGCCGACAGAGCAAAGATGCGTTGCTGCAAGGTTCCGTCGCCGGACTTGCGCAACTTGTCGGTCGTACCGAGTACGGGGCTGGCGAAGTCGATCGTGAAGAGATCACCGAGGACAGGCAGCCGGAAGCGAGGGTGCGGGATCGGCGTGGCGGTCGGCCGGCTCATATAGTCGAGTTCGCTTGCGTGTGGATCGCAGATTCCAAGATGCTCTCGGCGGCGGCGTAGGCGGCTGGCCACCATTTCGCCAGCGCTGCGAGTTCGGCTGCTTCCTGCGTAAGGGTTGCCGCGCGCGACGCGACGATCAGTGCCGAGTCGGCGGCGAGGGCGGTTGGCGTGGCGCCGGCAGCTTTGGCTCTGGCGGCGTGAGCCAGCCGAAGGGTTGCGGTGGCCGCGGCGTGCTCGCACGCTGGTATCGCGTGGGGCTCGTCGAGGAAGCGGCTCAGATCATGCTGGGGAATTTCACGGGAGTAGGGGCGCAGTCGCAAGATGGCGTCACGGATCTCGACGACGGTGTGGTGGAGCTGGAGCTCCGACTTTCGGCGCCCCGGCTCGTCATCGTCAAAGCCGAAGACGCCTTCTGGAACAACGGTTCTCATGGCCTGTCGGAGCGGTTGTAGTTTGCACCAGCTGCGGCTGATGGGATCCAATCCCAGTGCGCCGAGGAGCTTCCTCACGAGAGGGATAGCAGCGACCCCGAACGGGGCCGCTATTGCGAAGAACAGGCCGTTGGCGTGAGACTGCCGCCGATATTCACCTGTGTCAGTCCAGCCAAGAAGGTCGCAAATCAGGAGGGCCGCCTCGTGGAGCACAACCCCGCTGCCCACTAAACCCATCGATAAGAGGCTCAGCGCGATCCAGCGTTCCCGCCGCGTGCGCACATTGCGCAGCTCACGCAAGGAATTCGATATGGTTCGCGTCGCTAGGACCATCAACATGGTCGTCATGCAACTCAACACCACCACGGATTCCCAGCCCCGCATTAACTCAAAGGGCTGTTCGTCGAGTCGAGCATGACTACCAAAGACCAGTATTCCGGCAATAAGGAGCACGCCCGCTAGGCGGTAGTACCGGTGCTGTCGGCGGGTTTCTGCTTCCGACATACCCGACCACAACAGGATGAACCCGACGAATTCAGTGAAGCTGTAGCCCAACACAGCGCTACTCAATTGCCACGTGCCGGGCAAAGTGGTGAGGGCCGTTCTCGCGAGCATGTTCTGCACTAGATATTCACGGAGGATCTGCGCCGCCAGCAAGAATGCCAACGTATTGTTGAAGTATTTCTCAGAGAGATTGTTGTTGAACCATCGGTAGCGTCCGACCAGCACCAGCGTCATGAATACGATCAATGGCCAGGCGATGATGCCTGGTACGGCGGAGGCGCTCACCGGCGGAAGAACACGCGACGCAACATCGATCGGCGTTCAGCGGCCTCTGCAGCGGCCATCACCAGCGCGGAAGCGAACATCTCGGCCTCGCGTTCCTGCTCGCTGCCATAGTCGCTACGACCCAACATCGCTTGTACGAAGCTAGGATCAAGGTCGCCCAGGTATGTGCTACACAGTTGGGCATAGCGTGTCGTGCTGGCGCTTCCCCGCGAACCCTTGTCGTGCTCGAGGACCATATGGCCAATTTCGTGGCACACTATTTGATCGATGTGATAATCGGACGTCCCGGCCTCGTGAAGGATGACGTCTTCGTCGTCATAAATCACCCATAGCCCACACGGGCCATCAGTAAATGCCGCCGTATCCGCGGCAACCAGGCGGATTGGCCGGCCTCTTTGACGAGCCACATTATCAATGAAGACATTCCTATCCCACGGGACGGGAATGGGCAGCTCGCGCGCGAGCGCGAGCATGTCAGCGTTCGATTTACCCATCTAAACCTCGCCGGAAATCTGAGCGATCGGCGGCAAGTGCTCCATTTTACGGGCCGCATCGATCATGGCGGCCACGCCCCGAAGCGCCTCCGGTGTCAGCCCAGATGCGCGCGCTGCCAAATCCCGCACACCGCTATCGCGAAGATTGACAAGCAATCCAAGCTGCGCTTCGATTTTATGGTCACTCTCGTTGTCAACCAAATACGCGGTCGGCACACCGAAAAATTTCGCAAGAGCGCGCACGTGCTGCACCGTAGGGTTAGTCCGGGAACCATTCCTGAGCTGCCACAAGTACGTCGCGGAAATCGCGACACCAGTCTTGTCCTTGATTTTCTCCACAGCGGCTTGATTCGACATTGGTGGTTCATTCGGCCTGCGAACGATGTCAAACAACCTTCTGAGTTTCACAGCCAGATCAGAACTGGCCTGAGCATCACCGTTGCCCGGTGCACCGCCTGACACTTAATCGACTCCCTTTTTCAAGTATGCCGCCGCCGTGGCCTGAAGTTCCTCCCCCTTGCTGCTCGGAAGAGCACCGCCGGCGTGCGCTAGCTATCCCGAGAAGGGAGGGATCACACTGGTCAGCGGATCGAACCCCTCGGTCGCAATCTACATCAGCAACGCCCAAAAGCGTAGCTGCGGGCTCTCGGTGGCGAGCGCAGACACGGTTGCGAATCGGCCGAGGGTCGGTCGCACGCGCCCGTTCCTGATGCGCTTGAGGTCGCGACATGGGAAGCATCTGCGCTTGCAAGCATCACCTGCCAGCGCGTCGTGATCGCGACGAATCGATTGCACACCAACACTATTCGCCTAGCCTGTGGTGCTCGAAACATGCGCGCGGCTTCGGAAGCCCGCTGTGCGTTGTTGCACCCATCTCGTTGAGCGCCGGCCGAGGCCACCGACTCCCGTCCCCGCAGGGCATGTCCACACCGCTGATTGCGACTCCGCGCGGGGTCCTCTGAAATAAATGTTTACATACGTGTATATTAGCTGATATAAATCCCGAGTGTCCGCGGAGCACCCTGGCGGTCACGTACTGACTGATGAAGCACAGCGCGACGCGGGAGGCAGACGAGATGCAGAACACCAGCGAAGTCGATCCCCAGACATGGCGACTTGCCAGGGCCATCTACAAGACCGGCCCACGTGTTTCGCGGCTGCGGATAGTCGTCCCCGCACGGTCATGAGTCCCCACTTCACCCAGCTACGCAACCGAAGGATAGGGCTATGAGCCTTGCTGTATTCGAAGACGGCGCCCGGGCCCACTTCTCCAACCCGCCCACCACCTGGTACATAGTTCCGGCCGAAGACGTCGGGTTTCACCTCGTCGACAACCACGGTGCCGTCGTCGACCGCTGCGCCACCAAAGCACAGGCCGAACGACTGCGCCACAGCTGCCCTGCGGCTACACGCTGGCATTCCCGCACCGACTGGTACCTGGGCTACGACCCCCAAAACAGGGGCCTCACCGCAACACAACAGCTCATCATTGCCGACATCGTCGAGCGCATCGCGGCCGCCGCCGCCGTGTTCAACGACCATTCCGCCGCCATCCGACCGGCGCAGTTCCGTGACCAAGGGGCCGACGACGATCGCATCTGGGCGACAGCCGCGCTCCCAGACGGCCGCTACCAGGTGCGCGGCGACTACCTCCACACCTACGACCCAGACGACCTCGAATTCTTGGACGACAGGTCCGCCAACGACCTCACCGCGTTGCTCTACGACCTGCTGGGCGTAGACGCCGTACCAAGTTCGGGTTGATCACGAAACCAGGAGACATACCCCCATGCCATTTGTGAATATCGTGCCAGAAGCGATGACCAGTGCGGCGGCCGATCTCGCTTCGGTCGGCACCGCGATCGGTGAGGCTAACGCTGCCGCGACTCCCATCACGAACGTGGTAGCTGCAGGCGCCGATGAGGTGTCTGAGGCGATCACGGCGCTGTTCAACGCACACGGCCTGGCCTACCAGCAGGTCAGCGCCCGAACAGCCGCCTACCACCAACAGTTCGTTGAGACGTTGACCGGCTCCGGAAACGCCTATGCCTCAGCCGAGGCCGCCAACGTTAACCCGCTGGCAGAGGTGCAGAAAGGCGTACTGCAGGTCATCAATGCACCTACCGAGGCGTTGTTAGGTCGTCCGCTGATCGGGTCTGGGGCTGATGGCACCGCGGCCAACCCCGACGGGCGGGCAGGTGGTCTGCTGATCGGCAACGGCGGCAACGGCTTCAACGGCATGCGCGGGAACGGCGGTTCGGCCGGCCTGCTTGGCAACGGCGCCAACGGCGGCACTGGCGCTCCGGGCTGGGCCAACGGCGGCAATGGCGGCCGAGGCGGCAACGGCGGCTCCGGTGGTCTGCTGTTTGGCAACGGTGGCGATGGCGGCACCGGCGGGGCTGGGGTGAGCGGTGCTACCGGCGCCGACGCGACGGGAGTCTGGATACCCAACCCAATCACCGGAATTCCGATACTGGGACCGATAGTCGGACCGATACTGGGCCCGGGCGGCAGCCTGGCCCTCAACACCAATGCCACGGGTGGCGGCAGCGGCTTGTCTGGTGGCGACGGCGGCACCGGCGGCAGCGCCGGGCTGTTCTTTGGTCACGGTGGCGATGGCGGTGCCGGCGGTGCCGGTGGCAACGGCGGCCACGGCGGCTCGGCCGCCACTTTCTCGCTTGCCGGTGGAGTCGGTGGGACCGGCGGTACAGGCGGGTCGGGCGGCGCCGGCGGCGCCGGTGGTCATGGCGCTGGGCTGTACGGCGATGGCGGCACGGGCGGTGACGGCGGTACGGCGGGCACCGGAGGTAACGGCGGGGCCGGCGCTCAGATCGGGCTGCAAGGTCAGGGCGGTGGCCCCGGCTACAACGGGTCTCCGGGACTGGGCGGGCCCGGCGGCGGCCACGGCGCGATAGGGGGCTACGCCGGCGCGACCGGGGCAATCGGTCACGGCGGCGGTGTACCCCACGCCGGTGCCAACGGATACTTCACACCAGCGGGCGTGAACCAAAACATCAGGTTCTTCACCGACCCGATCACATTGCCCGTCAGTCAGGGCTTCGGGGATGCGTTGGCAAACGTCGCCGGCATGCAGCAGAGCTTCGACATCTTCCGAAATGACCTCGGCGCCAACATTTACCGGTCGATCTTCAACCCATTCGGCCTGTTTGTTGACAGCACCGTCGATACGGCGGCCTACGTCGTGAGCGACGTCCCAGTCGACTTCGTGAACTCGATACTGCACAACTCCTCGATCACCAATATTGGGTACGGCAACACCGGCAGCTTCAACGTCGGAGTCGGCAACACCGGCAACTACAACATCGGCCTGGGCAACTACGGCACCGCCAACTTCGGTGTCGGCAACTCCGGCAACTCCACCTTCGGATTCGGCAACACCGGCGAAAACCTCGTCGGGTGGGCCAATAAGGGCTCCTACCTCCTGGGCTTCGGGGTGGAAGGCAACGGCGGCTTCGGCTTCGGTCCGATCTTCTACACCAGCGAGGGTGTGGTCAACCCGGCCGCGCCGATCTTTGATGCCCTCATGGACGCGGGACAGAGCATGCTCGCCGCCGTGCCGGTCGTCGAGCCGCTGGGCAGCTAAGCAACGAGGAGAAACGGAACCAGTGGGCGTGGCATACCTGAGCGAGGACCCAGTCAACCTATTGGCAGTCGCCAACGCGTATTTGGAGCAGTTCGCCCGCGCAGCGATGACCAATTTGCAGGAGGCGCTTGACATTTAGCGCTTCGCCGAATCATCTGGCCCGGTCGGTTCACGCGGCGGGGTGATCCGCGCCCACCTCAGTATTGCCCCGCTACCGCCCAGCGCCCTGCGCCGCGATCTGGTGAGCGCCGATGCGATGTAGCGCGCGCTGGCCAAAACCCCGACGAGCGGTTCGAGCACCGCCGCGCTGACTTCGCCGTGGCTCTGGCCGCACAGCTACAACACACCCATGCCCCGGGTGTTGTGCCAAACCTGGGTGCCCCGGGCCGCCAACCTGAATAGGGCCCCAAACCCCCCCAGATTGGAGACGATGTGCTCGGCACCACCACCGCTACCGCACCGGGCGTCCCATACGGCGCTCCGGCCTTTGCGGTCACTGCTCACGGCACCCCCGTGCCGTTCAGCATCGACGAGGACGCTTTCGCGGCCTGGGTTGCTGACGAAAGCGATGAGCTGCCACACCAGCTGCCCGACCCAACCGATGCCTCCCCAGGATCGACCTTGTCAGAATTGGTCTATCGGGCACTCAGTGCTGGTGTACTCGTCGGCGACCCAGGTCTCGAACTGAATATTCACGGCCACGCTGACGAGGCCGGGTATTTTGTACGAGTCAACAACCTTGCCGGTCAACAGCTTTCGGTGGGCCTGACCAGAGGACGGCACGAACTGCACTGGCCGCCAAAAGATCTCGCTCCAAGCGAAGGTGCTCACCACTACCTCTTGGAGGTGTGCTGCAACGCCAACACACTACTCAACGACCTGCTGGCTTCACTTTAACTTTCCGTGATCACACTTTGCGAGCACATTCTCGTGAACGAGGTTGAGCACTTCGCGAAGGTTCCGGCCGAGCCGGTCGAGGGTGTAGGAACATTGCCTTATAGGTCTCCCCGGCCCGGGCTCGGTGATTTCTTCTCCGCGCGTGATCCCTGTCCGCGCGCTGCTCGTTTCCCTGGTGGGGGAGGGGGACTGGTTGGAGCCGCTTGGGGGAGTTGGGCGCGGTACGCCTCGGCGGCTTCACGGGCGAGCGTCAAGGCCTCAGTCAGGGTATGCACACGTTCGTCGGCGCTACGTTGAGCGTGTGCGAGCTGCTCAGCGTGGTCGATGCGAAGCCTTTCGCGCTCCGCCCGCGCGTCGTCGCGTTGCCGCTCGAGTTCTTGGCTGAGGGACGCCAAGGCTTCTTTTTCGGTTTCTACCGCGTGTTGCGCGGCCGTAGCTTCAGCGCGCGCGGCGGCGAGATCGGCACGGAAGACCGCTGTTTCGGTCGCCGCCTGCTGCGCGGACTGGCGCGCTGAATCGACTTGGGCTTGCAGCCGCTGGCGTTCTTCCTCGGCCTGCCGGCGGGTTTGATCGAGTTCACGGCGCAGCTGGGCAGCGGTCTGGCGGTCACGCTCGGCCGCCTCGTCGGCAGCGCGCTGCGCGGCCCGGGCGGAAGCGGCCTCGAGTTGGGCCGCATTGGCGTCCTGGTGTGCTTGGTCAACTTCGGAGTCGCGTTGCGAGAGTTCATTTCGGTGTTCGGCCTCAGCCTCTGCCAACTGCTGTTGCGCCCTCGCTACCGCGGCGTCGGCCTCGGCGCGACTGTGGGCGATCCCGGCTTGCATCTCTTCGCGCACGCGCGCCGCTTCGGCGATCGCATCTTCGACGAGCGCATCGGCTTCTTCACGTTCACGTTCGGCGGTCTGTGCGCGCTCATCGGCCAGGCGCGCGGCCCGCTCAGCGGCTGCGCTACGTCGCTCGGCCTCGGTCACCTTGGTGAGCGCGTCGCGGTGTGCATCCTCAACCTCCGCACCCGCAGCCTCGACGTCGCCAGCCGCCCGGAGCTGGACCACCAAGTCGTCGAGGTACCCCCGCAGGTCTGCCACTTTCCCTGGTAATTCGGTTAAGCGCTGCTCTAGCGACGCACGCGCCAGGGACACCGGAGCTGCGAGCCCGGCGTCCTCCTGCGTCGCCACGCCGGCACCCTGTGCGCGCCGGGCTCGCCAGGCGTTGGCACGGTTATGCACCGGCCCGCCAGCGATATCGGTTTGTTCGCAGTATCGGGAGGGGCGACCCGTGGCGGGGTCGGGACGGCTGGGACGGGTGCAGCCCGGGTAGTTGCAGCGATCCCGCGGTTGGCCGCTCTCCGGGACAGTTTCGCTCATTCACCAATCCTATGACTTTCGTCGTGACAAATCAATACGAAACGAAACGTAACTAGTACAAAACGAAAGATACGAAAGAGACGAAAGTGCGATGAGCCCCCGGTGTGGCCGTGTGGGGGAGGCGCGTGGCGGGGAGGGGGGCTGGTCGAAGGCCGACTGGCCCCAACTGAGCCGCTGCCAGGCGCGGGGGTGATGTGCATAGGGGAGTGGCGCCGCGGACAGTTCACAACAAGTCGCCGGAAGCCCCCCCGGGCCGGCAACAACTAGGGGAGGACGATGCCCCGCGCATGAAGAATCTCGTCCGCCGGTTTGATGCCGCGGGCGGTAGTTCTTCGTATCCGATGAACTACCGCAGGTCTATAAGCTATTCTCAACGCGTATAACAGAGCCTGTTATACGGTCAGATAGAATCTGATTATGGATCCAGTGCGTAACCCTTACCGGCCCGGTGCTGGGCGACGGCCGCCGGCGCTGGCTGGTCGTGATGCTGTCCTGACCGCATTCGACGTGGTGATGCGGCGTTCTGAAGACCTGGGGGAAGGCGATCGCGGGTGGATTCTGAACGGATTACGCGGGGTCGGCAAAACCGTGTTGCTCAACGAGCTGCTGAGACGGGCAGGCGAGCGGGATTGGATTACCGCGAAGGTTGAGGCTGGCGTCGGCGGATCGCTACCGGCAGCGCTGTCGCACGCGCTGGTGCGGGGATGCGTACGGCGACAGGGCGGCATCCAGAATCACGCATACGCCGCATGCTCGGGGTCTTCAAGGCATTCAGCATCAAGGCCGACGCAACCGGGATGATGTCACTGGGTGTGGAAGTCGACCCGATCCGTGGCGTAGCGGATTCGGGGCGCTTCGCCGAGGATCTAGTGGTGTGTCCCGCAAATAATTGACAGTTGTCGGCTATGATTTCGGGTATGAGCAAACCCGTGCCCGCTTTGGTGGTGACTGATGGACAGCGCAAGATGTTGGAATCGTTGGCTCGGTCGCAGTCGGGGGCGCATCGAGAAGTGGTGCGGGCCAAGGCTTTGTTGATGGCTGCCGACGGTGTGGCCAACGCGGCGATTGCTGCCAGGGTGTCGGTGTCGCCGGCCACGGTGGCGAACTGGCGTACTCGGTTCAGCGAGGATGGTCTGGTCAAGTTTGGGCAAGTCCGGCAGGGTCGTGGTCGTAAGCCCTCCATCCCGGATGCCACGATCGAAAAGATCGTGGCGCTCACCAAGGGATCCCACCCACCAGGCCAGACGCATTGGAGCACACGAACGATGGCCCGCGCGGCTGGGGTGTCGAAGAGCACCGTGGCGCTGGTGTGGAAAGAGTTGGGTCTCAAGCCGCACCGCATCGATACGTTCAAGGTATCCAATGACCCCAAGTTCGACGAGAAGCTCGTCGATGTCGTGGGTTTATATCTGAACCCGCCGGACAACGCGATCGTGCTGTGCGCCGATGAGAAGTCCTCAGTGCAGGCCCTCGACCGCACCCAGGCATCGCTACCGATGACCAAGGGCCGTGGGCAGACGATGACTCATGACTACAAGCGCAACGGCACCACCACCTTGTTCGCCGCGCTTAACGTGTTGACCGGCATGGTGATCGGCCAATGCCTACCGCGACACCGCCACCAAGAGTTCCTCAAATTCCTGCGCACGATTGATCGAGAGGTTCCCAAGGGCCTACAGATCCACATGATCCTGGACAACTACGCCACCCACAAGCACGCAAACGTCAAACAGTGGCTGGACAACCATCCCCGCTTCCACCTGCATTTCACGCCGACCTCGTCGTCGTGGCTCAACCAGGTCGAACGCTGGTTTCGCGAGATCACCGACAAAGCGCTGCGACGCGGCGTCTTTGGTTCAGTGCCTGACCTCATCGCCGCGATCCAGGACTACATCGACACCCACAACCAAGATCCCAAGCCCTACGTATGGACCGCCACCGCCGAATCGATCCTGGCCAAAGTCGCTCGAGCCCGGACCACCCTAAACACCATCAACTAATTCCGGGACACACCACTAGCGGCGCTGTTCGAGGTGATGGGGGAGACGGCGCGCGAGCTAGGCATCGGCGTGCTGATCCTGGTCGACGAACTGCAGGAGGCCAACGCAGCCGAGCTGGCGGCGATCAACACGGCGGTGCACCAGCTCGGCCAGGCAGAGGTGCCATTGCCCTTGATGCTCGTCGGTGCCGGTCTGCCGTCGTTGCCGGCTCTGCTTGCCGATGCCACCAGCTATGCCGAGCGGCTCTATGACTACCGTGCGGTCGGACTGCTCGATCGATCCGGCGCGGCGGATGCCTTGACGATTCCCACACGTGAGCTTGGAGTGGACTGGCACGAGCAGGCGTTGACGATGGCTATCAACATGGCCAGCGGATATCCATACTTTCTGCAAGCGATTGGAAAACATGTGTGGGACAACGCGATTAGTTCCCCGATCAGTGCTGACGACGTGCAGGTGGGACTGCACGAAGCTCGTCGGGAGGTCGACGACGGCCTCTACCGCTCCAGGTGGGAGCGCGCCACCCCCGCACAGCGCGACCTGCTGCGCGCGCTGGCCGACCTAGCCGGCGACGGGCCGGCGACGGTGTCCGCCTTGGCTTCTCGGATGCATAAATCGCGCGCGAGCGACCTGTCAGTTGCCCGCAACGAGCTTATTAAGAAGGGCTTGGTCTACCCTCCCGAACGCGGCATGTTGGCGTTCACCGTGCCCGGTATGCATGAGTTCGTCCTTCGACAAGATGCGCAAGACGTCGAATAAGGTCCGCAACTGGGCGCTCCCAGTATTCCGACCACATATGGCATGCGGTCACCCCCGGAGCGCTGGGCGAAGGCACGCAGCACGCCGTCGGCGCCGAGAATGAACTCGTCGTACGGTGGCCCGGTGAAGCGCCCCGCGTACCAGTCCCCAGAGCGCGGGGCCACCAAACGCCGACGAGATCCCCGCTGGGGTGTGCCCATCATCCCAACACCCCGAATAAACGTTCGAACGATGTCACTCCTCTCACCTAGCCTGGACCCATACACACCCGCGATGACATCGACTGCCGAGCTGCGGCTGCTGGCCGCGGTTCGGCAGTCGATACGCGAACGGGTGGCGAACTGTCGAGCCATCAGGTCGACGAGGTGCTAGGCGAGAGGGGTATGGCCTGCGATGGGTAAAGGAGCGCGAATCCGACGAGAGCGCGCCGCGAAGTACGAGCAGGAAGGCCCCCGCAGCCCGGGGCGCAGAGCCGGTGCGAATGGCGGTTCGATGCCGCCGACCGCGGCAAGCGTCGGTGGTGAGGGTGACATGATTTCCCAGCTGATGCAGTTCCTCGGCCAACAGCCGCAGCTGATGGTCTGCGGGCAGCTCGGGCTGAAGCCACTGACCGATGACAAACGGCGCGACCTGCTCGACAGCGTCAAGCTTTACGACGCACTCGAAACCGTCGCTTGCGTACAGGGGCAGTGGGACGTGGCATACACCACCACCCATCGCGTAGACCTCGTTGAGGGCGATTTCCTCGCCGGCGGCGGCACCGGGGGTGTGTGCGAGAAGGCCCGCAACCGCATCGTCGCCTACGGAGACCACCTCATCTCGCCGCGTGCGACCGCTCAGCTGCAGCGCGAGATCATCGAATACGCGTCCACCGATGAGGCCGCGCCGTCGATCGACCTTGACACGTTGGTGCACATGCTGCTCTCGATCACGTCCGAACAGAACTCGGCACCGGAGTTCACGGGCGACGTGCCCACCGCCGACGAAGTGCGAAGCTGGCAACGCAAGCTGCCGAACATGGGCCTTGAGGAAACGCACGAATACGCCAAGCCGCACATCCAGAACGAGATCGCGTCGTCACTGTTCAATCACCCGCTGAAGTACGAGATCGTGCTGTCGAACACCGACGACTTGTGGTTCACCACCTGGCATCCCCGATCGGAGACCACCGGCCTGGGTGCGACGCCCGCCGAGGCCTTCAAGATCGCCACCGGAGTCGACCTGCTCGACGTCATGCGCCTCGGTACCCGAATCGTCAAGCGCAGCACCGACTCCCACCAGGTCCGGTTTACCCGCGATGAACTGCTCGCCGACGGCGCCACCCAGGGCGCGATCGACCTGCTGTTCGCCAACATGGCGAGACTGCTGGACGATTACAAGGTCGAGTTGCAGGGCGATCGAGACAAGGGAGCGATCGGCAATCAGCGGTACACGCTCACGCGGTTCCCGTTCCTGGCCGTCGACGACAACACGTTCGTCATGCTGCGTCATCAATGGGCGCTCGATCGGCTGTGCGGCGGGCAGCTCTACTTCGAGGCGTGGGCCAGCTTCAGCTCTGGGCGGCTCAGGAATCGGTTCAAGATCGCGATGTGTGACGCGTTCGAGGTCTTCGCCGGCGGGATTGTGCACCACATCTTCGACAAGAGCCCGCATCTGTGTGCAATTGCCGATGAAGACGAAATGCAGGCGGCCTGGACGGAGAAGAAGGGCGAGAAGCCGTCGGTGTGCGACTGGATGATCTTCGGCAACGGCCACTGCATCGTGATCGACGCAACCGATCGTGCGGTGAAAGAGGATGCGGCACAGGGGTTGGCGAGCTGGGATGAGTACAGCGCCGACGTCGAGAAAATCTTCACCGACCCCAACGACGGGAAGTTCGGGCAGCTGCTCTCGACGATCGACCTCGTCAAGAAGCACGGCGGCTGGGGCAGCGAAAGGGTCGACACGAAGACGATGTTCGCCCCACTCGTCGTCGTGCCCGACGCCGGCGTGGTCAATGGACTGCTGACCCAGTTCGACATCAATGTCCGTGGTTACAAGGTGTTTAAGCATCTCCAGCCGCAGGTGTATGCCCCCGGCATCGTCCCGATATCAGACATCCAGCTGCTTGAAGGGTTCGCCGACGTCGGGCAGAAGTACGGCAACAATCCCGACATGATGGACATGATCGCCAAATGGCGTACTGGGGCATCCAAATACGGCCTGGCGTCTCTGCAGTTGTTCCTCCTTAGCCAAGGGGCACCCATCCTGCCGATCAGCGACCACATTTTTACCAACAGCGGCAAGGTGATGGAGCTTCTCGACGGCAGCTAATCCAGTCGCAAGATGTTGGTCGGACGCCGAGCGTGCGGCAGTCCTCGGCTCCGCAGTTCTCGGAAAGTCTGGGAGGGCCATAGCGACAATTGCGGCGCAACGATTAGCAAAGCGGTGGTAGGCACGCGAATCGAGTGGGACAGCGTACCCATTCGCCCCCACTGTGTCGGGGCCGACCGTTAACATGGCCGTCCAAAGCAAACACTAGGAAGGCTTGATCGCGTGACCACGGCAGTCGCAAAGTCGCGACCTGCGTCAGGCGCGGCAGTATTCACCGCTGCGCCGGGTTCGGTCGTGCTCGTGCGCGACGCCGAGTGGCTTGTCAGCGCAGTCGAGCAGGCCACGGACGGCTACTTCGTCCACGTCATCGGCTTGTCCGAGTTGGTGCGCGATAGCGAGGCGACGTTCTCCACCGCCATCGACGAGGTCGTCACGGTCGACCCTGCTCATGTCCGTGTGGTGCCCGACACCTCCCCGAGTTTTCGCCGGTCCCGCCTCTGGCTGGAGGCCACGCTGCGCAAGACACCGATCGCCGCGTCGGATCCAGACCTGTCGGTGGCCAGCGGCGGGTTAAGCGACCCGCTCGACTACCAGTTCAAGGCCGTCCGCAAAGCTCTGGACCCCGGCAAACTGCGGCCACGGATCCTGCTGGCCGACGCGGTCGGGCTGGGCAAGAGCATCGAGATCGGGATGATCCTGGCGGAGTTGGTGCGCCGGGGTCGAGGTGATCGCATCCTGATCGTCACCCCCAAACATGTGCTCGAGCAAATGCAGATGGAGTTGTGGACGCGCTTCGCGTTGCCGTTTGTGCGGCTGGATTCCACCGGCATACAACGGATCCGGCAGATCCTGCCAGGCAACCGCAACCCGTTCACCTACTACAAGCGGGTGATCATCTCGATCGACACGCTGAAGAGCGATCGCTACATCTCGCATTTGCGCAAGCAATGGTGGGATGCGGTCGTCGTCGATGAGTCGCATAACGTCACTAACACCGCCTCCCTGAACAACCGATTGGCGCGGTTGCTGGCCGAACGCACCGACGCGTTGATCCTCGCGTCGGCCACTCCGCACAACGGTGAGGCAGAGTCGTTCGCCGAACTGGTCCGCTTGCTCGACCCCAGCGCGGTCGATCCGGCCGGTGAGTTGGATCTCGACCAGGTAGCCAAGCTGGTGATCCGCCGCCACCGCCACCACCCTGACGTGGCCGCCGAGGTGGGCTCGGACTGGGCCGACCGGCAGCCTCCTCGCAACATGATCGTCTCGGCCTCGCCCGCCGAGGATGAGATCGCCCGTGAACTCGAAGACGTGTGGCTGTGGCCGGCGTCAGGCGCATCGCCGTACTCGGGGAGCAACGCGGGCCTGTTCCCGTGGGTGTTGGCCAAGGCGTTCCTGTCGTCGCCGGCCGCGCTGGCCGAATCCATCAAGGAGCGGATGCGCCGCCTCGACGACGACGAGGCCAAGGCCGCATCGGAACGCGACGCCCTTCAACGGCTTGCCGAGTTGACCGACAAGGCTCTCACCGCCGGCTCGGCCAAGTACGATGCGCTGCTGAAGTATCTGCGCGAGATCGGGGTGGCGCGCACCAGCGACCGCTGCGTGGTGGTATTTGCCGAGCGGGTCGCCACGTTGAACTGGTTGGCCAAGGCGATCGTTCGCGACATGAGACTCGCTGACGATCAGGTCGCGATCCTGCACGGCGGCCTCAGCGACACCGACCAGCAGGACATCGTGGAGTCGTTCAAGCTCGAGTCGTCACCGATCCGCGTGCTGGTCACCGGGGACGTCGCCTCCGAAGGTGTAAACCTGCATACCCACTGCCACCACCTCGTGCACTACGACATTCCGTGGAGCCTGATCCGAATCGAGCAGCGTAATGGGCGCATCGACCGCTACGGGCAGCGGCACCGCCCGGAGATCACCGCGTTGCTGCTCACCCCGTCGACTGAGCGATTCAGCGGCGACGTCCGGGTGCTCACCCGCCTGGTGGAACGTGAGCACGAGGCCCACACCGCGCTGGGGGACGCCGCCTCCCTGATCGGTACCTACGATGTCAAGGCCGAGGAGGAAGCCATCCGCCGGGTGCTGGAAGGCAGCGCCGAACTCGACACCGTCGTGCGCAGGGTGGACGAGGTCACCCAGGGTGGCGGGCTGGACGCTTTCTTCGCGGGCTTGTCCACCGGGTCCCTCGGGAAGCCCGCCGAGGATCCGGTCGAAGAATCCGATCCGGACAGCCGTGCCGTCTACGACTCCGAGTTCGATTTCCTCGCTGACGCGATCGAGCAGTTCGTTACGACACCGCGCCTCGACCCACCCAATGGCGTTAAATGGCAAGTGCACGAACTGCATTCGATCGCCTCGATGGTGCCGGCGGCGGACCTGCGCCAACGCCTTCAGGTGTTGCCTCAGTCGTATCTGCGTGAGCGCAAGGTCGTCGAGACCTTCAAACTCGCGCTGACACCCGCGCGGGGCCGCGAGGAACTCGTGCAGGCCCGCTCGGGGACGTCGCAGTCGACGTGGCCGGAGGCGCACTTCCTGGCGCCGCTGCATCCGGTGATCGAGTGGGCCGCCGACCGCGCGCTCGCCGAGCTGAGCCGCGACGAGATCTTCGCGGTTCGCGGCGGCGTAGCATTTCCGACGGTGCTGGTGCTGGTGACCCAGTCGAACCTGCGCGGCCAGATGGTGGCGGCGTCCTACTACACCGTCGAGTTCCCCGACCCGACACAACCATCGGTCGGACTGGCCACACCGTACGCCAGCTCCCACGGCGCCATTGGCCAGCTGCAGCTGGGCACTGTGAACGCCGGCGACCTCGCCGACGTCAGTGATCTGCAAAAGCTGGTGGCCACGGCGGTGTCGGTCACCGATGCCGCAGCCGACCAGCACGCCGAGGCGATTCGCGCCGAAACCGCCCAACGCATCCGGGATTGGTTGGAGCGCACTCAGCGGTGGAAGCAGCAGGCGCACAGCATGACTCAGCGCAGCAGCCTTCGGCAGCGCAGCCGTCGCATCGACGACGAGCAGGCGCTCGCCCAAGACATGAACCCCGACCGCAGGCTGGTCCGGCCGCTGCTCGTTGTAGTTCCGCCGGATTCCAGCGGCCAGGACTAGGAACGCGACATGGCTACTACAGACGCACTCATCCTCGGCGAGGAATTCCTCAGCGAGCACTACTTCACCACCGAAGGTCGGTCACCGTCGTTTTACGCCAAGGTAATTGACCGTCGCAAGCTCTGGGACAGCGAGCGTGAGGCAAGCCGGCGGACACCGCGGTCGCGCTACACCGAGCAGCGTGGCGCGCTGGCCCGCGTGTTCATCGGGTTGGCGGAGAACGCCGACGCCGAAGTGCTCGACGCGCTGTACACCCAACTGCGCGAGATCCTCGGCTTCGACAATGAGATCCGTTGGGAAACCGAGCGAGTCGGCGGAATAGGCAATGAGCCGGGGCCCGCCATCGCGATTAGCACCCGAGGTCTTACCGGCCCCGCACCGCTGGTGATCATCGACGCGCGCGGCGGATTGGCACTGGAACAGCTCCTCACGAAGGACGAGAAGACGTTGCTGCGCAGCTTCCATACCGAAGACGAGGAGATCGTCTCGGCGGCGCGGCTGCTGTCGCATCTGTTTGTCGCCGACGACGGACCGCAGTTCGCGCTCGTGCTGGCCGGCGATCTGGCGTTGATCACCGAGCGGGAACGCTGGCCCGAGGGCCGCTATCTGGCGGTCAACCTGCAATTGGTCGGTGAACGCAACGATGACAAGCGCGGCGGCGAAATCGACCGGGCACTAACGTGTCTGGCCGGCGATTCCCTGGCTCCCGACGCCGAGGGCAACATCTGGTGGTCGACAGTGATCGACGAGTCGATCAAGCACACCGTCGGAGTATCCAAAGACCTGCGCGACGGCGTGCGGCTATCCATCGAGATCATCGCCAACGAGGTGGTGGCCCGCCGTGCCGATCAAAGTCGGCCGCCGCTGCCGGCCGATCGGGCGCAGCCGCTGGCCCGGCAGGCGCTGCGTTTCTTGTATCGCATCCTGTTCCTGCTCTATGCCGAAGCATCACCCGAACTCGCGCTGCTGCCCGTTGGTGACCCGAACTATGAACGCGGCTACAGCCTGGACCGCCTGCGGGAACTGACCCTCACCGAACTCGTCACCCCCCGCGGACGCAGCGGCACCCATCTCTACGAGTCCCTGCGGGTGCTGTTCGAGCTGGTGGACCGCGGACACGACGGTAGCGGCGACGACCCCGCGGCCGCCGAAGGATTGACCTTCCGCTCACTACGCGCTGATCTGTTCAAGCCAGAAGCGATCGCGCTTATCGACGAGGTGAAGCTCGGCGACGCCGCGCTGCAGCAGGTGCTGCGACATCTGCTGTTGAGCAAGGAGGCCAAAGGCCGCGACCGCGGCTTCATCTCCTACGCGCAGCTGGGCATCAACCAGCTCGGCGCGGTCTACGAGGGCCTGATGAGCTACACCGGGTTCTTCGCCACCGAACACCTCTACGAAGTGGCCAAGAACGGCGACGCATCAAAGGGGTCATGGGTGGTGCCGGCCACCCGCATCGAAGGTATATCCGAGAGCGACTTCGTGCGCGTCGTCGACGAGGACACCAGAGAGCGATCAGACGACGTTGCCTTCGCTTCTCAGCGTCGCCCGCGCCGAGCGGTGGCTCAAGGTCGACATAGCGGCCACCTACCGGTGACCGACCTTGTGCGGCTTCGGATTACGATGCGCGGCGTTGAACCCTAGGGGAGTTGGCGCAACGCGCTTCCTTCGCTGGCCGCAAGTCGCAATCCCTCGCCGGGGGAGAGGGCGGCCCGGCCTGACTGGCATACGCCAAGTCGCGGTTACTACGCGTCAGTTCATCTAATGAATATCGACAGCTGTCGCCTGCGTATAGCGGTTAGTCGAATAGTGTTGCACTACTGCATCATACTCGACGCTGATCGACGCTGATCGACGCTGATCGACGCTGATCGACGCTGGCGACGCGAATTACGACGACGAGAACCGGGTAATTCAGCTGACGAATCATGTGTTATGCCGCTCGGTCCAGACGCGCGTCGCGCCTCAAATTGCTTGGAACCATTGTAATGCCTCAGATCAAGATGCCCGCGAAAATTAGTCAATGCCTCACATAAGAATGCCCGCGAAACCGAGGGGCGGTTCGGCTGGCCTTGATCCGGACGCCTTTGCGGATGTCGGGCAGGGCGGTGCGGATGCTGGCCAGGTAGAGCTGCTCGGTTTTCTGCTTGGCTAGCAGGACAAGCCGGTTCTGCAGGTCGGCGATCTCACGGCCGATCTCCGCGGGGTTGAGGCTGTCACGGTAGGCGATCAACTCGGCCCGCTGAGCCGGGGAGAGCACCTGGGCGGCCAGCAGCCGGTCCAGCGGCGTTTGCGGGGCGTCGTAGCAGCGTCGGCGGCGCCCGTCGGCAGTGCTGGTGTATCCGATGGGTTTGATGGTCGGAGTCAGGTAGTTGAGCCGGTCATTGACCAGGCGCCATAGGCGGTTGAGCACAGCGCGTTCTTCGGGCGTGTCGTAGCGGTAGTAGAACGCGTACTTGCGGACCAGGTGGTTGTTCTTCGACTCGATAGTGGCCTGGTCGTTCTTCTTGTACGGGCGCGAGCGGGTGAAGTAGATCCCTTTGTCTCCGGCCCAGTTAATCACTGGTTTGTTGAGAAACTCGGTGCCGTTGTCAAAGTCCAAACCTGTTACCGCGTAAGGAATCTCGATGACAGCTTTACGCAGCGCGGCCAGCACATGGGTGTGGGCATTGTTGCGCATCGTGCGGGTGAACACCCACCCGGTGTGCACATCGGTCAGATTCAAGGTGCGGGCGAACTCCCCTTTGAGGGTCGGCCCACAATGGGCGACGGTATCACCCTCGAAGAACCCCGGCTCCGTGTCCACCTCATCCCCAGCTCTGCGGACCTTGATCGAATTCCGCAGCAGCGGTGAGGGTTTCGTTGTCGACACACCCGATATCTGATCCTTGGCCTTCGCGGTCTTCAGATAACGATCGATGCTGGCCGCACTCATCGCCAGCAGTTCCTGGCGCACTTTGGGACTGTAGCGGTCACGCCCGAACACCAACTCGCCGTGCCGTTGCAACCCGTCGAGCTGCAACGCCATCGAGGCGGCCAGGTACTTCCCGCACTGCCCACCCGAAGCGGCCCACACCCTCTGCAGCACCTTCAACGCGTCATAGGAGTACTTCGGGGTCCGCGGCTTACGGGGCCGTGCAGCGACCCCGCGGCCCGTCCCGGCCCGCCGTTTCGCCGCTCCTGTAAGCCGCCGGCGGGCGTTATCGCGTGACCAGTCCGTCACCGACATCACTTGATCCAAAATCAGCCCCTTGTCCTTTTTCGACGCCTTCACATACGCCTTGGCGTACTTCGTGGTGATCTCGCCCCGAGACGCCATCGACAACCCACTTCCCATGCCTGACGAGGGTCACCATTTCGCGGGCATTCTTATCTGAGGCACCGAGGGTGTTTCGCGGGCAGTTTTCGTGAGTCAAGCCGACCATTAGCGATATTTGATTGGGGTGATATCATCGGTAATGAATCGGAGCGTTGTTAATTGTGTTGCTACACACCATGTTTCGGAATCCAGCGGCTTTCACTGGATATCGGTGGTATCAAGATGTGTCGAATTCCTCGACACCGAGGCGGCCGGACCTGGACTGTCTCTGCCAACGGTGATAAAAGACATCCCTGGAAGTTGATTGTCAAGCAGCGGCGGTGTGTCGATGGGCCCATGCCGTGTTTCGGTCGTATCGGGTTCGGGCGTTGAGGCAGCCGTGGAGGACACCGACGAGCCGGTTGGCGACCTGGCGGAGAGCGGCGTTGTGCTTGGTGCCGCGGGCGCGGAGCTGATCGTAATAGCTGCGGACTTCGGGGTCGTGCAGAATCGCGCAGGAGGCCTGTCCCTGGAGGGCGTCGACGAGCCGATCATTGTGAATGTAGCGGGCCGCGACGATCCGCGTCTTCCCGGATTGTCGGGTGATCGGACTGGTCCCCGCATAGTTCTTGCGATCCTTGGAGCTGCGGTAACGGCCTGGGGCGTCCCCGAATTCTGCAAGCACCCGGGCACCGAGGATCGGGCCGAGGCCGGGTTGGCTGAGGATGATTTCAGCGTCCGGGTGCTGGCCAAAATGGGCCTTCACCTCCGTCTCGAGGTGCGTGATTTCCTCGAAGAGCACCGTCAATACCGCCACCGATGAACGCACGGACGCGGCATACGCCCGGGTCACCACCGGGGGTTGCCCGAGGTGTTCCCTACGCAGGATCTGCTGAATCTGCGCGGCTTTAGCGTCCTTGTTCCGGTACCCCTTGAGCATCGGAAGGATCTGCCGCGCAGTGAGTTTCGCCGCCAACTCCGGGGTAGGAGCCTTACCCAGCAGCACCAGCAAGGGGCGGCTGGTCAACGACAGGTCGACCGTGTCGCAGACCGCCAGGATCGCGGGGAAGTACTCTCGCAGCGCGGCCCGCAGCCGCAGCATGTGCCGGGTCCGCTCCCAAATCATCGTCTGATGCGCGCGGACCACGACCTTGACCGCCTCGGCGATCTCGGAGTCACCGCCGGCCTCACGCAGCTGATGGCGGCGCGTGCGGACCATGTCTGCGAGCCCATGCGCATCGCCCTTGTCGCTCTTGGCGCCCGAGCTCGACAGGATCTCCCGATGCCGATGCGCCTGCTTCGGGTCCACGCCGAACCTGAGTTTGGACATTTGGCTTAGTACCCGGGTTTGAAGCCGAGGTCGGTGAGGATTTTGCGCTCGGCCTCGGGGATCGCTGGTGGGAAGGTCTGAGTGGCGCCGTTGATGGTGATGGTGGCGCTGCGTAGCGGGCGTAGTTGTTTGACGACTTTGGCGATGGATACCCCGGTGCGCGATTGGATGACGTGAGAGACGGCAAGGGCGGCAAAGACGAGGGTCAGGTGAGCTTCGATGGCATCGCGCATCCGGTTGAACATGGGCCGCGCTTCGAGGTCGCTCTTTGACATCCGAAAGGACTTCTCCACGTGCCACAGCTCGTGGTACTTCGCGATGACTTCGGTGGCTGGCATCACTGTGACCGGCACATTTGTCACATACCCTTTCAGACCTACGAGGGATTGAGCCCGGGCGAGGCTGGCCTCGTCGATGGTGCGGTCATCGCCGCGGACCGTCACAAATCGGGCGGCCTTGGCCTGCCTCGTGCCGTCGACGATGGCCCGGGCGCGGGCTTCCTGGGCGGCCAGGGTTTTCTGGTCGCGGCGGGCTCGCTTGGCCGAATACGCCCAGACTGCCCGCCAGGCGCCCGGATGAGCTTCGGGGTCCCAGACTGGTTCAGCGCGCTTGTTGCAGTCGTTGACAGTGTTGTTGCCGTGCCGTGGTGTGACGGTGTCGATGATCTGCCCGTCGGTGAAAACATCGCCGTTCCAATGGAAATAGGACTCCAGATCTCCAGGGGCTTTGGTCATCCGGGACCCGACGATGAACGACAACTCCAAATCGTCGAGGGCCTTGAGGTTTGTCGCAGAGAGCATCCCGGCGTCAGCAGCCACCACCATCGGAATGCCGGCCAGGCGGTGGCGTTCGACGAAGCTGCCGATGATCGGAACGATGGTGGTCGTCTCAGCGGTGTTGCCCTCGAAACAGCCGATCTCCAAAGGCATCCCCATGCGGTCCACCAGCAGTCCGACGACAATTTGCGGGTCGACGCGGCGGTCCTTGCTATATCCGACCCGTCGCAGCTCATCTTCGTGCTCGGCCTGAAAATGAAGCGTGGTCGTGTCATAGAGCAACAGCGACAGGCCACCGCAATCACGGGAGTGCTCAAAGCATTTCGCGGCGACCACATCCCGAGCGGGACCGGCATGGATGCTGCGGACGTGGCGGTCGATCGTCTTATATGACACCAGCGCTGCCCCGAGATCGGCCAGCACCCGCAACGCGTCGATCTTGCTGGTCGGCTCCACGATCCGGGCGATCACCAGATCCCGGAACACCACATCGCCGACTGCGTCGAAACCCAGCCAGTCATACACATGGGCGAGCACGTCATAAAGCAGCCGCGAGTTCGTGCCCAGCGTGCGACCTGGCGGCACCACGGGTGCGGGGGCTGTGGGCTTGGGCTGTTCTGCGATCAGCGACTGCGCCCGGAAGTCGGCCACATCGGCCACCGATTGGGCGCGGGCGGAGACTTCGAAATCCAGGGCGGCCTGGCCATCGAGGACCATCTGCTGGGCCGCATCGAGCAGAATGCCCAGCTCAGCATCGGTATGCGCTGAACCCAGATGCGCCAGGATCACTACCCGGCCAAGGTCCTTGTGCGCCACCTGCACCGCCACCGCACCCGAGGCAGTGCGCACCTTCCGCACGTACGCCACCGCACGAACCTACCCGGTTAGTACCCCGAAACACCCACCCTCGCGGCCAAAATGCCAGGTCAGGGAACTACGCAGCGTCAAAATCATCGGAGGTGTCCAAACTCAGGAGGCCGGGTTGGCTGAGGATGATTTCAGCGTCCGGGTGCTGGCCAAAATGGGCCTTCACCTCCGTCTCGAGGTGCGTGATTTCCTCGAAGAGCACCGTCAATACCGCCACCGATGAACGCACGGACGCGGCATACGCCCGGGTCACCACCGGGGGTTGCCCGAGGTGTTCCCTACGCAGGATCTGCTGAATCTGCGCGGCTTTAGCGTCCTTGTTCCGGTACCCCTTGAGCATCGGAAGGATCTGCCGCGCAGTGAGTTTCGCCGCCAACTCCGGGGTAGGAGCCTTACCCAGCAGCACCAGCAAGGGGCGGCTGGTCAACGACAGGTCGACCGTGTCGCAGACCGCCAGGATCGCGGGGAAGTACTCTCGCAGCGCGGCCCGCAGCCGCAGCATGTGCCGGGTCCGCTCCCAAATCATCGTCTGATGCGCGCGGACCACGACCTTCACCGCCTCGGCGATCTCGGAGTCACCGCCGGCCTCACGCAGCTGATGGCGGCGCGTGCGGACCATGTCTGCGAGCCCATGCGCATCGCCCTTGTCGCTCTTGGCGCCCGAGCTCGACAGGATCTCCCGATGCCGATGCGCCTGCTTCGGGTCCACGCCGAACACCCGGTAGCCCGCGGCGATCAATGCGTTCACCCACGGTCCGCGGTCAGTCTCGATGCATACCAACACATCTGCAGCTTGTTCATCCTCGGAGAGGAACCGGCCGACGAGCTCACCGAACTCGGTGATGCCAGCCATCCCCTCGGGCAGTCGGGCCCGCCGCAGCACCCGGCCCTGCTCGTCCTGGACCTCCACATCGTGGTGTGATCTTCTGCCCAGTCATCTCCGATGAACAACATCCCCAGCACCTCCTAGCCTCGACAATCGGTGTCTGTCGTACCCGGCACCCGAGCCGAGGAGGAGTACCCGCGGACTAATGGACCAGTGCTCACACCCCCCAAACGAGCAGGGCCGGCACGACATCCCAACAGCGATCGACCTCCTGGCACACCACCGGGGGCACGGTCTTTTAAAAGGGCTCCGAACACACCCAGTCAGGAGGAGTGCTCACCCGGCAGCGGCTACCAGCGACCAAGTCTGCCGCACGCTTTGCGCCTAGCTGGCCTTGGTACTTCCCATTAGTCAGGATGAAGATCGCCCTGACCGATCGCCAGGGACTGACCGCCTATCTGCGGTTTCCCGCCGGAACTTCATCACCGTATCCGGCACTCAAACTTCAGCGAACGCACCTTCGGCGAAACCCGTCGCCGCGCAATGGTTATCGGCCGCTTCCCGGGTGAAACCAGTTGTATCGGCATCGCCTGGGCCGTGCTCGACCGCGCATCGCGCGGCTGGCGCCGACTGACCATGGCCCCCGCCGGGCTGCGCCAGCTCCAAGACCTACGCTGCAACCTGCTACCCCCACCCCGACAACTACGACCCCACCAGACCCCGGACCCCGCAAACAGCACCACCGGAACCATCAGCGCCACGGCGTAACATCACCACCGAAGCCAGAACCTGCACCCCCCGATTTACACCGGATTCTGGACGCCACCAGGAGGATCGGGGAGGGGATTAAGTGTGTCCGCATCCCAGGTTATCCGCTGAGTGCTCGTGACCAATACGGCTTCCAAGGCACTGCTAGCTGCTATAGCTTCCATGCATTGCGCGCTGCCACCGACATATGTGGTCAACAAGTCGATGTCTGTGGCTACACACCATTGATGATCGGTTGCCCACCATAGATTCGCGGTACGACCCGGTATCCCGAATGGCTCAGTGGCATCGTCGATCGACCCATTTATCACGGCCATCGGACGAAGCGGAAGTTCAAATAGCTCAGCACTGTCTATTTCAATCCCGGCGTACCCTCTCCATAGCGCGTACATCACACTTTTGACGCCAGAGCATTGCTGTAATACGCGACTGAGCTCCTCAGCGGCCTCGGTGGGAAGCCGACCATGATTTGGCGGACGATCCCATAGCCCTGGTTGACTCCGGGCACTCCATGAGCCGACGATCGATCCCCATTCCATGGCTGGGTGTGCGACTCGACCATTAGCCTCTGCCACCGCGTGCCATGAGATGGTGGTACCACCATTATCGGCTGGCGTTTGTCCGCCACGATAGGCGGGATGAAACACCCGGGCATATGATTCAAAAACTGGGGGTATCAGGGAACCAACGTCATACTTAAATTCAGGGATGGCGTCTACTACCCACTGATAGGCGGCGTTCATGTCAACAGAAAATCTGACGGGTATTGCCCGTATTCGCGGCACCGGTAACCGGCGGAATATATCCTGGCGGAGCTATAATCACACCAATACCCGTGCCGTAATATTGGCCTGGGACGCAGATTGTACTCGAAAATGCCTCGCACTCAGTTGCATTGAAAGCCTCCCCTGGGAGACCAACTCCTATAGGGACTGGTGGAAGTGGCCAAGGGTTTACACGCCAAAGCTGCGCGGTTGTGGTAATTGACGGGACTGGGGATGACGTGGTTGTAACTACCTTGACATTTATTGTGCCGGGAACATGGCTTGAGTTGTGGGGATCGTCAACCCTGACAAAACCCGTTATAGGGGGGAGGTCTTGTTGTGCCCAGCTAGCCGCCGAGAAGGCGGAACGGTCTGCCTCGGCTCGGGGAGCGTGAATATCTGCCATTGCCGTTGGCGCGCTAGTAGAACCGAAAAGATCCATTAGTAGCACCACCACCAACCGGCGGTGAGTACGGGAACCGACATGCGTTCACGGTACAGGATCGATGCCCAGGAGGGTCAAGTCCTCGGCTTGACTCACGAAAACTGCCCGCGAAACACCCTCGGTGCCTCAGATAAGAATGCCCGCGAAATGGTGACCCTCGTCAGGCATGGGAAGTGGGTTGTCGATGGCGTCTCGGGGCGAGATCACCACGAAGTACGCCAAGGCGTATGTGAAGGCGTCGAAAAAGGACAAGGGGCTGATTTTGGATCAAGTGATGTCGGTGACGGACTGGTCACGCGATAACGCCCGCCGGCGGCTTACAGGAGCGGCGAAACGGCGGGCCGGGACGGGCCGCGGGGTCGCTGCACGGCCCCGTAAGCCGCGGACCCCGAAGTACTCCTATGACGCGTTGAAGGTGCTGCAGAGGGTGTGGGCCGCTTCGGGTGGGCAGTGCGGGAAGTACCTGGCCGCCTCGATGGCGTTGCAGCTCGACGGGTTGCAACGGCACGGCGAGTTGGTGTTCGGGCGTGACCGCTACAGTCCCAAAGTGCGCCAGGAACTGCTGGCGATGAGTGCGGCCAGCATCGATCGTTATCTGAAGACCGCGAAGGCCAAGGATCAGATATCGGGTGTGTCGACAACGAAACCCTCACCGCTGCTGCGGAATTCGATCAAGGTCCGCAGAGCTGGGGATGAGGTGGACACGGAGCCGGGGTTCTTCGAGGGTGATACCGTCGCCCATTGTGGGCCGACCCTCAAAGGGGAGTTCGCCCGCACCTTGAATCTGACCGATGTGCACACCGGGTGGGTGTTCACCCGCACGATGCGCAACAATGCCCACACCCATGTGCTGGCCGCGCTGCGTAAAGCTGTCATCGAGATTCCTTACGCGGTAACAGGTTTGGACTTTGACAACGGCACCGAGTTTCTCAACAAACCAGTGATTAACTGGGCCGGAGACAAAGGGATCTACTTCACCCGCTCGCGCCCGTACAAGAAGAACGACCAGGCCACTATCGAGTCGAAGAACAACCACCTGGTCCGCAAGTACGCGTTCTACTACCGCTACGACACGCCCGAAGAACGCGCTGTGCTCAACCGCCTATGGCGCCTGGTCAATGACCGGCTCAACTACCTGACTCCGACCATCAAACCCATCGGATACACCAGCACTGCCGACGGGCGCCGCCGACGCTGCTACGACGCCCCGCAAACGCCGCTGGACCGGCTGCTGGCCGCCCAGGTGCTCTCCCCGGCTCAGCGGGCCGAGTTGATCGCCTACCGTGACAGCCTCAACCCCGCGGAGATCGGCCGTGAGATCGCCGACCTGCAGAACCGGCTTGTCCTGCTAGCCAAGCAGAAAACCGAGCAGCTCTACCTGGCCAGCATCCGCACCGCCCTGCCCGACATCCGCAAAGGCGTCCGGATCAAGGCCAGCCGAACCGCCCCTCGGTTTCGCGGGCATTCTTATGTGAGGCATTGACTAATTTTCGCGGGCATCTTGATCTGAGGCATTACAGTCCTGTACATGGTGTGCACGGCATCGTAGGGCGATGTTCCACTCTTCGTAATTCACAGTGCATTGACGGCTCCTGCACGCCGGTGTGGCCACGAGTCGGCGGTGACCACTTCCGCCAGTTTCATTACCTCAGAACGCCACCGACCTACGGCTCACACTATGACGTTCGGCCGCTATTGACAGGTGCTCCTCTGGACGGTGAAACCATCATCCGCCGGCGGCTCCGGCCAGCGGCCGAAACCATCAATCCCCCGGTGGGGGAGCCGCGCACTGGTCGACGGCCCCTGTCATCGTCTTTGCCGTCGTCTTTCTTGTGCAGCGGCTCGGTAACTAGGTTTGCATGCGGTATGAGGGCGAGGTCGTTTCGAAGAAACGCCAAGACATATTCGGCTGTTATTAGGTACTCGTATCTGACACCGAAGGCTGCGATTCCGCCGCCGCACAATACGACCATTTTGTCCCCGTCTTTATCAACTATTTGGCCGCCAAATTATCTACCGGTCGCTAGTCACAGGTGACACCTATCCGTGCAGCAGACCCGGGGCTTAGTCGCGGAGCGCACGTGGTGTGTTGATCGCGGGATAGGTAGCCATTGGGACGGCGGCGCGGGCCGCGTGGATGTTCATGACCTGGGTTGAGTAGCCGAGGAGATCGGCGAGGGAAACGGGGTCGATCTCTTTGGTGAGATCGTGTAGAACCCCGTTTCGGGCGGCTTTGATGTCAATTTTGAGGCAGCTGCGTAGTGACTTCATGAGTACTTGTTCGGAAATATGTTGTCCTGCACGCGTTCCGGGGAATAGCCACCGTGAGCGGTGGTTCATGGTGCGGTGGTTGCCGCGATCGGCAAGGTGGCGGTGGAAGAGAGGGAGCAGGGCTTCTGGTACTGGTGCGGGCAGGTCCCCGACCTTGATCGTTGTCCGCGTCGGCGTTGTGTCGACATCGTCGAGCGTGAGTTCGGAAATCCTGCTGACTGGGGTGCCGTAGAGCAGCAGGATCAGTCCGGCGATCCTGATGGATAAGGCGGTGTGCTCGGCTTCTGCAACGGCTTTGATTAGCTCGAGGCGTTGCCTCGATGAGGTGAGCGGGGTGGTGCGGGCGAGGCGGTATCCGGTTTTAAACGGCGGCGCGATACCGGCGCGGGTGCGCCATTGGATGAAGTTTCGGATAGTGCTGCGGGTTGTTGTTCCCTCGGAGAGATAGGCGTCGAGGTGGGCCTGCTGCAGATCGTTGATGGTGGTGTGGTGCTCGTCGAGCAGCCAGCGCAGGAACTTGCCGGCTTCGGTGATTTCTTGTTTGGCGCCTCGGGTGGCGTTGTCCATATTGCGTGTGGGATCGGTGTTTTCACGTAGCCGGCGCAGATGGTGCCATCGTGCGAACTGTTCGATGGGGGTGTGGATGGCCGGTGTGGGTTGCAGAGTTTCCAGTCGACGCGCGAGCCAGGTTTCGAAGCGGGCCAAACGCGGGTCCCCGCGCTCGGGCATCATGTGGTGATGCACCAGCATTTCGCGTAAATGCTCCAGGCTGCGTGAGGCCGGCAGCGCGTCGAAGGCGTCGTGGCTGAGGTGCAGTTCTCGGGTGCCGATCTTGGTCAACAGTGCAGCGGTGACGGGGTGACGCATCCAGGTAATGATGCTTTCGGGGCGGGGGACCGCGGCCAGCTCGGCGATGAGCCGTTTGAGGCGCATATCCGGTGGTGCATGGGGTTTGAGGATCTGCTCAAGATCGTGGGTCACCACGCAGCGTGCGCACTTGCCCCCGCGTAGGCGTTCGGCTTCGCCTCCGCAGCTGTCGCAGTCCAGGTTCGTAGTGATGCCGGCGCAGTCGCGGCAGATGTCTTGTCCGGTAGGAGAACGTCCCGGAAGCAGCCGCTGGGCGCCGCAGAAGGCACACGGCCCGTAAGTGCGGGCTGCCGCAGTGAAGCAGGGCCCGCAGATCGGCCCCTCGGGCCACGTCGCCCGAAACTTGGGGACCAGGCTGTGGCATCGGCCGCATTCGCGAGTCCCGGCGCTGCGGGGACGACCGCGTCTCCGTGGTTCAGTCATCAGTGACGATCCGCGCTTTGACCGGACGATAGGCATTAAGCAGGGGAACGTCGGCAGCCGCGTTAGCCACCTTGCTGCGCGATTGACGAGCGTCGGTGGCGGTGTAGGTGATCAGATCACCCGCCTCGATACCGAAGATGTCACACAGCGCGACAAGGACTTTGAACGCGATCCGTTCGGGCTCTTGCCCAACGATGCGATAGATCTGCGACTCCGACAGCGTGATGCCCCGCTCACGCAGGGGACCAACCAGGTCACGGCTGTTCTTCATCCCGGCTCGGGCCATGAACTCCCGTATCCGCCAGTGGTATTGGATCTCGCGTCTCATCACGACTCCTTGGGTGTCGGCCCGCCCAGGCGGGCATTACTGCGAGCCAGCGTCGCACTCAGGACACGTTCGAGCTCACGGGCTCGGTAGTCCGGTGCAGCCAGGGTGTAGATGGAGGTGGTCGAGGCATGCTCGTGGCCCAATTGCAGCTGGACGAAACTGACGTCGTAGCCGTATTCGACTTGCAGGTTGGTCGCATAGGCCCGGCGGAACGAATGCAGATCCAACCCGGCCGGGAACCCCAGTTCGTCGACGAAGCTGCGCATGCGTTGCCACAGGTTGCGTTCGGGAACCAGCCCACCCTTCTCGGTGGGGAACAGGTCGTTGATGGGCCGGCCGTAGCGGGGAAGTCCGCGCTCGGCCCAATCTGCGAGCGCTTCAGCCGCCCAGTCGAACACGGTCAACACAGTGCGCTGCTTGGCCGGCGACCCACGCATGGCCTTGCCGTAGCGCACCCGCACCAGGCCCCACTCACCGAAGAACGGAGCCCGGGCATTACGTGAGAAATCCACGAGTTGTAGGTGCCGGGCCTCGTTGCGGCGCAATCCCCATCCGTAGAGAGTTTTGAAGGCGACCGCGTCTCGCCAGGCCGCCAGCGCGCCTTTGCGTCCGGCATAAAGGATCCGCTCGGGCTCCAGGTCAGCCAGGTCGAAGAACTGCTGCAGCTCGGTGGGAGTGAACGGCCGTTTCAGCGGGCGCGCGTCATCAGCCTGAACATGCCGGGCCTTGTTGAACTCGGTGATGACCTGAGAAAACACCGTCCCAAACAGTCGCCCGCAGTGCTCATTCCAGTCGTACGCCGGATCGGTGGCGTAATCGAGGAACAGTTTCACATCCGTCTGGTAGGCACGCACCGTCGAATGGGCGAGGTTACGAACACCGCGCAGGTGGCCGAAGAAATCATCGGCATCGGTCGCCGTCCACTGCCACGGATAGGAGCCCACGAAGTCGCCCATCCGCAACACCGAGGTCGCCCGCCGGCGCGCTGTGCCAGGCGAGAAGTTCTGCGCCAGTTGCGCTCGTCGCCAACCCGTCAAAACATCACTCAAGAACGCATCGGGATCCGGGCCTGCCGCACCAGCCGGCAGGTAAACCAACTGACCCATCGTCGCGTCCACCCAACCTCCTCACCGACTGCAAATTCTGCATTCAGAATGCGAATCCTGCAATCCGAAACGCTGAACACCAAGGTCAACGCCACCCGGACACGACCGACAAACCCGTCCGGCGGCGCAGTGCCGTCAAGGGGGGACCGCAACCGGTCTCAAGCGAATCACCCTGCGAGTCAATGCAACTCACCTGAGACTGGGGAAGTACCACAAGCAGACGTATTCGCATTACATGCGAATAACCAACTTACAACTTGACATAAGATAAAATATCGGCGAAAGATGTTGTGCGCCAACGTATTACGATTAAGTGATCTCTTAAACTATTGCCACAGTTGGCGATCCATAACATAGATGCGTTCTGCGTTGGGCGTAAGCTGCCACGTTGGGGGTCATTAGTGAAGACGTCGCCCCCGTCTCGGCACCGGGCCTGGAAGAAACGCAGAACTCAACTTGCCGGGCCGCCCCAGCCTGTAGCTCAGGCCATTATCGTCACTGTGACGAAACCCTCCTCGATCAACCCCACCATCTTGGCCCCCTTTTGGTCCCAGCCCTACCGTCGGCAGCTAACACCACCCAGTGTGGTGTCACCTTTCCAGCACACTGAAATGTCAAGGACGTTCACATGCAGGTCGGCGGGCTGGTGAAACTCGCCAACACCAGCAGCAAAACCGGGTATCCCACCCCACCCCGGGTGGGGCCCCTGCTCGAGGAAGGCCGAGTTGACTTCGGCAACCTCTACCGTCTCTTACGTTCGCTCGAGGCCGAAGGCCTCGTCAGCTCATCGTGGAACGACGACCTGCCGGGGCCGCTCAAACGGACATACGAGCTCACCAGCGAGGGCGCTGCCCTGCTGGGTGCCTGGGCTGCGTCGCTGCGGGCCGCAGCGCAGCGGATCGACGCAGTGCTGCAGCGTTACGACGCTATCGCCACGCGGATCGAGGAGATCCAGGAAGGAGAGCAACAACCATGAGAACAATCCAGCGAGACGGCCCGCGCCGCAGGGGCGGCTGTGGCTGCGGATCACACGGGTCCGTGGAGGACACGGCGGAGGCCAGGCGCCGCGCACTCGAAGAGCACCAGCGCGACCTCGAGCAGGAGCTGGCCGACGTCGCCGAGCAGCTTCGCGATCTGTCCACCGACCAGCCCGCAGCAAGCGAGTGACGCTCGGTTGCTGCACGACAATGCGTACAACGTCTTGGATGACAACACCGGCGAGGTGTCACCAACCGCGCGAGAAGGTTGACCGCTGACACGACTCCACCGCCGAGGTCGCCGGCTGACGGCTTGTTTCGCGCTTGGCGAACCCACCGATGCCCGGTGGCTATGGCGGTCCGCCGGGTCCCATCACGCCGTGCATCATCGCGGGTATGCCGTCGCGCACGAACCCGGTGACCTCACGAGCGTGGGCGCGGATGGCATCAGTCAGCGCGGGATCGTCGGAGGTTTCCTCGGCGATGACGCCTGTGGGCGTGAGCGTCAACTGGCGGCGTTAGTCACCGGCGTTGCGGCATAGTCGCCTCCGACCAGACGTTACCCAATGCGTATATATCGCGATGCCTCTTGTATATACTGGGTTTATGGGTAAGCATCTGATCGACATTGATGAGCAGGCATTGGAGATGGCCCGCGCAGAACTGGGGACTTCCACGATCAAAGAGACGGTGAACGCGGCTCTGCGCAACGCAACGTCGCACCGACTACAGCATGTGGCCGCCGCGCTGGACGCACTGGCCGCCGCACCATCTGACGATCGCGCTGAGGCATGGCGCTGACGTTTCTCATCGACACCAGTGTGATCAAACGACTTGGCCAGCCCAACGTGCGGCAAGCGTTGGAACCCCTCGCGGCTTCGGGTGAACTCGCGCGGGCCCGTATCACCGATCTCGAGGTCGGCTATTCAGCACGGAATGCGGCCGAGTGGGACCGCTTAATAGCGGCGTTGGACGCATTCAAACCTGTCGAATCGACCGAATCGCATCATCGTCGTGCGCTTCAGGTGCAACGACTCCTCGCTCAGAAAAGCCAGCGCGGCCGCAAGATCCCCGACCTACTCATCGCCGCCGCCGGCGAAGAACACGGACTGACCGTTTTGCACTACGACTCAGACTTCGACCTGATTTCCGCAGTGACCGGCCAACCTTGCCAGTGGGTGGTGCCTTCTGGGACCGCCGATTAGAGCGTCCTAAGGTACCGAGAAGATTGATTGGGGGTCGTGGTTTGCGTCATGGCGTCAGCCGTTCGCGGCGACCGCGTACCCCTGGCTCTCGATCGCGGCCACCAATGCGTCGTGATCGATCAGGGTCTCATCGAATTCCACACTCACTCGTTTGCCCGGTATGTCGACAACCGCCGCGCGTACACCATCGAGGGGGCCCAGCGCGCCCTCGATGGTGTTCTTGCAGGCCTCGCAGCAGATTTCGGGTACCGAAATAACCTCTGTGCGCACCGCGATCACCGCCCCTCACGGCCCCTTTTGATCCCAGCTCTACGGCCGGCAGCTAACACCACCCAGTGTCATCCTTCCAGTGCACTGGAATGTCAAGGGTGGGGGCTCACGGATCGGCGTGCCGGATGAAACTCACCAACACCAGCACCGAGATCATCCGCGTCCACGAGGACTCGGGCCTGCTAACGCCGCTTGCACCCAGTGCATCCGGGTATCGTGATTGCGCGCCGATATGTTGGATCGTTTCTTCGATTCCCGACGATCACGGCGCGCTCAAACTACCGAGTCGGATGTCGGTTCGCCCACCACCCGGTCAACATCCTCGGCGGTCACCTCCCACGCCGGCCGACCCAGCGCCGCCAACATCCGCTCCAACACACCGACGTCGTTGGCGATCGTCGATTCGGCGAATCCCCGCGCGGTCCACGACGCCACAAACGCCTCCACGCAGTCGGCCTGAAACCGCTGGGGATCTCGCGTCTCAACGACCGGCGCGACCTCGCCCGTGACTACCCGCAGCCGCCCGTCTCCCACCCGCACACCTTCCTCACACCGGAGGTTTCGAGGCAGTACCTTAACTCGCGGGCTTACGCCTTGAAGATCAGCGACACGCCAATCGGCGGGAAAACCTCAGGCAGCAGCCTGAATCCGCGGAAACGAACCTGTGCTCGTTCCATATGAATGGCTGACCATGACCGCCGACACGCTGCTGGCTCAATCAGCCATCGATCGACTGACCTCCACCGCCCACACCCTCGTCGTCGAAGGACCGTCCTACCGCCAACGCACCCGCGGCCAGCTTGACCCAGACCGCCCCGACGAGCATCCTCAATAACGCGCCAAGGTGGTCCCATCCCCCTGGCAATCAGGTGATCCCATCACCCTGGCAAGCGACACCGAGCGGGTCGCCACGATCTCCAGCGGAGCCCCCGGCGAGCCGGGGCGGTCCAAGCCCAGGTCCAGGCTCCGCTGCCCGGCAGCAAGGCACTGTTCGGTGGCGGCCTTGAGCAGCTCCAAGCGGGCCTCGTCGTGGGCTGAGCCCAGGTGCTCGATCTTGCGCGAACCCCTCCGCGATGACCAAACGATCTGCACCGCCGTGGCACCCGATGCCGTCTTCACGGTGCGCACATACGCCACCACCGCACCCTAAAGCCCACCAATTAGTGCACACGTTCCGGGCCGAAAACGACGAAAACCCGAGGTCAACGACCTGCCAATGCACCGATCACCAAAACCTGGCCCAAGTCAGGCCTACTTGGACGCGCCCAGCCAGGACCAGGAAGCTTCAAAACAAGCAAAAAACAAACGCAGCCGTGGTCTTGACCGGCCCCGCCCCTTCAGGAATGACCTGTGGGGCACCGGTGTGCGAGCTGACCGATATCTTTCGGGATGTGGCGCCGCTGTAAAACGCCCCAGGCTGTGGGCGGCCACGCGACGTTGGACGCAATTCGTCGGCAAGGTCTACCCGATGCGCGAAATTGGTGGTGCCGAGGTGCCACAAAGCAGGTGAAATCTTAGGCCCGGTCAACGTCAATGCCGTATCGCCGGTACCCGCGGCCGAATTCCAGCCATCGGGCACGCTGATCGTGATCCGCGGTGCAGCCGGGTCGGACACGGTGGCCGTGGTTGCGAGGCCATTGCCGATCGGTGACGCGATGCAGGACAGCGCATCGGGCGGAATGTGGTCGGGCAGCGTCGGCGCGATGCCGGGCACCGGCTCCGCCGGGTCGGAATGCGCTGTAGTTTCGGCAGATCCACCGGTGACGCGGCCGCAGCCGGGTGCCGACAGGCAGACCAGGCCCGCCGCCACCAAGGACCGCGCACAGCAGTCTCGCTGGAGCGCTAATCGCGCGAAAAGGCAAGCGCCAGTTCCTTTTCCACATCCGAATACGGTCGACCGGACAGGTCGACGGTAACCTGGGCGATGGTGCCGCCGGTGAACGTGAACGGAGCCTTGTAGCGGCTCGACACCGCCGAACCCCCGTTGCGGCCAACGGTAATGCCGGCACCGGCCAACCCGAACGTTCCGGGATGCGTCGTTACTTCCGACAAGCTGCCGACCTCGTGCTCGTCGAAGAACAGCGTGGCATCACCAAGCGGCGTGTGGCTGTTGGCCACGGTTCCCGTCCGGTTGTAGCAGACGCCGAGCAGGTGCCTGCCCAAGGGAATCGGACCATTGGAGGAGATGAGCTGCTGGCGTTCGCCGAGGAAGTTGTAGACGTAGTGCAGGCGCCCGTCCTGGATGAAGAGCACGTGTCCGCCATGAGCGCCGCCTTGCTTGAACAGCACACCCTCGGCGCCGGTGGTATCCACGGTTACCTCGGCCACCACGGCGAACGAGCGGCCACGAATCTCGGCGGTCGCACCGATGCCGACGTCGGAGCAATTCGGATAGTAGACGTAGCTGGATCGCTCGCTGACCAAATACGGCCGCGACCGCATCATTGCTTGCGCGAAGTTCAAATCCGACAGCGGCAGCCCGTTGTACTTGGCGGCCTCGGAGAACCACAGCGCCTTGAGTTCCTCGAGCTTGTCGGGATGCTCGGCGGCCAGGTCGTGACATTGGCTGCGGTCTTTTTCGATGCGGAACAATTCCCAACGATCTGCATCGAAGTGTGACCAGCCCGCCGGTGTGGCGGCGTGGACGGTGTTGGCGAACCAACCCCGGTGCCAGATCCCGCGGGTCCCGAGCATGGTGTAAAACTGGGTGGTCTTTCCGGTATCGGCGGCCGGATCATCAAGAGCCGCTTTGAAACTCACACCGTCCAACGGCTTCTGCGGGATGCCCTTGACGGTCTCCGGCGGGGTCATGCCTAACAGGTCGTACACCGTCGGAGTGATGTCGCAGACATTGACGTAGTTGTCGCGGACCTCGCCGTGCGCGGCAATACCGTTGGGCCAGGAGATGATTGCCGAGTCGGCGATGCCGCCCTCATGCGAGGCGTAGCGCTTGAACAGCTTGTAGGGCGTGTTGAACGCCATCGCCCAGCCGATCGGGTAGTGGTTGTAGGTCTGCGGCCCACCAAGGTGGTCGAAGAGCTTCATGCTTTCTTCGACGGTGTCGATGTAGCCGTTGAAGAACTTGCCCTCGTTCACCGACCCGTTGGGTCCGCCTTCACCGCTGGCACCGTTGTCGGAGATCGCCACGATGATGGTGTTGTCCAGCTGCCCGGATTCCTCGAGATAGTCCAGGATCCGGCCGATCTGGGCGTCGGTGTAGCTCAGGAAGCCGGCGAATACCTCGGCCATCCGGTTGAACAGCTTTTTCTCTTCGTCGTTGAGCGAGTCCCACGGCCGCACCGTGTCCTGCAGCGGCCACGGCTCCCCGTTGGGTCCCTTCACGTCGAGATAGGGATTGATGGGCGACAGTTCGGTGTCCGGCGGCACGATGCCCATCGACTTCTGCTTTTCCAGCGCGATTTCGCGGTACTTCTCGTAGCCCATGTCGAATCGGCCGGCATACTTATCGGCCCATTCCTTGAAAACGTGATGCGGGGCGTGCCCTGCACCCGGGCACACGTAGCTGAACCACGGCTTGTCGGGCGCAATCACCTTCGCATCGCGTATGAACTCGATCGTCTTGTCGGCGAGGTCCTTCGACAGATGGTAGCCGTCCTCGGGTGTGCCGGGCGGGTTGACCGGGTGGTTGTCGTACACCAGGTCCGGATACCACTGATCGGTCTCACCGCCCATGAACCCGTAGAACCGCTCGAAACCCCGCGAGGTCGGCCAGTGCCGCTTGGTCGACGCCATACTGGATTCCTCGAGGGGCGTCAGATGCCACTTGCCCACGCAGTAGGTGTTATAGCCCCGTTCGGCGAGCACTTCGGATAGCAGCGCGGTGTCGGCCGGGATGCGACCGTTGCAGTTGGGGAAACCATCGGTCAATTCTTCGACGGTGGCCATCCCAACGGTCGTCGCGTTGCGCCCGGTCAACAGCGACGCCCTCGTCGGTGAGCACAGCGCGGTGGTGTGGAACTGCGACAGCCGCACGCCACGCTCGGCGATGCGCGACATGGCCGGCATTTCAACCAGGCCGCCGAAGCAGTCCCACGTCGCGATGCCGGTGTCGTCCCAGACCACGTACAGGATGTTCGGTGCGTTCTCCGGCGCCGTCGGCGCAGCATAGGGACCCCAATCCGGTTCCGAATCACGAATGTCCAGCTCGATCTTGCCGTTAAACTCAGTCACCTTCGCAGGACTCCCTCCCATAGTGGACTTACTTGCCGAACGTTGCGCAGATTACACCTGCCGACGGTCTCGCCAGCCCAACTCAGAAACACCTGAGACCTCTGACGTGAGCGCGCTTACCGCAGCTCCACGACCAGGTGCCGCCGCGCGTTACGGCACTACGACTTTGCGCCTGCCAGCGGCGGGTCGGTGTTTGGGCTCAATAGATCTTTGACGGGTCTGTTCTCAAGAGACGCTTGATGTTTCGGCCTAGGTCATGATCTTGTTTCGTCCGACTTTGTCGGTGTCGGAATGGACGGGTTGTGGATCAAGAAGCGTTGGCGGAGTACCTGTATCGGGCGGCGTGCGAGGTGCTGGGCGGCTCACCGATCGGTGAGGTGGGGGTGAACGCCTTTCTAGTAGGGTTTTGATATTTCGTTCGGTCATCGGCGGTCAGTTGCCGGGACACGCTGTTGCAGCGGGCTTTTGGGAATCTGGTTGCGTAAGATGCCAGGATGTTGTTCCGGATCACTGACAACCCAGCCGTCCACGAAGTACGCTTCAACTGCGGAGCGTCTACCAGACAATAGAACTTGAACCGCAGCAGGTCCAAGAATGCCTTAATGGACAAGCGCTTCCGTGTATCCACACATGGCGACACCCCCTTACCGGTGAACGATCCGGGTTAGCCAGTCTTGCAACTGCTCTTTCCATTGATCACCCCCACGATATTGGTCAATGAGCCTGTGGGAGCTGCCTCATGACTGCAGGACGAGCACTTCCCCCATGCGCTGATTCCTTGCTTGGCAGCAATCCTATTCGCCACATCGATCTGATCCTGACGGCTGGCAGTCGCCGGTGACGGCCCGACACCACCATAGGATCGCCAATCGTCCAGGCTCATCTGCAAGCCTCCGTATCGACCGTTACCAGTGTCGGCGGCCCAATTGTCGTTGGATTCGCACTGCGCGATCGCGTCCCAGTTGATGGAATCCGCCATTGACGTACCAGTAGACAACGCCGTTGCCGTAGCAACACTTGCTCCCACAACAGTGGCTCCAACGAATAATCTACACGCCGTCATCGGTAGCCATTCGCGCCGACCTCGAGTCGTTATCGGCTGCCTCGAAAGCGTCATAGTAGCCGTACCTTACTGGCCAACCAGCGGCCGTCCACCTTATCCATGACCATGACGACGCGTCCGCGATCAAGCTTCGGGGTCGGGTTGTCGGCATCGGTCAGCACCTGATCGACAAACATCACAACCACAACCTCGCTCGTGGCGGCGGACTGTACTGCCCCTGCAATGACGGTCCCGTGTGCCGAAGCCTGATGGCTTATCAGACCCTCACGCAACTGCGAACGGGTTTTGCTGAATGCCTCCCTGAACTCCCCTGTCGAGCCCTCGAGGACAAGGCCGAACCACTTGTTGTCAAGCATTTCGGGCTCGATGTTGACCAGAACAGTCATATATGTTTGCGCCGCTACGAGAGCCTGCTGAGTGGCGACGTCTTTTTGGTGTTGCTGAAAGAGCAACCAACCCATGAAACCTGACCCTGCCAGTAGCGCAGCGACCGCAACTGCAGCGGTCCACCGAAGAGCTGCTCTAGCCCGGAGTGAATGCGCGGGTTGGGCGGCAGCGTCGTGGACGGTTTCCGGTGGGGCCTGGACCGCGACCTCAGCACCGAACGAGTTTTGGTCGACGGGTTCGTGGGCACCGATTAATGGGCGATCTCCTGGAGATTCCATTTCACTCACCTACTTACTGATTGCATGTCGCGCTTCCTTGGCGGACGGATTGTGACTCATCCTCCCCTGCCATAGCCCCGGCCGCAGGGAACGACACGACCCGGTTTTCGGGGACGCTCTGCGGAACAACATCGATATTGCGCGCGGCTGGCCTGGCGGTTTGGCGCAGCGTCACGTGACCGATTTTGTGTCGCGTGTCCAGGTAGGACCGCGCCAGGTTCGCCCGGCTGGTGTCGCGGGTGTGCATTGGCGAGGTCGCGGCGATCTTCGGGCTGGAGATCTCGCGGCTGACCCTCTCCAAGGCCGAGGTGCTGACAGCGATCTCCGACCTGTTCGCGGTGTTTGCCACATGCGAGTCGGCCTACCGTGTGGTCGCCGCGTTCGCCGGGCGGCGGTTCCCGCTGGCGCCTATGGCGGGGTGTGGGCCGGGCAGCTGCGCTGGGGTCGGCTGTCGCACGCCGGGTGCTCGGCGTGCTCAAGAATCCCTATTGTGCCGGGGCCTACGTGCACGGCCGCTACACCTCGGCGCGGCGGGTCCACCCGGACGGCACCGCGCACGCCAGGATCATCGAACGCCCCCGCCGGTGCTCATCGGCGACCACCACGAGGGCTACAAAGGCTGAAGCGACTACCCGGTCAACGATGTCGAACTGGACGGCAACCGCACCAACACCTGCGCCCGCCCATCGAGGGAATCGCGTTGTGCCAGGGGCATCATCGCCTGCGGGTCGTGCGGAAAGCCGGTGCGCACGAACTGCCACAGCGATCAACGCCCGGCCTACGACTGCTCGGGCCGCGCCGATCGGGCCACCACCCGGACCTGCCGCTCAGTCGCCGTGGCCACCGTCGATGACGCGGTCGCCGGCAGGCTGCTCGCCGCGCTGAACCCAGACGAGGTCGCACTGGCCCTCGCTGCCGCCGATGAGGTCGCCGACCGGCACCACCGGCTCGGTCGCGCCGCCGAGCTCGCTGTGGAACGCGCCCACCTCGAAGGCCCGACCGCTCCCAGCGAGCCTTCCGCACCGTTGAACCCGAAAATCGTTTGGTCGCACGGACGTTGGAGGTTCGTAGGGAAACCAAACTCGCCGCCGTCGCCGAGGCCAAACAAGCACTGGCAACCGCACGCGAGCGCTGCCGCCGTTGCCGGACCGCCGAACTCGAACGGCTCACCGGCGACATGCCCATGCTGTGGCAGGCGCCGACCACCAGCAACAAAGATCGAAAGCGGTTGCTGCGCACCCTGAGCGAAGGCATCACCTTGCTTTCCGAGACCATCGGGACAAAGTGCGAACGGGGATCCGCTGGCACACCGGCGCCATTGACGAGATCGCCGTCGCCCGCGCTGCCCATCTCGGCACCGCCAAACGCAGCTCCTCGCCCGGCGGTCGCGATGGTGACCCACCTCGGCCCCACTACCCCACCGCCGAACTCGCCGAACTTCTCAACACCGCCGGGCTGACCATCGGCACCAGAGCCCCATTCGACGACGCGAGGTGCCTCACGTAATAGTGAGGCACGTCGAAGGCCGTGCAATGGACGGGTTCAGTGTTATCCTGGGCGCTGGGCCGTCACGGGCATCTAGGGGCCTCCCCCCTGCGCCCCTATCCCCTATCCCCTATCCCCTATCCCCACCCGGGGCACTGCCCGTGACGCCCAACCATCGATCTACGGGTCTGCGGTCATAAGCTCATCCCCGGATCAAGTGGCCGTGTTCTGCGGATGAACCGATACAATCCGCATTGATTGCCCACACCGCACAAAGAAGCGGTCTCAATCCCTTCCACCACACGGGTTTCGAGGCCAGCATCGATGGTTGGCCCCATCCGATCGCAGCGGCGCACCGACTTTCTCGGCATAAAATTCGGTAGCCTGTTGCCTCATTTCAAGATGCGCGCGAAGTTTGATTCGTTGACTCATCTACGGATGCGCGCGTGGGAGCGGGCTCGACTGGGGCCTTGGTCTTCGGTGCGGCCTTGCTGGTGGTGATCGCGAGTAGCTCGGAGGTGAGGGCCTGGATCTGACGTTGCACGGCGGCGGGGTTGATGCGGATGTAGGTGTCGGCCAGGATCGCCTTGTCCTCGGTGCTGATGGTCTCATGGGCCTCGGCACGGCGGTACGGCGTGGCCGCTTGGTCGTATTTCTTGGAGACCTTTGCACCAACCCGGACTTTCGACACCAGCTTTTGTTGCGGGTAGAAGTAGTTGGTCAGCTTCGACTGCAGGATCCAGATCTTGTTGAGCAGCAACAGTTCTGCTTGCGTGTCGTAGCGGTGGTAGCCCACCACGATGCGCACGATCGCCCAGTTCTTCTGCTCGACATGGCAGCCGTCGTTTTTGTTGCCCGGCCGCGAGCGGGTGAAGGTGATCCGGCGTTTCTCACACCACGCCAGCAGATGGCTATTGATGAACTCCCCGCCATTGTCGCTGTCCACGCCGAGGATCGGAAACGGCATGCTCTTGGCGATGTCATCGAGTGCGGCCAGCACCCATTTGCGGGCCTTGTTGGGCACGCTGCGGTTCTCGGTCCAGCCGGTAGCGATGTCGGTGACGGTCAAGGTCCAGGCGTGCTCACCAGCGGCATTACCGCCGTCGTGGGACACCAGGTCGATCTCGACAAACCCCGGTCGCGCGTCGTCCCAGTCCGCCCAGGTGCGTACCGGGATCTGAGACTTCAACAACGTCCCGGGCTTGGTGGTGCTGCGGCCCTTAAGCTGGTAGCGGCGCCGCTCGGGTGCCAGGCGGCGGTCGATGGTGGCCGCGGACATGCCCACCAGCAGCGCGGCGGTGTCGTCATCGATGACCAGCTCACCAAACTGCCGCAAAATCGCCACCAGCTCGCCCAGCACCGGCGCCAGCCGCTTACCCGCAGGCATGCCCAGAACTGCCCAGCAGAAGACCAGCGCTGCAACGACTTTCGGTCCATACTTCGGTGCACGCGGTGACCGGGGCTTGACCAGCTTTGGCCGCAACGCCGCCTTAAGTGCCTTGCGGGCATGATTGCGATGCCATCCCGTGGTGGCGCACAACTCGTCGAGAATCCGGCCCTTGCCAGCCTTGTCCGCCCGCGCGTAACGGCTCGCGATCGCCTTCGTCACGGCCTTGCGTTGACTCATCGTCAGTCCCATCGTCCGGGCCTAACCAGCGATGCGTCAGCAGCCAGGTAGGCGCGCCCTACGCGCGCACTCTCAGATGAGGCAACGATGAGAACTACGCGCGCATTATTGGTGAGTCAACGCGGGTAGTTGCATCTGGTAGATGAAACGTTAAGCTCATGGGATGAAGCGACTTTCGAGCGTTGATGCCGTGCATGCTCTGGTGTCCGGTGTGGTCCGCGCCACATGAGCACCCAAAGCGAAGGCATGGCCAAGGCGTCTTCAGCGCATCAAATCATGGGGCTCACCGACACCGCCCCACCCGGGCTGCTCGAGCTGGCTGCGCGCGGATACACCATGAGCGGGCTATCCCAGAACCTGCTCCCAATCAGCCTCGTCCTATCCCAATGTCCCGATCCCCTGTCCCGCTTTACATGACAGGCGCCGAATTGGAATCACTGGTGCCCTACGCTCGCCGGTCATGGACGTGGCCCTCAATATCAGGTGCTTCTCCTGCCGGGAGTACCTGGACTTAGGCTTGGTGACCACACCCGAAGTGGCGAACGACATCGACGAGATGGCCGACGCCATCGAGCCGGCACTCTCCTAACCCGAGCAGGTCGCTGGCTTGCGCAAGGCGCTGCGTTCTCGGAAGCCGACTCCGGCAGAAGGTAATAGGGTAGCGCCGTTTACCTTGATCCGTGCAACGGTGGTGCATATGAGCACATGTACACCCTACGTTCAGATGTCGCCGCGGGAATCGGTGGATTCCCAACGGCTTTGGCGCGAATGTTCCGGATCGCCATGAGCAACTGTAACCGCGTTCCGGCGTCTCTGATTATGTTCGCGACGTTAACGACCGCGATGGGTGTCGGGATCTCAATGCTTGTCTTGCCCTGGCTGGTGTTACAGCGCCACCATAGCGCCGGTGATGCATCGATCGTGGCCAGTGCCGCGATGGTGCCGCTGGTGTTCTCCACGCTGATCGCCGGCAATGCGATCGATTACTTCGGGCGTCGCCGGGTGTCGCTCTTCTGCGATTTTTTTACCGGTGTATCGGTGGCCGCTGTCCCGCTGATCGCGTCGGTGTTCGGCGCCAACGCACTCAACGTCGGCGTGTTGGCCCTAGTGGCCGCCTTCACGGCCACCTTCGACTCGGCGGGAATGACGGCTCGCGCGTCAATGCTGCCCGAGGCCGCGAGCCGAGCGGGCTGGTCGTTGGACCGCATGAACAGTAGTTGTCAAGGGGTCCGCAACGTGTCCTTGATCGTGGGTCCGGGCATCGGCGGTTTGATGATCGCCGCCATCGGCGGCATTAACACGATGTGGATCGTCACGGGGGCATCGGGGTTGTCCATCATGGCAATTGCTGCGCTGCGGCTCGAGGGCACTGGCAAGCCGCGCCATGAGAACCGTCCTGAAGGTCTGCTGTCCGGGATCGCGGAGGGATTGCGATTCGTGTGGGGCCTACGCGTGCTGCGCACGCTGGCCCTGATCGAATTGGCCGTAGCCGCATTGTATCTGCCAATGGAAAGTGTGCTGTTTCCGAAATACTTCGTCGACCGCCACCAACCGGCGGAGCTGGGTTGGGTGCTGGCGGCGATGGCTGTCGGGAGCCTGGCCGGAGCGCTCGGGTACGCTGCATTGTCGAAACGCATACGCCGGCGCACGACCGTACTCGTTAGGATACTCACCCTCGCTGCAGCGACCGTCGGCTTTGCGTTGCTGCCGCCGTTGCCGATTATCTTGGTGCTCAGCGTATTCGTCGGTCTCGTCTACGGGCCGATCCGCCCGATCTACCTCTACCTGATGCACACCCGGGCACCCCATCATCTGCGTGGCCGCGCGGTCGGGGCGATGACCTCGCTAACTTGCGCAGCGGCCCCGCTTGGCTTGGTGCTGGCCGGTCCGCTATCTGACGCCGTTGGGCTGCGCGCGACGTTTTCGGTGATGGCCGTCCCGATCACCGTGATCGGTCTTGTTGCCATGCTGCTTCCCTCGTTGCACGAGATGGACCGAACGTCCGAGCAAGACCGGAGTGAGCGTTCGCTGTGGCAACTTGCCTCTTGACGTTCTCCCTGCATCTGGAAGTTTGGAGATTCCCCGTGCCAGTCGGCCGTCTCGGTAGTTGATTTATGCGGCTATCGCAGTCGACCGATTGGTGGTGGAAGTCCGCGTCTCGTGACCGTGTCGCTTCGCGGCCCTGCCTCCATCGACTTCAATTTGGAGCCAGCTGCACTCATGGGGGCGCTGCCGCAGCGATCAGCTGTCCCGTACCGCGGCCGGAATATACTCTGGCGGTAATCATCTCAGGTGGTTGCGCGCCGAAACCCACTGCTACGCTCCTTATTGCTCGCGGTGATTGCGCTGACGGGTCCTTGCAGCCAGGGTGCACTCGCGGTTGCCAACACAATGGCTGCTACGCCACTTCCGGGACTTGGCCCGGAAGTGGTGGTCCTTCGGGCAGTTGGACCTCGCGCAAGCGGGTGGGTTCGTAGGTTGAGTGGGTGTCTGGTGACGAGTTCAGCCTGTGGTATTCGGATTCGGTGACGGGCAGTTATGACTGTGTGGACCGGATTGTGTTCAATGCTTTCTTCTCCCTCGGGCACAACCTGGGCGGGTTTCGTACCTGGTGGCGGTGGCTGCATGGCGGCAGCGACGAGGGGCTGGATAACACCCATCTGATGCGGGTGGTGGGCCGGTTCGAGCGCCGGGTCAAGGTGTGGGGCGCGGCCAAGTCGGTGGCCTGTGATCTTTTTGCAAGGCCGGCGAGCGCGAGCACTGTATTGCCGAGGAGCGTCTGGCCGGCTGGCCGGCATGCTCGAGCGGTTTGCCACCGCCTCGGACTGTGTGGACACCGGATTCCTCGATGACGGCATCCTCGGGGAGCTGCCTACCGGCACTAGCCTGGGCGCCACCCGAGTCGGCGGTGTTGACCTCAACAAACCCCCATCCATGACGCGCTGCGGGCCGCCCTGGCGCTGGCGTGGGCCCGCACTGGGTTCACGGTCGCGCCGAGCTGGTGGCCAAAGTGCACGGCCTCACCGGGCGCTGTGACTACACCGTCTGTCAGGCGGCCTACGACCTACGCAAACTGCGCGGCAAACAGCTGGTCGTCTTGCCCGGCCGATCACGCCGCTACCTCGTGCCGCCGCTGGCTGCACGAACCGTCGCCGTCCTACTCGCTCTGCGAGACCAGGTCATCGCTTCGATCCTGGCCGGGATCCGCAGCCCAAGGATGGGCCGCAAGCTCGTGCACTGGACCCGCGTTGACCGTGACTACGAAAAGATGCGTATCGACATGCAAACGTTGTTCACCGAGCTCGCCATCGAAACACCGTTAGCCGTTTGATGATTCACCGCAATCCAGTCATTCGACATCGACAACAAATTGTCGAAGGTCGATCCTCAAGAGGCTAAAGATGGAGCAAAAGAGGACATGAAACTTTTGACTCGCCTTGTTTGATAGGCGTTTCACGCTCGTCGGCCAACGAGCTTGTCGTGACGGGCGGTTGGGGCATAGGTGCCCCTTGGCTCTCTGTCACGAGATTCTCAATAGTGCGGTCGCATTCGTACTGCCAAATCGAATTGTACGCATTGAACTTGAAGGGACGATACGGATCCGGCGTTCGCCGATATGAGCCCTGTCAATGTTGCTGACGACAGCGTTTACCCTTATTCGTTGTGGCGGGTTCCGTCAGGTGGAGGGGTCGTTGATATGGATCGGTTCTGGTCGACAAACTTTGCGAAAACTAACGTGTTGCGAAGCGAAAACTGGCAGCTGCAGCGAGCCCGCCGGGTTACCGTGACTGGATGATGAGTTCCTATCTGCTAACAACGGGCACATCTGGACGGGCGAGCCGGCCCAGCTATGTGCGCATCTGCGACGTCGCCGACGACTTCATCGCGGCCGGCACCGAGCTGATCGACATGCAGGGCCCGAATGTGTCTGCCCGGCTTCATCGATGCCCACAATCACCCGACCGCGGGGGGGTTGACCAAGCCCTCGGTACTCGAGGGTCTTGTTACCCCGGACCCGGCATGGCAGCCGTACTTGACCTGCTCGGTGGAGTACAACCGCATTACGGTGAGTCGAGAAGATGGGTGGTCCGTGACTGGCCTTTGGGAACATAGCCGGGTTGGCTCAACGTGCTTGTCCACGTACTCAACGATCACCAAAGATCCTTCCGGGGAGGGTATTCCGCTAGGGTTGTCCACCCCACTGACCGCGCATAATTCATTCGCCGGCCCGGCACCGGTATGCCAAGTTGCGAATTGGCGTCACCATACTGACTATCGAATTCGATCCGGTGACCATGGTCGATATGTATGGGCGTCCGTGAGGCAACTCCGGCTGACGATCGAATCAGGGCACGCGCCGCCGACGAACATTTTCGATTTGCCGCCGGCGACATCCCGGCCCAATGGGCTTGCCCAGCTCAGCAGATCCGGCAGCGACCTGACGTGGTTGCCGCCAGTTCGGCCTCTCGCCAACACATTTCGTCATCTGGCCGAGGAGCACGGCGCATGAGTGGTGTACCCGGTAACGAGATCCCGAATACACTCACTGCCCTCGACTGGAACGAAATCACCTGCCAATTCGGAGCTGGATGCACCAATCGGGCTACGCACACCGTGCATTTGCATGTCGTGGACGCATGCAACAATCCCGGACTCGACCCGTTCGGCAATTCCGTCGGCATACTGTGCGTCGCCTGCCTGCGGAGCATTGAGGCCCGAGTCATGCGGCAGTTGAAGCGACTCATGCGCTACGGGGTGGTAATGCACTGCTTGACGTGCGGGGCACCGGTATGCGGGCTGACCGACATATTTCGCGATGTGGCGGCGCTGTAAACGCCGCAGAGGTAGACGGCCGCGCACGCTTGACGCGGTCTGTCAGGTCCGCCCGAGGTGCGAAATCGGCGGTGGGGCTATGAGTAATGTCAGTGCCTCGATCTCGGCGTCGAGCTTGGTCGGGCTGGTGTGCGATCGGCGAGGCCGGCCATGCCTCAGACTCAAGTGGTCGCTGTAACACCTGACGAGTTCGGAGGTGTTGTTCGATGGGGTTTCGGGTGCGGGGTTCGCGTGCGGTGCCAGCTTCGGTGCGGGAGCGGTTCTGGGAGGCGCTGAATTCGGGGCTGTCGCCAACAGCGGCGGCGACGGTGGCCGGGGTGCACGGCGGTACGGGTCGGGCCTGGGCTAGGGCTGCGGGTTATCAAACCAATCCCAAGCATTACGGCCTCCGGTATTCGCAGGCCACACGGGAGAGGTTTTGGGAGGCGATGTATTCGGGGGCCACGGTGACCGAGGCCGCGGTGATCGCCGGCGTGTCGGAGCACACCGGTAAGCGGTGGGTCCAACAGGCTGGATTCGTGCCACGAACGCCTGTGCCTGTTGATGCCCAGTCCGACCCGTCACCGCCGAGGGGGCCGATGTCATTTGTCGAGCGCTGCCGGTTGGAGCAGCTGCTGGAGACGGGGTACACCCGGGCGCAGGCCGCCAAGGTGTTGGAGCGCCACGAGGACACAATTCGCCGCGAGATGGACCGTGGACAGACCGTTTCGGGATACCGTGCCCGTGTCGGGCAGGACGTGGCCGAGGCCAATCGCAAGCGCCCTAAATCGCGCCACCTCGAGGACAGGCCTGCGCTGTTGGCTGAGGTGGTGGCACGCTTGGAGCAGCGGCACAGTCCCGAGCAGATCGCGGGGCGGCTGCGGGAGGATTTTCCCGACGATCCGGAGATGTGGGTGTCACACGAGACGATCTATCAAGCCCTCTACGTCCAGCCGCGCGGGGAGTTGGCCCGGCTGGTCAAAGACGCGCTGCGTACCGGCCGTACTCAGCGAAAACCACAGGGCCGCAAGCCGACTGGGGTCGGCAAGCTCAAGGGCATGATCAACATCAGCCAACGTCCCGCCGAGGCCGATGATCGTGCGATTCCTGGCCATTGGGAGGGGGATTTGATCCTGGGTAGTACCGCCTCGGGCTCAGCGATCGGCACCCTGGTCGAGCGCACCACCGGATTCGTGGTGCTGCTGCACCTGCCCGGCGACCGCACCGCGGCCACCCTGGCCGAAGCGATGTCGGCCAAGGTCCCCGAGATACCGGAAATCCTGCGCCGCTCGCTGACCTGGGACCAAGGCAGCGAGATGGCCCTGCACACCCAGATCACCGAGGCCACCGGCCTGCCGATCTACTTCTGCGATCCGCATAGCCCCTGGCAGCGCGGCACCAACGAAAACACCAACGGACTGTTGCGCCAGTACTTCCCCAAAGGCACCGACCTGTCGTTCTACGGCCCCGGCTGGCTCGACCAGGTCGCCGCCGAACTCAACGCCCGACCAAGAAAACGCCACGGCTGGCGCACCCCCGCCGAAGAACTCCACCGACTACTCTCGGACCCGTCCACATTCGTTGCAGCCACCGCTTGAATCCAAGTGCCCTCCTGCTTGAAGCGCGTACGCCAGGAGTCCAGCGACTGCCGCGTCGTGCCGTAGCGCGTTGCTACCTCACCGATCGGTGAGCCGCCCAGTCCCTTGCTACCGCGCGATACCGGTGCTCCGCCAACAAGGCCCCACCGGAGCACACAGGAAAAGCTGGGCATACCAGCAGATACCTACGAGGAATTGTCAAAAGCTGTGGATTGGTGGGGTTTCAGGCGACTTCCGATCCCGCGGTCTCGTCGTCGGGCGGTATCGGGTCCGGCGTGATGTCAGTGGGTCGTTCGAGCAGTTTGCCTTTGTGAAACCTGACTTAGGACATTTGGCTTAGTAAGCGATTTGGATTCCGAGGCGGGCGATGATGTCGCGTTGAGCTGCGGGGATCTCGGGCGGGAAGCCCTGGGTGGTGCCGTTGATGGTGATGGTGGAGGTGCGCAGGGGTCGGAGTTGTTTGATGACGTTGGCGATGGCCAGGCCGGACTGGTTTTGAATGCGGCGGGCCACGGCCAGGGCGGCGAAGACGATGGTCAGGTGCGCTTCGATCGAGTCACGGGTGTGATGGAAGATCGGTCGAGCCGCGAGGTCGTGTTTGGACATGCGGAATGACTGCTCGACGTGCCAGAGGTCGTGGTACTTGGCGATGACCTCGGCCGCCGGCATCGTCGCGACGTCGATGTTGGTGACGTAGCCCTTGAGGCCAATGAGCTTGCGGGCGCGGGCCAGGCTGGCCTCGTCAAGGAGGCGCTCGTCGCCTTTGGCGGTGACGAATCTGGTCTGTTTGGCGGGTTTGGTTCCGTCGATGATGGCGCGGGCTTCCTGGGCATTGAGGGTCGCGGCGTCGCGGCGGGCCCGTTTGGTCGAGTACTGCCAGACCGCCCGCCACGCTTTGGGATGCTCGGCCGGGACCCAGACCGGTTCGGCTCGGAGTTTGATGTTGTTGACCCGGCTGCGGGAATGTTTCGGCGTGACGGTGTCGATGATCTGTCCGGCGCATGGCGGAGACAGCGCATTTGCACGGACTTCACATGAAGTTGTGCGGTATGTCGATAATGCTTGCAGCGCAACGGTTTTAGTGCGTCAGCGACATGTTTTGTCAACTTGTCCGTTGCATGTACGTCATGCTCGGTACACCCGGTCCGGCTGGTCGGGCATGACATGTCCATCGGGTTGGCGCAGTGGTGCTTGCCCGCCGTCGGGCTCGTCGAAACCCTGGCTAGCGCACGGATAGGGCGGGCTCATCGGCAGCGGATTGATGAACGTCGGATTGACCAGCCACCGGCCGTCGGAGTCGGCATAAGCCCGGCACATCAGCTCGATCTGGTTCCGATTGAGCACCAGCCGCAGCGCGGTGGCGTCGGTGACAAAGGACACATCGCCATCGGAGTCGCCCGCGCCGAACACCTGGCGGCGCTGCGGCGCCAACTGCTGGAACGCCGCCGCGCCCTGCACGCCGAACACCTGCTCGTTGACCCGGCACCGTTTGCCTTCGTTGAAGGGCATCGATGGTTCATCCCCGCAGAGGGCGATGCGGGGAGTCAACACGTCGCCGTCGTGGTCGGTGCGTACGCCCATCACGCGATCTGCACTGACACCCAGGTCGGCGGCCCAGACCCGAACCACCGCCTCCGGGGAAGCGGAGATAATCCGCACGTCGAATCCGTTGGCCTGCAGAGTCCCAACGAGGTCTCGCATCTGCGAGTAGTAACGCACCCACCCCGTTTGGCGGGTACTCCCCACGGTCTGCACGGCGCCCTGTGCGGCGTCCAGATTCTCCCGCCGTGCTGCGGTGGCGAATCCGGTGACATCGGCGTCGGTCCAGCCGGCGAGCAATTGCAGCAACCAGGCATCGACCGGTTTGAACCTTCGGTGGTTGTACCCGGCGAATGCCGTTGCACCCGAACGAGTCTGGCCGTCGTTGTAGATTGACACCAGCTCGTCGGCGCATCCGGGGTCGGTTCCGGTTGGCAGCGGCTGGCCGGCAGCCGCAAGCGGGCCACACGCGGCGGCCAGGGCAGCGGCGGCCGGCGGGGTGAGGAATTGGCTGGTGGTGGTCCAGTCCCCGGCAGGGGGTTGGCGGATCTTGGAGTTGCGGACGATCCAGAAGAAGGTCGCGTGGCCGATGTCGTTTCGCACCACGGTGTTGTCCCAGTCGAACAATGCCAAGGGGGCTCCGTCGGTCACCGTACCGGTTTTTCCGCAGCTGCCCAGCTGCTTGATCATCCCGTTGATCCGGTCGCGGTTATCGCCGTACCATCCGGGATCGGCAGCCAGGGTCCGGCAGCCCGCGCTGGGCGCGCCCGGATGTCCGCCGGTGCAGCCGGTGAGCGCCAGTAGGACCGCACACGCCGCTGCGAGCGTCCGCGAAGGTGACAGTGTCATTGTTTTCCCTCGGGTTGGCTAGGCGTAGGATTTCAGCCGCGCGTTTTGACAGCGGTGTGCGGTGTGTGCCGTCATAGGCGGTCCATCTCGCGAGATATCCGCGCCGCCTCGAAATAGGCTGCTGAACGTCGCGGATAGCACGGTTGTGGCTCCGGTAGCGTGAGAAGGCGGCCGATTGCGACAATCATCCCCGCGCCCAGTCGGCGGCAGGTCGTTGCGGGTCCTGGCCCAGATTCTTCGCCTTGGCGTGACACGGTTAGTGTAGGCCCGCGACGCGAATACGAGCGCGTATCCGGGCCAGGCTGAGTAGGCGGTATGGGCTATTATCGACCACGGTGGCCCACCGTTCCCACCCATCGATCGCTTCGTCGATCTCTCTTTTCGACACGTCGTGCCTGCTCAGGGCGATTTCGTTAAGCCGGTTGTTGTCTTGGATCGCGATGAGTTGGCCGATTTCGCCAAAGGCGCACAAGTCGGACCACGGTGCGGAGCTGCACCGGAAGCGTAGTTTAAATCGTCGGCCGTCGTCATCGACGAAGTCCCAGCCGTATGCGTAGTCAATTTCCATGTCCACAGATCCCTGTCAGTCTTGAGGTTGATTCGCAGTGGCCGGGAGAGGCCGTAACGGTCGCTGATTCCGTGGCTCCGTTGGCATGATGTGCGGTCTTTTCCCAGACGAATGGCGCGGTAACCAGCTGATAGAGTGCGCGCCACGCGGCGAACCAGTGCGCCAGCCAATACACTGGCAGGGCGGCAACGACGAGCAGATGAATCCGGCGTGGTTTGACGCAAGCTAGATACGCGGCAATTAGCCAGATCAGCAAGGTCGCGAATTGGATCGCCGATATCACGTTGGTGTCTGCATAGACCGCGTGAATTAAACCCCGGAATCCGAGCGAGCCACTGATCCCGAGAGCGGATATTACGGGTTGCACAAGGAACTGCAGCGGTGTGCCCAGCACGACGGTCATGAGCCCTACTAGCCCTCGGACACCGAATCGCTGGACTGTGTCTAGTGGTGCTCGTGTGTGGATCAACGCGGTCAGCAGATAGCCCTTATGCCACCGCGTCCGCTGCCAGATCCAGTCCCGCAGCCGGTCTGTCGCGTCGGTGAAGGTGACGGAGTCGACCGTTGTCATCCGATAGCCCAGTGCGTGCAGGCGCATCCCCAGGTCCGCGTCCTCAGAAACGTTCCAGGCGTCCCATCCGCCCACATCCCGCACCACCTGAGTCCGGAAGTGATTGCTGGTGCCACAGGGGGGAAAGGGCACGCCGAGCGCGACCAGTCCCGGCAATATCAATCGCGAACGCAGTGCGTACTCCACACCGAAGCAATGCGTGAGCAGGTTCGTGCGTTCGTTGCCGGTGCGCAATTCCGCCTGTACGCACGCCAGGTCAGTAGAATTGGCGGCGAACACCGCGGCGGCGCGCCTGAGCTGATCGGGTTCCGGCCGGTCCTCTGCGTCGAAGATCGTTAGCAACTCGCCATTGGCGACTAGCAATCCGGCGTTGCAGGATCGCGGCTTGGTCCGCGGCGGGCCCGATGGCACCTGCAGGACCCGCATGTACGCCGGTGGACCCGCTGCCGCGATCGCGCGCTGCGTGCCGATGTCGCCGCGTTCAACAAGCAGCAGCACTTCAAGACGCTGCGGCGGATAGTCCAGCTTAGCCAGGCACTTCACCATGGCACCGATGACCTCCTCCTCCCGGTAGGCCGGGACCAGCACGGTATAGGTGGGTAGCTGCTCGTCGGCCAACTCCGGCACCAACTGCCGCCGAGCGCTGCCGGCTCTGGAACGCAGCAGACCCGCGACCGACAGGATGAACGTGATCAACACAATGCCGGACGTGATCCCCAGTAAGGCCAGTAGCAGCACCGACGGCGCCAGTAGCGCAGCGATGACACCAAACGCCGCCGAACTCAATCCGGCGAGCTTCTGCCACCCCCGTATGCCGTAGCGGGCAGCCATTTCTGGGTTGTTGTCCGCGAGGTCATGGACGATGGCGTGCGCCACTTCGGCTTCCGAGTCGGCAAAGACCTGGTTCTGTTGCCAGACCGGAAGCGAATGCAAGCCGGCCAAATCGACCGTCCCGGTTGTGGCCAGCCGCGGCGACGCCGACAATGCCGCGTTTCGAGAGTCACTGGCGGACGCGCTCGCTGTCGCCACGGAGAGCTCCTCACTGGGCAGCGTCATAGCGCTCCTGTCTCGGGGTTACCACTGCGCAGGCGGCAATCGCCCCGGCTACGCGCAATGCGCTTGAGGGTGCTTCCGGCGGCAGCGCAGCATAAATAGCTGTGATTCATATAACGGATCCTAATCTACCGTATAGCGGAGCGTCAACCGCTATCATCGCAGTTACATATCCTGTTCGCCAGGACAGCACTGCTGTTATTTGGTAGACTACATATTTGCTCGTGCGAATCCCTGTCGCGTAGGCGCGGGGAACAGGCGATAGCTGACGACGTCAGCTATCGCCTGTTCGAGCAGATCAACGGCTACCGCTACCAGGTCATCGCGACCTCCACCCGCGGCGGGCAGGCCCCAGCGGTTGGAGGCGCGGCTTCGGGTGTACGCCCTACGGCGACGGGTTCATCCGCTGCGGCAAGGACCGCTGGGTGGCCGTCGCACTGGTTCACGCGATCGATACCACCGGGTTATCGCCGCCGCCATCGCGTTTCGACCTTGCTGTGCTGGAGGATTCGGCGTCTGCTGTTGGATGGTCCGGTGGCCAAGGCCGAAACGGAGACTCTGCGCTGCCCGGCTGCTGCACGCGCTACCCACCCCATGCGCCATTCCCGCTACGTTATGCTTCACGTCTCGAAACCTTCCGCTGAGCACAGAATTTCGCCGACGCAGCGAACCGTGTTGGGGAGATCCCCCGACCCACAGGCCTCGCGTCCGATCGACCCCGGGATAGGCGCAGCCACCCACCAAGGACCATGGAACCCGGCGTCACTCCGCGGCATCTGGCGGCAACGCCTACCACGACTCAGCGAATCACGACGAACTCGTCAGCCCAACGACCCCTCACGAACGAACTCGGGCCACTGTGAAATGTAAAGGTCACCCAGATATGGGTGTTGCGTGGCACTGAACTGACGACGATGCCGTCACTTGTGGTAAAGACGTAGATGGTGGGGTTGGTCGTCGCACTGTACTGACGGCTGCTCGACGGAGTGACGGCATTGTGGGCGGCGTGACGGTTGGTGTTCGACGTGGTGAGCCGCCACGCCGACGCCGCGAGGTTGCCTTGGGTGCCTGCTTTTCGGCCGGTGTGAGGCGGAGCGAGGAGCCGGCCGAAGGTGTACATACCGTTCAGCGTCCGCATCGGGTCGTAGAACCCGTGGCGTCGGTGATCCCAGTAGGCGGCACCAGTGAGCACTGGTAAGCGAGTCTCGCAGCTGGTTGCCGGCGTCGGCGAGTAGGGGCCTCGGCGTCGTCGGGTCGGCGGATGACGATCATTCCCGGACAGGGCGTTCACGGTGTATCGGTGTCGCATACCACACCCCGGGGCTGGGGAAGGGGTCAGTTCGTATTGGGCGCAACATGTTTCGGGTCGCCGCCGTCACCCACTATGGGTGACAACGGCTCCGTTGGCTGCGCGATCTCGGTCACCGGCAGCGCCACTGGACGTTGTCACGTTGGTGATGCCGATATAAGCCGCGGTACGAAATCTCATCGGCATCGGCATCGGGAACGAGAAACAGACCGTTGGCGGTCGTCATGCGGAGAGACGGCCACCAAAGGGTGATAACGCCAACGGGCGAGAATCGCTGAATTGTGGCTCCGGCATCTCGATTTCGAGAAATCCGCATTGGGGGAGCCGATCCGCATGCTTGCTGGAGTTTGATGTACTTGGTGTCTGGTTATACTGGCACGATGCCTCGCCCCGTCGCTCTAATCACAGGCCCCACCTCCGGAATCGGCGCTGGTTTTGCTCAACATTATGCAGACCTCGGCTACGACTTGGTGTTAGTGGCCCGAGGCGTGGACCGATTAGAACAAATTGCCAGCGAGCTACGTCACGCTGGCCGTACCGTCGAGGTGTTACCAGCCGATTTGTCTGATCCTGCCGACCGTCGCAAAGTGGCCGACCGGCTGGCGGCCGGCGTCCGGGTGTTAGTGAACAACGCAGGTGCCATGCCCGGCAAGTTTTGGACCACGGATCCCGCCCAGCTCCAAGCTCAGTTGGACCTCAACGTGACCGCGGTAATGCAGTTGACCAGGGCGGCATTACCGGCGATGCTCGCTTCCGGTACTGGCACGGTCATCAACGTTGCCAGTGTGGCCGGCCTCCTGCCAGGACCAGTGTTTGGGTCTATGTACTCGGCATCCAAGGCGTGGGTGGTCGCGTTCACAGAGGTTTTGGCCCGGGAGTTGAAGGACACCGGTGTCGGTGTCCACGCGGTGTGTCCAGGAATTACGGCCACCGAATTCTTTCGAAAGGCTGGCACCGCTGAGCCCCAGGTACCGTCGTTTATGTGGCTGGAGGTCGACGACGTGGTATCCAGGGGTGTCGCCGATGTCGCCCGCGGCAAGGTGATCAGCATCCCGGGGATGCAGTACAAAGCGCTTGTCAGTGTGGGGCGGATACTCCCACCACGTCTGATGCGCGCCTTCACCGATCGGGTCGGCACCCCCCGTCGCGCTTGAGCCCCGACGGATAATGCAGCCGCATGGAGGTTAAGTATCTCTAGACTCCGATGGCGCGTTCCAGATCACTGAGCGACGTTTCCAAATGCGCAAGCAGCCGCTGCAGGTGCGGCACACTGCGCCGGCACGCCACCAGACCGAAATCCAGATTACCCGCGTTGTTCGTCAGAATGACGCTTAGCGCTTCACCGTTCATAACGTTGGCTAACGGATAAATGCTGTCGAGCCGGGCTCCCCCCCAATACATCGGTTCAGCCGGTCCAGGAACATTCGATATGAGAACATTGGCCGAAGGAAAAGCCAGCGGCAGTAACATAGTGAGCATTGACAATGCCAGCACATGCAACTGATCCAATTCGGAGAACACCTTCTTGCTTCGGCGCATTGACACGCTGATCGTCTCCAGCCTTGTCGCGGGATCATCGATGTTGGTAGCAAGATTGCACAGAACCGTGCCGATCTTGTTACCGCCTACTTCGGATACCGAGCGCAGACTAATCGGCACCGATGCGACCAGCGGCGTGTTCGGCAATGCGTGTTGTTCGACCAGGTAGTAGCGCAACGCGCCAGAACACATAGCTAGCACAACATCGTTAACAGTCACCCCGGCGGCCTCCTTGACGGCCATAACGCGCTCCAACGACCAAGACTGCACTGCGCATCGCCGTGCCTCCCCGATCTTGACGTTGAACATGGTGCGTGGTGCCAGAAAAGGCAAGGTCAGTTGCTGCTCCCATAGCGCGGCACGGGCCAGTTTCAGTGTCGAATGGGCCAGCGCTGCAAAAGATTTCGCCCGGTTCCTGACGGCACAGGAAGACATCGATCCCCCCGATCCCTCCGGTCGACGATGGGAACTCCACCATGCTCGCAGCTCCGTGTCAGCTGGATCTGCCGACAGCATGTTCTGCTGTATGACCCGTACCGCCGAGACTCCGTCCATCAGCGCATGATGCAACTTGACGTACAGCCCAAACCGCCCGTCGTTGAGCCCTTCCACCATGCACGCTTCCCACAGCGGGCGCCGGCGGTCAAGCATGCCGCTATGCAACCGGGAAGTCAGCTCCAACAGCTCGCTGACACCTCCCGGCCGCGGCAGCTCCGAGCGGCGCACGTGGTAGCCGACATCGAGCTCGCGATCATACGACCATGCCAGGTTGGGAACTCTACCCAGCAACGTCGCGGGACGCTTACGGAACGTGGGCTGGACATCCTCGTTCGCGAGCAGTGCCTCATAGAGCTCCCCGATGTAATCTCGGCCTGCGCCTTCTGGCGGCTCGAATAGCAGTAAGCCGCCTACATGGGTGGGACGCTCACGAGATTCGGCAAGCAGAAACAATGCGTCGGTGAGCCTCATGAGATCCATCCAGTCATTTAAGCAAGTGCAGCCCTGTTGATCCCCGGGGTTTTATGCACGCCTTCCTTTGGGGAAGGGAGGGCCCGACGGACACGACGAGAACGTCTAGCACTAAGACCTGAAAAAAGTCGGCGCGTTGATCCGTCGTGTGGTGTGGCTTAGCAGGTAAGGATGACCTCGAACCCTTGGGCAAGAAGGGATCGAGGCCATCGTGTTCAGAGGTGTAAATGATCAGCCGACGTTGTGGGATGCGATCTTGCCGTCGGAGTTGCTGGTGTTGCCCGCGGAGTTGGCTCGAGTGGATGCGCTGCTGGATGATCCGGCGTTCTTCGCGCCGTTTGTGCCGTTTTTCGATCCGCGACTGGGGCGCCCATCGACACCGATGGAGACCTATCTGCGGCTGATGTTCTTGAAGTTCCGCGACCGGCTGGGCTACGAATCGCTGTGTCGCGAGGTCGCCGATTCGATCTCCTGGCGCCGGTTTTGCCGGATACCGCTGGACGGGCTGGTGCCGCATCCGACCACGGTAATGAAGCTGACGACGCGCTGTGGTGCGGCAGCCGTCGGGGGGCTCAACGAGGCGCTACTGACCAAGGCGATCGAGTCGAAATTGGTGCGCACCAATAAGGTTCGTGCCGACACCACCGTGGTAGAGGCCGATGTTGGGTATCCGACCTATTCGGAGCCTTTTGGCCAAGGGGATCGCGACGATGGCGCGCAGTGTGGAGGCGATCAAAGCCGCCGGCGGGGCGGTGCGTACTTGCGCCCGCGACCGTCGCCGCTCGGCGGGTCGACGTGCCCGCTCGATCGCCTCCAAACTGCGGTTGCGTGGTTAGCAGCAACAGGATCAGGCCCAGGCGACGGTGCGGCGTATCACCGGGGAGTTGGCTGGGATCGCCGAACAGGCCATCGGTGAGGCCGCCACGGTGATCCGCAACGCCAAACGCGCGGTTGGGGGTGCAAGCGGGCGGCGTAGGGCCCGGTTGCGGCAGGCGATCAACCACTTGGCCACGGTCGTGGCGCGCACCCAGTGTGTGGTGGTACAGACCCGTAGCCGGTTGGCCGGGGTGATGCCGGACTCCAGCCGCCGCCTGGTCAGCTTGCATGATCCCGATGCGCGCCCAATCCGCAAAGGGCGCCTGGGCAAGCCGGTCGAGTTCGGCTACAAAGCTCAAATCGTCGACAACGCCGACGGTGTCATCCTCGACCACAGTGTCGGGCTCGGAAACCCGTCCGACGCAGCACAATTAGCCCCTGCGATCGAACGGATCATCCGCCGCACCCGACGTCCACCACGAGCAGTGACAGCCGATCGCGGCTACGGAGACGCTTCGGTCGAGAACGATCTACGCCAGCTCGGTGTGTCGAGCGTGGCCATCCCACGCAGGAGCAAACCTGGTGCTGCGCGCCGCGAGTTCGAACACCGACGGGCCTTCCGCGACAAGATCAAATGGCGAACCGGATCCGAAGGCCGAATCAACCACCTCAAACGCAGCTATGGCTGGAACCGCGCCGAACTCACCGGCATCGACGGCGCCCGAATCTGGTGCGGACATCGAGTCTTCGCGCACAACCTCGTCAAGATCAGCACCCTGGCAGGCTGAAACCCACACCGCCAGCCGGCCAGCAAGCTGATGTAAGCCGATCGCCCGACCAGCACCACCCCAACCCCAGGTTTCAGGTCTTAGTAGCTGATAGGCCATGAACCGTAACTGAGCGGACTCTTGTTGGAGTTCGATTCAGAGGAGGCGGTTCATGTCGATGTTGGCGGTTGCCCTTGATCCGGCGACGGTGGTAGTTGCGGTGGATCCGGGGAAGGTGCTGAACCGGGTTTGGGTAAGTAATGGGGCTGGTTTACTGGCCGAGCCGGTGTCCTTGCCGGTGTCGCGTGCGGGAGTGGATGCCCTAGGGCGTCTGATGGCTGCACACAACGCCAAAGAGGCGGTGATCGCGGTCGAAGCAACCGGTGATTTGCATTGGTCGTGGGTTGCCGAGCTGGAACGGTCTCACCCGGATTCGGTGCGGATTTTCGCGCCGTCGGAAACCAGGGCTGCGCGAACGCAATTGGGATCGGCACGGTTTAAGACCAATACCGTTCAGTTAAGGCGGAGAGTCGTGACGTCTGGTGGGCGTTGGGGTTGGGGCCAGTGAGCGTGAGTTGCGCGTTTGACGTGCCATTTGGACATTTTGCGTTTGATCACCCGTGGTGCGGATCGTCGGCGCCTGGCGGGGTTGAGTCGGTCGAGCAGGCGGCGCAGGAAGGCCCACCAGTGCTGATCGGCGGCTTGGGGGTCCTCAGGGGGGAAATGCGCCCTGTTGGGCGACGGATTGGCGGGTGATGCGCAGCGCGGCGGTGAAACTGACCCGGTCGGGGTCCTCGCCGGCGTGTTCGGCGGCCTGGGCCATCAGGGTACGAATGGCGTAGTGACAGCACAGATGTCCCCAAATCTCTTGTAGGACAAGATCAGGGGACTTCGAGCGCAGTACCACCTGGGGTCCGCGTTGATGGGTTTTGAGTTCGTCGAAGGTGTTTTCGATTTCCCAGCGCTGGGCGTAGGCGGCGGCCAACTCGACGGCGGGGGCCTGTTCGGGATCGGTCAGCGTGGTGAATAGCCGGTAGCTGGTGGAGTTTTCGCGTCCGTCGTCGATGGTGTAGTCGATGACTCGTGCCAGCATCGGCTCGCTGCGACGGTCAGCGCTGGACTGCAGATGCGCTAGCCACGAGCCGTCAGCAAGATCCTGCACATGCACCGGTTGTGGCGCGTAGGCGTCGGTGCGTACTCGCCACAACAGGTCGGCTCCGGTCGCAAGGGCTTTGCGCCACAAGGCATACGAGAAGAACCCGCGATCAGCCAGCAGCAGCATGTCCGGCGTGAGAGCATCCAGCAGCTTTTCGGCGAGTTTGGCCTCCGAGTCACGGTAACCACCGATCGTTGCGGCGAAGACCGCATGCGTGGCACACTCGGCCAGCCCCAGGATCCGGGCCTGCGGAAATGCGGCCTTCTCACCCCTGCCGCCGGCCCCCGGACGACTGAAGTACTCGTCGTTGGCTGGGGTGTCGGCCACATCCAGACAGCTGCCGTCGATGGCCACCAGCCGCCGCTCGGCCAGCCAAGCCCCTGGGGTTTGCGGTCCGGCTAACGGGCGGGCTACCCGGGAAAACAAGCTGGCCAACGGGGCCGATCCCAGCCGCTCACGAGCCTGAAAGATCGCCGACTTACCCGGCAGTCGATACTCTTCACGCCACCCCGACGCCCACGCCAAACCATCAGTGAGCTGGGCCAACACATCCTCATACGAGCCCTCTGAATACAGGCCCATCGCGATCGCGAAATACGCCATCACCCGCGCCGGCAACGACCGATGCCGCTGCTGAGTGCGACCGGCCTGCTCGATCACCTCATCCACCACCGTTGCGGGAAACACCCGCGTCAGCACCCCCACCGACACCAAATCTGACAACCGGCGATCCGACTCAGGCTTCCGCCAACCCGCACGAGGCATAGGTCATAAACTACACCCATGTAACCTTAACTGAACGGTATTGGGTTAAGACCGATGGCCGCGACTGCGCGGCGTTGACTAATCTGGCCCGCCAGGGCCATGGCCGGCGCTACGGCGAGGAATTGGTGGTAGATGCATTGCGGGCGGCGGTTCGTCATCGTCGTGGCCTAGTGATTGACCGTAAGGTCGCTCAGCAGCGTTTGCATGCGCAGTTGAATGCGTTGTGTCCGGGTCTGTCGGCTCCGCCCGGGCATGGCCGGGCGGAGCCGCTGGCCTCGCCGACGGGGCTGGCTGTATTGGGCTGTGCTGCCGCGTTTGCCGGTCGCCCGCCCCAGTTGCGCTCATTGAGCCCGGGCTCCAGGCCGAATAACCCAAGTCACCGCCGAGTACTGGGTGCGCCGCTGGCGAGGATGTCTGTCCCCGCCGGCCGATGCCAAACAACGTGCCCGGCGACTGGACCGAGACGTGCACCGCTACCGGGCTTTGCAAGCCGACATCGCTCACTTGATGCCGAGATCACCGAGCTGCTCGCCGCCACGGAAGGTCAGATCTTGACCACATTGCCCGGAGTCGCAGTCACCCGCGCCGCCGCATTTGCGGCGTTCAGCCTGCCGATTGCGCGCTTCTCCGACGCTGAGCACCTGTATTCGGCAACCGGTTTAGCACCCGCTCTCTACCAGTCGGCGACCCTACATCGCCGGAGCTGAATATCCCGACAGGGCCTCGCCGAACATCGAGACGCGTTAATGGGCATGGCCTGGGGTCTGTCGATCAGCTCACCGTCATTCGCCGAACGCAACGCCGAATTGCGCGCCCGAGGCATGGCACCGATCCAGGCCCGGGTGGCATTGGCCCGCAACGTGTGCCGTCTGGCATATCGGCTCCTGCGAACCCAACAACCCTTCGATGAAGAGCGGTATCATCGAGGAAGGCTCAGCCGCGGACGGTGACGGCCACGGTAGCTATGCCGCACGACGGCGCAACCTAGCTTGCCGCTCGCCCGCGCTGGGCCGTCTCATGGCGCACACGAAAGCCTGCCGCTCGACGGCGCCTGATCAGCCTGCCATTCTCGCGCGGCTCAGCCATCCACAACGACAGCCCTTCATCGCGCCAAACGCCGAGCACAGCGCCCGGCTATACGATCGTGCCCGATGTCAGACTGACTACCAGCGTGAAAGCTAGCCCGGGGGCTGCGGATGGTCTTCGGGCACACCGGTGACTACAAGACCCCGTGGTCGGTGATCAGGGCGAACGCTGGCCGGATGGGGATAGCGCGGCGACACTGCACCGGTGGTGGGCTGAGCCGAGGTCGATACCGGCGAGGCGGGCGGGAGTGTCGAGCCGGGAGGATCGGGAGCTGCGCGAGCTTTGCCGCGCGTGCCGCGAGCTCGGCTTCTGGGGCCGCGCCGCCTACGGGCATGCACGCCAAAGGCGCTTTGCGATGCCCCGCGAAATGCCAGTTGATCCCAGCGCGAGACCCTATGATGATAAATCATAAAAGCACCGTTGCCGCTTTGGAAGCAAAAATCCGAAGGAGGCCGACCGCGCATAAGGAGCTATAACGGAGCCAACAATGCCAATAATTTCCGTATTGACCCCAACTCAGCAAGCACGACGCGACTTCCTGCTTGAAGCAGGTCGAAGTCTAATGAATCAGGCGCTCCCCCCTAGCTGGACATTAGAATGGATTGTTCAAGAGGACGGCGAATCTCCGAAGCTAAGCGAAGACGTCGCCCTCTTTCCGTTCGCTAGGTACCAGTCCAATCGTAAGCAACTCGGCGAAGGGCAAACCCGCAATCTTGCCTTAGTTCGTGCCCTAGGCGAGCTTGTTCACGTTCTCGACGACGATGATCTGTTACTGCCCGGCGCCCTTGCCATGGCAATTGACACATTCGCAAATTACCCCCAAATCCATTGGGTAGCAGCACAAGTCGATGACTTACTCCCCGGTAACCGTCGGGTATCCATCACCGCACCAATCACCCCTGGAATCATCGAGCCCGGAGTGGTCAACGACTACATCTGCGATGTCTGCGCTCGTAACGAGCCATTTCTATGGCCAGTGCACACTGCGGGATTGACCATACGCACCACCACCATACGCGCATTAGGTGGATGGGGCAGCTACCCCGTAGGAGCCGATGTCGCACTCCTTACTGCTCTCACAGAATTAACACCAGGCTATCTACTCTCAACCATTACTTGGCTCTACCGCAGACACTCCCAACAAGTCACCGCGTCCAACGATTGGAAAGATCTAGCACCACAGATCGCCGCCCAACGCATAACCGCCATCAGAGAATTGGGACTGGGCTGCTTGTGACTTAGTGCTAGCCTCGTTTTTTCATGCCGGTGGGTGTGAGCTGGGGTCTGTTCGGGTTAGCTTGTGGCGAAGGTGTTTTCGGGTTTGGGCATAGTGGACTGGGGGCGGGGTCAGGGAAAGGCGGCTCGGGTGTGGTGCCAGGCGATTGCGATCGCGGTAGCCCATCGCGAGGGGTTCAGCGGTCGTGGGTGGGGTTGCGGAATCCGATCCGAGGGCGTTGCGGCGGATGGCGAGTCCTCCGCTACTGAGTCCACCCCCCGCTCTAGTTACTTCGACCTGAAAAAGTCGGCGCGTTGATCCGCGGGTTGATGGTGCTGAACAGGAAAGATGGCCTCAAGCCCTTGTTGCGGAAGGGATTGAGGCCATCGTGTTTCGTACTGTAGGCGATCAGGTGTCGCTTTGGGAGGCAGTGCTTCCCGCGGAGTTGTTGAAGTTGCCCGATGAGTTGGCGCGGGTCGATGGGCTGCTCGATGATCCGGTGTTCTTCGCCCCGTTCGAGCCGTTCTTCGATACACGGATCGGGCGTCCGTCCACGCCGATGGAGACCTATCTGCGGTTGATGTTCTTGAAGTTCCGTTACCGGCTGGGCTATGAGTCGCTGTGCCGAGAAGTCGCGGATTCGATCACTTGGCGCCGGTTCTGCCGGATCGGACTGGATGGGTCGGTGCCGCATCCGACCACGTTGATGAAGCTGACCACCCGGTGTGGCAGTGCGGCGGTCGACGGGCTCAATGAGGTGCTGTTGGCCAAGGCGGCTGAGGCGAAGTTGTTGCGTACTAATCGGATTCGGGTGGATACCACGGTGGTGCCGGCTAATGTGGCCTATCCGACCGATTCGAGTCTGCTGGCCAAGGCGACGCGCCGGATCGCCGGGATCGGCAAGCGGATCCAGGCCGCTGGGGGCGCGGTGCGCACCCAGCTGCGGGACCGCTCCCGCGCGGCGGGCAAGCGCGCGCACGCGATCGCGTCGAAACTGCGCTCTCGCGCCGCGCTGGGCCGCGACGAGGCCAAGGCCGCGGTGCTGACCAGCACCGGGGAGCTGGCTGTGCTGGCCAAAACCGCGGCGCGCGAGGCCGAGCGGCTACTGGTCAACGCCAAGCGGGCGGTGCGCCGGGCCCAGGTCAAAGCTGCCGACCTGCGCGCCCGCGGCGAGCATGATGCAGCAGCCGGCCGGCGACGTGGCCGGCTGGTGCGTGCGGTCAACGACCTGGCCAAACTGCTGGAAGCGACGCGGCAGATCGTGGCGCAGACCCAGCAGCGCGTCGCCGGGCACATCCCGGACGGGGCGAGTCGGCGGGTCAGCCTTCACGACGGCGATGCCCGCCCGATCGCCAAGGGCAGGCTGGGCCGGCCGGTCGAGTTCGGGCACAAGGCCCAGATCGTCGACAACGACGACGGCATCGTCCTGGACCACCGTGTGGAGCAAGGCAATCCACCCGACGCGCCGCAACTAGCGCCCGCGGTCAAACGGGTCACCAAACGCGCCCGGCGTACCCCGGGCACCGTCACCGCCGACCGCGGCTACGGCGAGGAACGCGTCGAAAACGACCTGCACGACCTCGGTGTACGTACGGTCGTGATACCGCGAAAAGGCAAACCCGGCAAGGCTCGGCAAGCCGAGGAACACCGGCCAGCCTTCCGACGAACAATCAAGTGGCGCACCGGCAGCGAAGGCCGCATCAGCACTCTCAAACGAAACTACGGTTGGAGCCGCTCCTCCATCGATGGCACCGAAGGAACCCGAATCTGGACCGGACACGGCGTCCTCGCCCACAACCTAGTCAAGATCAGCGGCCTCGCAGCATGACCCGACGCCCCAAAGCACGGATCTCTGCCTCCACAGTCACGCGGTATTCGCGCACCAACAGCAGACTCAGGGGCCGTCACTTTTTCAGGTCGAAGTAGTTAGAGTCGGGTTTGCTTGATTCGGATTCAGTTGGTCTCGCAGGCCATTGAGGTGTGGGTGTGCCTGCGCGCCGCAGCGTACTCGGCCGGTGTGCGATAGCCCGGCGTCGAACGGAGGCCTGTGATCATGTTCGTGTTTGAAGTCCGCGATGACCCCGCGGGCCTCGAATAGGGTGTTCCAGTGGTTGCGATTGAGGCACTGCTTCCTGGGTCGGTTGCTGAACGATATGGCCGTTGACCCCGGCGGAATTTAGACCAATGTCGGCCCTGTGCTCGCAGAACTGTTGTCGCGCTTTGGAATCCAACTCCGGGCGTTGTCTATCCGCAGCATCTTCGGCGGTCCGCCGGCCGCCGTGTAGGCCGTCTCGAGTTCGGTGATGAGTCGTTCGTCGGTGATCGAGCGCTCGACGATGTGCAGCAGGGAGAATCGGGGCGATCTTGATGGTCTTGCCGTCGGTGGTGGAGTCGAATTGGAAATCGATCGCCCACGCGCCACGTTCGAAGCATCAGCCTCGACCGGCGGGACCGAGGACACTCCGGTCTGTGTACGCGGATGGCGCCCCCGCGCCCGGAGGTGTGCGAGTCCGAACTCACCACCATGATTGGGGCGTAGTAGGAGTGCACCCGGCAGCGATTCTCGGCCATGGCCCTGTTCCTGCCGCGCAGCAGTGCCAACTCTGACGGCCGACTACGCACCCCTACAGCGACGTTCCATCGCCAGCTCGGCCTTTGGCTCGAAAATCAGTGTCACCGACGAGACCGCCGATGGTGTCCAAAATCGCTGTCCCACGGCGATCGACTGCAGGCCGAAAGTAACTACACAACAACCAGTTACGCCGTTAACTTGATAGCCTGTGCGTCGGCCCCAGAGTCGCCAATGGCACTGGGATCTCGGGGACATCGCCGTCCTTTGGCGAGACGATCGCGCGCAAGGCGATATGGTTACCGCGACCACCCGATTGTTGCTGCCATATGGCGCGTGAGGAGGCTGATTCGTGACGGAACTGTCTGACGTATTTGGGGTTTGGCGCCTGAGAAGCTACTTCTTGCAGAACGTGAAGACGAGCGAGCGCATCGAGCCATTCGGGGCCCGGCCAAACGGTGTTCTGATCCTGCTCCCCGAAGGTCGCATGGCAGCGTTGCTGACCGCTGAAGGACAGAAACTACCCGCAACCGAAGCTGAAGAAGCCGACGCATTTCGACACACAATCGCGTATTCCGGGCAGTTCCGCCTGGAGCCACCGGACCGATTCATCACGATGGTCGATGTTGCGTGGTCTCAACCCTGGGTAGGTTCCGAGCAGGCGCGGAAATTCGCGCTTGATGGCGAGACGCTCCACATCATCAGCGATCCCACCCGCTCTCCGCTGACCGGCGACGACGTAGTCGAAGGCGTACTGTCGTGGGTTCGCGAGAGGGCAATGGATGGAGGGTAGCGAGGCAACGGGCCGCCGGCCGTGATCGTTCTACACCAAATTGCTGGACAGGTTGCCGCGTCGTTAGCTGTTCGCGCTGCTCTTTTATGGTTTTGGCACCAAACGGTTTCGGTACCGAGCACGGCATCTACCTGGAAGCCATGGGTGTGACGACCATCCCGCTCGCTGGGGCGTGCGTTGTGTATGCGACTCTGGCGCTGGCCGAGCAGATGCGCCTGGCCCCCCTGCTACGCATGTGCGGTACCCGTGGACGCACCGATTGCCCTAGGACGGCCCGAATGCCGGACACAACACCGGCTGTCGAAAAGTACAGCGCCGGCAGTAGTTTAGCTGCTCGTGATGTAATACCGCACGCTGGGCCTGCCCAGCCAATTGGCACGACAACCAATGGATTCGAAAGTAGCACCGATTCGCTAGGTCTCGGTGCTACGCTTGCCTCTGCGCTGAGCTTTGGCATTCCGAACCGTTTGTCTGCAAGTCACCGCCACGACGTCATCGGCAAGGCCACGCGGACGCGACACCCCGTCCAAGTCAAGCCGCACACGAACCGCGAGGTTTCCCCCAGTGCCGGGGATTAGGAGAGCATCATCTATGAGCAAGCATGTCAGCGGTGCGCAGGGTGATCTGCACAGCGAGGAGGGCGCACGTAAGGGAGAACATCCGGGACGGTCGCGTGACCCGATCATCAAGGTGCATGACGTCGCTTGGTTGGAGTTCGAAAAGCCCGACTTGACTGACGCTGAAAAATTCGCCCACGCGTTCGGCTTCACTACCGCGTTGCGCACGGACGATGAGCTGCATCTGCGGGGCAGCGACGCCGGCACGGCGTGCCTGGTGATCCGCCGCGGTCCGCACGCGCGCTGTATCGGGCCGACGTTCGCCGCCGTCGACAAATCGGACGTGCAGCGGTTGGCCGATGCGACGGGTGCCAGCGTCCGTCCACTGCCGGAGACACTCGGCGGGGTGGCGGTCGATATGGTCGACCCCAGCGGGCTGCCGGTGAGGGTCGCATCTGGGATGCATCAGCTTCCGGCGCTGCCCGCCCAAGACCCGCATGTGTTCAACTTCGGCCACGAAGTGGTGCGCGTTAACGCGACCCAGCGGCCCCCGCGGGTGCCCACCGGGGTACAACGGCTCGGGCACGTGGTGTGGCAGACCACAAAGTACATCGAATCGCTGAACTGGTTTCTGGATCATCTAGGGTTAATCGTCAGCGACTTTTGCTTCGCCCCCGGTCAGCGTGAGCGCGGACCGGTCATGAGCTTCAACCGCTGCGACCGCGGCGCAACCCCCACCGACCACCACACTCTGGCGTTGGCGTCAGGCCCGGCCAACTGTTACGTGCATTCGGCGTACCAGGTGTGCGACCTCGACGCTCTGGCCGCCGGTGGCCAATACCTGGCCGAGCGCGGGTATCGCCGCTCGTGGGGCATCGGCCGCCACATTCAGGGCAGTCAGATCTTCGACTACTGGCGCGACCCGGACGGTTTACTGGTCGAGCACTTCACCGACGGCGACCTGTTCGATAGCACGCTCGAGCCCGGCTGGGCGCCGTTCACCGTTTCCGGGCTGTACCAATGGGGACCCGAGGTCACCAAAGATTTTCTCGGAGGTGCGGAATTGTCGGATCATCTCTAAGGGTAGGGAATCGAGCGACGGCCAACCTAGACTCAGGCGACTGGCGGATTCGTTGACCGCTGATGCGTTGCTTATCTGATTCGCAAACCCCCACCTCATAATCGAAAGAAGGACTTGTTATGACCGTCTCGATTCTCCGCACCGCCGATGGTTGGTGGGTGCAAACCGCTACCGGGGCCGCTCGCGTCTCAACGGATGCCGCCACCACTCGCGAGCTGCTGGCCGACCGAGCGGCCATCGACGACGCCGCGCGCAGCACTGACACGGTTCCTATCGACAGCCTGGAGCTGCTATCGCCGGTGACTTTGCCGTGTCGAGTGGTGGCCCAGGCAGTCAACTACGCCTCCCACGTCAGAGACGTCGGCCGCGACCCTGCCAAGACGCAGCTGACCTTTTTCCGTAAGGCGTCCGGTTCAATCACTGGGCCATTTGATGACATCGTCAAACCCGACCATGTCCAGCTTTTGGACTACGAAGTGGAGATCGGGCTGGTCATCGGCCGCGCTGTACCTGTCGGCACTGAGGTCATCGACGCAAACCTGGCCGATTTCGTCTGCGGTCTGGCGGTGACCAACGATGTGTCGGCGCGAGACGTGCAACAGGCCAAAGGCCAGTACTACGAAGCGAAGTCCTATCCGACATTCACACCGGTCGGGCCCGCGCTGGTGCTACTCGATGCCGATGAGCTTGAGCGCTTCGGGGAGCTGCGGGTACAGCTGCAGGTCAACGGCGAGGAACGCCAGAACAGTGTGGTCAAGGGCGACATGATCTATCCCCCGGTCCAAGCGCTGCAGGCGCTGTCCCGTTTCCAGCGCTTAGACGCCGGCGACCTGATATTGACCGGCACCCCGGTGGGCACCGCGGTCAGGAAGCCCAAAGATGCCCCCGCCGGCCCACCGACCTTAGAAGGGTTCTTGGCCAGCCAGGCGCAAAATCCGTTGTACCTGCATGACGGCGACGTGGTGGAAGCAACCGTGGCCACCGACGATGGCACCATCAACCTCGGCACTCAACGGAACGTGGTCAGGTACGCGTGAGCGGGAGCGAGTCGGACGTATCACCTAGCGCGCCGACGCCGGTTGCGGGGCCGGCGCCGCCGGTTGTCGTCGTCGGCGCCGGCCCCGCCGGCATCACCGCGGCCACGCTGCTCACCCAGTACGGCATCTCCTGTCTGGTTCTGGAGCGTCATCCCAATGTTTACCCGCAGCCACGTGCGGTGCACTGCGACGACGAGGTCTGCCGCATCTTGGCCCGCGTCGGCGTCTACGAGGAATTCGCGGCCATCTCCCGGCCCTGCGTGGGCGTTCGGCTGGTGGACCCGAAGATGCGGGTGCTGGATGAAGATCCCGCCCCGCAGGATAGCCCGCATGGTTTCCCAAAGGCCAACATGTTCGACCAGCCTGAGTTGGAGGTCTTGCTGCGCGCCAACCTGGCTAAACAACAGCCCGGCGCCGTGCTGCGAGGCGACGCCGAAGTTACCGGTATCACCCAATCGGACGACGGCGGCGTTCGGGTCACCTTCACCGATCGCGTCAGCGGCGCCGAGCACAGTGTCGAGACCACCTATGTCCTGGGCTGCGACGGCGCCAACAGCATGGTCCGCTCAGCGATGGGTGCGGTTATGACCGACCTGCACTTCGAGCAGCGCTGGCTGGTGATTGACGTGGACACCGACGCCGAGCTGCACCAGTGGGAGGGGTTGCACCAGCTCTGCAGCTCCGTGCGCGCGGGCAGCTACATACGGGTCGGTGACACCCGCTACCGCTGGGAATTCCAGCTCCTTGACGGCGAGACGGCCGACGATTACCGGAGTATCACCGCGATCCTTCCGCTGATCTCGCCCTGGCTGGCAGACACGCCCGTCGAGCGGCTGAGGCTGGTGCGGGTGGCCGAGTACACTTTCCGAGCCCGAGTTGCCGACCACTGGCGCGCACGCAGCCTGTTTCTTCTCGGCGACGCCGCCCACACCACTCCACCGTTCATCGGTCAGGGCATGTGTGCGGGCTTGCGAGACGCGATGAACCTGACCTGGAAACTGGCCGGCGTGCTCAGTAAGAGTCTGCCCGACAGCGTGCTCGACACCTATCAGCAAGAACGTGAGTCTCACGTCCGCACCACGATTCGGGCTGCGATCGGCTTGGGGTTGGCGATGACCGCCGGCGGGCAACTGGGAGACCTTTGCCGACGGTTAATCTTCCCGCGGGTGCTGCACTTACCAGCCGTACGGCGTATAGCCACCGCCGGCGTTGACCCGGCGTTGCACAGCTCTGCTCTGGTGATCAAGTCCCGCGGTAGAAGGGAGCTGGCCGGAAAGTTGTGCCCCAATCCGGTTCTGCCGCAGGGTGGTCGGCTCGACAATATGATCGCAAACCGATTCGCGCTGATCACCTCGTCGGTGCTGGGTGAGCAACAGCAGAACGAACTGGAGCGCCGCGGCGCCGTCGTTGTCTCCGCAGTCCCGGGAAGCCAGCTCGCCAGTTGGCTCGAGCAAGGTGCGGCCACCGCCGCGATCATCAGGCCTGACGGCACTGTGATGCAGGCGGGCCGTAACATCCAGGCGATCTGTGATGCGGTTCCCCAGTTCGCCGGAATTCACATACCGACGAGGCTTCCTATGCCTACTACTCAAGCTGGCGAGCCGGACGGCACGCCCCGGCTAGCCCAAAGTTAATGCATCATCGGCGAAACGCGGTTCGCATTTGAAGAGAGTTTTACTGGCAGGATTTGTCGTAATGATCGCCGAGTTCGCGATGCCAGTCAAGTAAAGGTGCGGCACCTCGGAGTGTGCCTGCGCAACGGCACAAGACGCATGCGGCAACGTGCACTACTACTACGAGGTCGAGCCACTAGCCGCATTTCTCCTTGAAGGCCTACCGGGGCTTCGCCTCAACCTGTGGAAGCGTGCCAAGGGTGGGCCACTGATCTGGAGGCTCCGGCTGGGACGTAATCGGTGAGATGCTGATGTCACCACACTGTAGGACCGCTCGTAGCGGTTGAGGGACCCGGTATTTGGGTCCTCGTCCCGAACCGGAACCTGTGATGACGCTACCTCGCACCGCCCGCCGATGCCTTGTCCGAGCATGTGGCGTTCGAGTTGGAATCGCTGGATCGGATGCGACTCAACGTGCGCCCGCCACGGCTGCAGTACGGGCCATCTTTGTCCACCACCGCGGCTGGAAGTTCGCCCCAACGGCGCTAATGGCGCCGATGACGAAGAACTATGTGGCCGAAGTCGATCATTACATCGATTCCCACCATCGGGCGCGGGAACGGTTCAACAGCGGGCAACGCAAGGGCGAAGTGACCCAAAAGTATCTGGCCGGCCACGACGGCAGCGAGGGCTTGTTGTACGTGGGAATCGCCCAGGAGCGGGCCGCGGTGTGGACCTCGACCCGGCGGCGCAACCCGCTCACCGGGTTGACCACCTACGCCTGGTTGAACAAGACCAGCAAGCTGGTCAACCACGTCTACTGGTACTGCTTCGATGACGACTTTGGCCCGTTCCTGCTGCGGGTGTGCACTTATTTCCCGTTCAACGCCCAGCTGATCGTCAACGGCCACCATTGGGCACAGCGGCAAGCGAGCAAGGCGGGGATCGGGTTCACCCCGCTGGACAATGGGTTCGCCGACTGCGACGACGTCGCCGGATTGCAGGCGATCTGCGAGGGCTTCGGCGGCGCACACATCGAGGCGCTGCTGATCAAATGGCAGCAGCGGCTGCCGCAGCCATTCACCGAGGAAGACGAGAGCCTCGGCGGCTACTACTACAAGCTCGCCCTTGATCAGGTGGAGTTCTCGGTGACCCACATGCTCGACAAGCCGGTGTCGGGGCGGATCTTCCTGGAGCAAGTCATCGCCGACAACCTCGACGTGGGTCGTCCTGACAAGGTCGGGCTGATCTTCGGGCGTCAGATACACCACGGCCGCAAACGACCCACTCCGGGGCCGTTCCGCACCCGAGTGTTCACCTGCGGGGTAACCGGCCAGTTTGCATTTCGACTACAAGTCGACCAGAGCGAAGCAATACCACAAGGAACTACTGTTGGAGCGATTGGGAGCCCTGGCGAATGCGGAATGCCGAAACGATCTCGAACACACCAATCACCACGAACCAGACGCCGACCACAATCGCCAGGGTGATGATCGACTCGAACGGCGATGCCATCACCACGATGCCGGCGATCAAACTGATCACGCCGACGAAGATGTTCCATCCCCGTCCGGGCAGCGCCGGATCGCTGATGGCGGAAACGGTGGTGGCGACACCGCGGAAGATGAACCCGATGCCAATCCAGATGGCCAGCAACAGAACTGCGTTACCGAAATGACGAAAAGCCAGCACCGCCAGGATCAGCGAGGCGGCGCCGCTGATGAACAGCAGGACCCGGCTACCTGCCGAGACATGCAATGCGAACGCGAAGGCGACTTGTGCGATACCGGTGAGCACGAGATAGACGCCGAAGGTGATGGCGGCAGCCAGGACGGATATTTGCGGCCAGGCCAGTATCACGACACCGAGGATCAGCGACAGAATTCCCGAGAGCAGCGTGGATTTCCACAAATGCGGCAACAAGCTTGGGACAGGAAGCGGTTCCATTGCACCAGTGTGACGCATGTGGCGATTCTGGTATAGGGCGTGCCGGCTCAGACGCCTGCCGTGTGCGGTTCTTCGGCTACCACGTCACGCGGCGCTTCGGCCGCCTTGCGCCCGATCAGGTACCACGTGCGCATGACGCCTTTGCCCTTGACGTCGATGTGGCCGCGTTCCCGCAGTACGAAGTCGTCCTTCAGACGCTCGTAAACCTCGTCGGGCACTTGAATCTGTCCGACCGAGTTGGTGGATTCCATTCGCGACGCGACGTTGACCGCGTCGCCCCACACGTCGTAGAAGAATCGCCGAGAGCCCACCACCCCGGCGACCACCGGACCGGTGGCCAAGCCCACTCGCAGCGGTACCGAGCGGCCGTGTGGGTCTTTCATTTCGGCCGCGACGGCGGCCATCTCGAGCGCAAAGTCCGCCAGCGCGTGGACATGATCGGGACGTGGTCGCGGGACTCCGCTGACGACCATGTAGGAGTCGCCGCTGACCTTGATTTTTTCCAGCTCATGCTTGTCGACCAGGGCGTCGAAGGCGCTGTAGAGGCGGTCCAGGAAGCGCACCAGGTCAGCCGGTGCGGTGCTGCTGGCGCGCTCGGTGAAGCCGACGATGTCGGCGAACAGCACCGAGGCCTCGTCGTATTTGTCGGCGATCACGTTGCGCTGCGGTTCCTTGAGCCGATCGGCGATGCTGGCCGGCAACATGTTGGCCAGCAAGGCCTCCGATCGCGCGTGCTCGGCTTCCATGATCGCCTCGGCGCGCGCCGTATCACGCAGCGCGAACCACACCGTTGCAACCGCCATCATGCACGAGGCTATGGCTGTGATGACGAAGCCAGTGTGCAGCGCCCAGGGTGGCTCCGCCCCGGTCGAGTAGGGGGCGAGGAACTGGACGGCGATCAGCAGTCCAGCACCGGCGGCAGCCAGCAACATGGCCAGGCGGATGCGCTCGATGCCCAGCTGCAGCACCACCAGGCTGGCGTTCGTCACGAAGTAGAACTGCACACCGGAGCCGGTGCCAACCTCCATCGCGATGACGAAGACCACAACATTGGCCGACAAGATAAAGGTCAGCGGCGCAACAAGTTTTCCGAAGCGGTGCAGCAACGGGACCATCGCGAAGATCGCTGCCGCGACGAAGTTGATTACCTGCTGCGGCCACAGCGCGGGACCGGCCCAGACCGCAATAACCGCGAAACTTGCGCACACCAACACCGCCATCGCGACGTTGATGTTGAGCACCCGCGCCCGACGCGCGGCGCTGGCCTCGTAATGCTGGTTGCGGGCGCGGCTCTCGTCCCGCACCGCTGCTACACAGTCGGGGCGTCGTGAGCCGTCAGCCCTTACGGGTGGGGCGCCGTACTTCTTAGCCACCACAAATCACAGCCTAACCGTTGAGCTCGCTGTTTACCGACGGTAGCGATGATTTTCCGGCGTCTTTGCGTGGTGCCCTCGGTGAGATTCGAACTCACACTGGACGGGTTTTTGAATCCGTTTCCTGTGCCAGTTGGGATACGAGGGCTTACTTCGGCCTCCTCCCTTAAAGGAGCCCGATCCCGACTCACCGCCCCCAAGGTTTCCAGTTGCAGACGCCCACGACACAATGTCCGTCATGACGGGCCCCATCACCGACGCCGACGCCCCCCCGCAGCGCCGGGTCCTGATCGCGGAAGGTGAAGCGCTCATCCGAATGGACCTCGCCGAGATGTTGCGAGAGGAGGGGTACGAGATCGTCGGGGAAGCCGGCGATGGCCAGGAAGCCGTGGAACTGGCCGAGCGTCATTTGCCCGATCTGGTGATCATGGACGTGAAGATGCCGCGTCGCGACGGGATTGACGCGGCGTCGGAGATCGCCAGTAAACGCATCGCCCCGATTGTCGTGCTGACCGCCTTCAGTCAGCGCGACCTGGTCGAGCGCGCCCGCGACGCCGGAGCGATGGCCTACCTGGTCAAACCCTTCACGATCAGCGATCTCATCCCGGCGATTGAATTTGGCGCTGAGACGGTTCGGCGAGATCGCCGCGCTGGAACACGAAGTGGCGACCCTGTCCGATCGGCTGGAAACCCGCAAGCTCGTCGAACGTGCCAAAGGCCTGCTGCAGACCAAACAGGGCATGAGCGAGCCCGAGGCGTTCAAGTGGATTCAGCGTACCTCCCATCGGTTCGGCTACCAATCTTGTTCGAGCCGAAGGACACCCGGCGGCGACCTAATGCAAGTGCTCGATCGGCACGACATCCCATCAGTGCTACAGGTGACCTCACAACCGGCCGGGGCACGATCTCGCGCTAGGCAATCGACCAACATTCCAGCGTGCGTAAGTGCTCACCGACCGGCCGCTCGGCAATCAGCCTCACTGAAACGGGCCCTCAGGCCCGCCAGCGACACGCTGATCAAGTCCCATTAGCGTGCGCGTTTGGGTCTGCTGCACGAACGGGTGACAGTTTTCGGTTACGCGTCCTGAGTGGCCGGTGTGGTCGCTGCAACGAATGTGGACGGGTCCGACAGTAGTCGGTCGAGTTCTTCGGCGGGGTTGCGCCAGCCGAGGCGTTTTCTGGGTTGGGCGTTGAGTTCGGCGGCGACCTGGTCGAGCCAGCCGGGGCCATAGAACGACTGGTCGGTCACACTGCATCCAACAGCGCACCGAGCTGTCCATCGCCAAGGTCGTCAAACAGCTCCGGCCACTGCGCAGCGCGACCATCGTCATCAACGGGACCAGCCAGACCTTCCCGCCCCAAATCCCGGATGCTCAGGCTGCCATCCTGGCCCACCTCGGCTAGAAACCGGGGCACTAAGCCAAATGTCTAACCTCCGGAGAAGACCGCATCCGCGCCCACATCCAACTGTGCTGGCTGGCGTTGCTGCTCGTACGCGTCGCCGAAACCTCTGGCCGCCGAGCCGGTACCCACGCCGCCCTTGCCGCCTCGGACTCGGCACGCTGATAAACCGGTTGTCGATGAAAAGCGTTGGTTAAAAGCGTCTTTGGCAGGTCATCGATCGAAAATCCTACTGCCCGAAATCGTTTGCCAGCGACCTCGACCAAATCTAGATCCGCGCAAAATACCGCCTAGTCGTAGCGAGCGTCCTCGTACCTATGTGCTGCGCTGGTTGTAGCCTCAGGTTGTTTCAGACCAAGTAGGCGGTGATGGCCGACCACGCAACTCTACTGCGCGATCATGTCACGTTCATTTGTCGATCGGTGGACCGGATCATTTAGCAGGTTTATGCCCCGAAGCTGCAAGCGGTGGGTGGGATGTGTCAGTTTCCGTACTTGCAGAAGGGGTGAACCGTCCCGGGTTTCATGCACACTTCCTTTCTTGGGAAGGATGGCACGATGCCGAGCAAGTACGACGAGAACACCAAGGCCAAGGCGGTCCGATTGGTCCGTGAGCATGCCGACGACTACGACTCGGAGTGGGCGGCGATGCGCGCGATCTCGGCCCGGCTGGGGATGACCGCAGAGACGCTGCGCAAGTGGGTACGTCAGGCCGAGATCGATGCCGGCGAGGTTGCTGGGGTGACGAGCGAGGAAGCCCGAGAGATCCGCGAACTCAGGCGGAAGAATCGTGAGCTTGAGCAGACCATCGAAATACTAAAAGCCGCAACGCATTTCTTTGTGCGGGAGTGCGACCCGCTACGTCGTTGATCTGTGCGTTCATCGATGAGCGCCGCGAGGAGTTCGGGGTCGTACCGATCTGCCGGGCACTGGCCGTGCACGGCGTGCAGATCGCCCCGCGCACCTACTGGGCACACCGGTCGGCGGCGCCGTCGAAACGGGCGCTGTGGGACACCACGATCACCGAGATCCTGGCCGGTATCTATGAACCCGACGCCAAGGGCAAACGCCCGCCAGAATCGCTGTACGGCAGCCTTAAGATGTGGGCACACCTGCGGCGACAGGGGATCCCGGTGGCGCGCTGCACGGTGGAACGGATCATGCGCTACCACAACTGGCGCGGGGTCGTCCGCGCCACGAAGGTTCGCACCACGATCGCCGACCCCGCTGCCGAACGGGCTCCGGACCTGGTGAAACGCCGCTTCAAAGCTGTCCGCCCAGACGTGCTGTGGGTCGCGGACTTCACCTACGTCCAGCTGGTGTGCGGACGCTTCGTCTACACCGCGTTCGTCATCGACGTTTACGCCGGAGTGATCGTCGGCTGGGAGTGCTCCAACTCCAAGCACGCCGGCTTCGTCGAATCGGCACTACGACAGGCCGCCGTCCTGCGTCGCCGCCAGGGCCACGCGTTGCCGGGCGGCACAATCCACCATAGCGATTATGCCGAGGTTTGTGTTAAGCCGAGGATCTGCGGAGATGGCCTGCGCTCGTGGGAGTTGCTCGTAGATTTCTCGGCTTAATGTTTCGGGTTTCTGGTTAGCGTCCGTCGTATCTCTACGTCTGTGGAAGGAGACGGTCATGGATACGACGGTTGCTGGGATCGGGGCGGTTGTCGTGGCGGAGTTGCGCGCGGCTGGCTACATGGAATCGACGGTTGGTCAGTACGCGAAAACGATCAAGGCACTTGCTGAGTTCGCCTCGGGGCGTGAGTATTCCACCAGTCTGGGTGCGGAGTTCGCCTCGATGACGATTAGTGCGCGCACTGGTCGGTTCAGTCCGCAGCGTCGGTTCGATTACCGGCGTCTGGTTACGGTGTTCGACTCGTATGTGCAGACCGGGCGGGTGGACCTGGCGGTTCGTGGCCGCGGCGGCGGAGGTCCACGACCGGCAGGCAGCGACTTCGTTGCGCTGGATGCCGCGTGGGAGGCCGAGATGAGCCGCCGCGGTCTAGCACCGGCCACCCGCGAGGCCTATGGGAGGGTGGCGCGTAGCTACCTGGTGTTCTTGGAAGCACGCGGTTTCGCAGTGCTGGACGGTGCGGATGGTGCCAGTGTCCTGGCGTTTTTGGAGTCCCTGCTGAATCGGTGGGCCAGGTCGTCGCTGTTTTGGGTGGTGTCGAACTTTCGTCCGTTCCTGAAGTTCACCGGTCGCACCGATCTGGTCAATGCGCTGAATCTGGCTGGCGTCAAACGTTTTCACGCGATAGTCCCCGTCTTGGAGGATTCCGACGAGGAGTTGGTTGTTCGGGCCTGTGCGGCGGGGGTGGTCAGCGCGCGGGATGCGGCGATCACCTTGCTCGCGTTATCGACGGGGTTGCGGGCCTGTGACATTGTGGCGCTGCGGCTCGGTGATGTCGACTGGCGTGGGCACACGATCGGCCTCGTGCAATCCAAGACGGGCAACCCGCTGACGCTGCCATTGCCGGCCTTGCTGTTGGGCAAGCTGGCTTCCTATGTTCTCGACGAGCGGCCCAGCTCCGCTGATGATCATCTATTCCTGCGTTCGGTAGCCCCACACACCCGGCTGGGTGATCACGCGACGGTGCACCGGGTGACCGTTGAGACATTCCGGAAAGCGGGAGTGAACAAGCCGAAAGCGGGCGTGTCATTCCATCTGTGTAAGTCCGAGGTGGTCCATCATCGGACCGCCGTTGGGGCGGACAGAAGGAGTGTTTTGTGACGAAGACCACGCAGGCGCCGGCTGAAGAGAAGACTGCGGCGCGGCGGCTGGCGGAGACGTTCACTGCGGAGACCTTGGATTCGCTGATCAAGGATGCGGTGAAATCGGGGTCCGCGATCGATGGTGCGGATGGTTTGCTCAACGAATTGACCAAGGCGGTGCTAGTGGTGTGTCCCGCAAATAATTGACAGTTGTCGGCTATGATTTCGGGTATGAGCAAACCCGTGCCCGCTTTGGTGGTGACTGATGGACAGCGCAAGATGTTGGAATCGTTGGCTCGGTCGCAGTCGGGGGCGCATCGAGAAGTGGTGCGGGCCAAGGCTTTGTTGATGGCTGCCGACGGTGTGGCCAACGCGGCGATTGCTGCCAGGGTGTCGGTGTCGCCGGCCACGGTGGCGAACTGGCGTACTCGGTTCAGCGAGGATGGTCTGGTCAAGTTTGGGCAAGTCCGGCAGGGTCGTGGTCGTAAGCCCTCCATCCCGGATGCCACGATCGAAAAGATCGTGGCGCTCACCAAGGGATCCCACCCACCAGGCCAGACGCATTGGAGCACACGAACGATGGCCCGCGCGGCTGGGGTGTCGAAGAGCACCGTGGCGCTGGTGTGGAAAGAGTTGGGTCTCAAGCCGCACCGCATCGATACGTTCAAGGTATCCAATGACCCCAAGTTCGACGAGAAGCTCGTCGATGTCGTGGGTTTATATCTGAACCCGCCGGACAACGCGATCGTGCTGTGCGCCGATGAGAAGTCCTCAGTGCAGGCCCTCGACCGCACCCAGGCATCGCTACCGATGACCAAGGGCCGTGGGCAGACGATGACTCATGACTACAAGCGCAACGGCACCACCACCTTGTTCGCCGCGCTTAACGTGTTGACCGGCATGGTGATCGGCCAATGCCTACCGCGACACCGCCACCAAGAGTTCCTCAAATTCCTGCGCACGATTGATCGAGAGGTTCCCAAGGGCCTACAGATCCACATGATCCTGGACAACTACGCCACCCACAAGCACGCAAACGTCAAACAGTGGCTGGACAACCATCCCCGCTTCCACCTGCATTTCACGCCGACCTCGTCGTCGTGGCTCAACCAGGTCGAACGCTGGTTTCGCGAGATCACCGACAAAGCGCTGCGACGCGGCGTCTTTGGTTCAGTGCCTGACCTCATCGCCGCGATCCAGGACTACATCGACACCCACAACCAAGATCCCAAGCCCTACGTATGGACCGCCACCGCCGAATCGATCCTGGCCAAAGTCGCTCGAGCCCGGACCACCCTAAACACCATCAACTAATTCCGGGACACACCACTAGAACGTGCGCTGAATTCGGAGCTGACGCATCATCTTGGGTACGAGTCGGGGGATCCGGCCGGGCGCGGGTCGGGTAATTCCCGCAACGGCTCGACACCGAAAACCGTGGCCACCGTTAATGGCCCGGTCGGTATCAAAGTTCCTCGTGATCGCAACGGATCGTTTGAGCCGGCGATCGTGCCGAAAAAGACCCGCCGGCTTTCCAACATCAATTCCGTTGTGTTGTCCCTGTATTCGCGCGGCATGACCACCCGCGATATCGAAGCCCATCTCGAGGAGGTGTACGGGGCCAGTGTGTCACGGGAATTGATCTCCAATATCACCGAGGTGGTGGTCGATGAGATCAAGGCCTGGCAGGCCCGCCCACTCGAGGAGGTCTATCCGATCCTCTACATCGACGGTTTGCGGCTGCGGATCGGCGACAACGGGGTGATCACCACCAAGGTGGCCTATCTGGCCATTGGGGTGGATCTCGAGGGCCGCAAACATGCCCTGGGCTGCTGGATCCAAGACTCCGAGGGGGCCAAGTTCTGGCAGAAAGTGGTCATCGACCTACGTAACCGCGGGGTGCGTGACATCCTGATCGCCTGCTGCGACGGGCTGACCGGACTGCCGGATGCGATCCGCTCGATTTACCCCGAGACCGTGGTGCAGACCTGTGTGGTGCACGTGATCCGCAACGCGATGCGGTTCGTGTCTTATAAGGATCGCAAGAAGGTGGCCTCGTCCATGCGGGCGATCTACACCGCGCCGACCGTGGATGCCGCCGAGTTGGCACTGAAGGAATTCGATACCGTCTACGGCCAGCAGTACCCTGGGGCGATCGATGTGTGGCGCAATGCCTGGCCCGAATTCGTACCGTTCCTGGATTATCCGGTCGAATTGCGCAAAATCGTCTACACCACCAACGCGATCGAGTCGATCAACTTCCAGCTGCGCAAGATCACCAAAAACCGCGGCCATTTCCCCGACAAAGACGCCGCGATGAAGTTGCTGTATCTCGGGCTGCGCAACATCTCCAGCGAGAGAGGAGGCTATTCAGGCACCGGAACGCCGAACTGGACCATTGCATTGAACACACTCGCCAGGCTCTTCCCGGGGCGAATTCCGTTGTGTTAGAATACAATTCGTAGTCAAATCACCTCTGACTTACACAAAATTCATGACAGGCTCGGAGTGAACAAGCCGAAAGCTGGAACCCGATTGTTGCGCCACAACGCCGCATCCCGGCTGCTGGCCGCAGCGGTTCCGCTACCGACGATCGCCGCAGTGCTTGGCCACGCCAGCGAAGATTCGACGAACCTCTACATGAGCGTCGACCGGCGACGTCTGCTCGAGTGTGTCCTGTCGGTCCCAGAAGCGGTGCGGTCATGAGTGGCCACGGCTTCACCAGCGCGTTCGCCACCGAGTTGGATGCCTACCTGGCGTTCAAGGCGAACATGGGATTCACTGGCGCTTCCCGCATCTGGTACCTCAAACAGTTCGACGCCTACTGCGCCGCCCATGACCGCACGGTGTTCGACAAGGACACCGTTGAAGGCTGGGTCAGTGTTCAGCTGCACCGTTGCGGCCGTTATCGGTCCTGGATGTCCTACATCCGTGACGTCGGCCGCTGGATGACGATGAACGGAATCCCCGGCGCTTATGTGCTCTCCGAGCGGTGGAAAGCCCCGTTCGTTGCCGCTCACCCCTACCTGTTGTCCCGCCGTGAGATCGAGGTGTTCTTCGCCGCCGCCTCCCGGATTCAGACGCCCTGCCCGTGGCGATGGCAGGCAGTCGCGTTCTTCACCCTGATGCACTCGTGCGGGCTGCGGACCGGCGAAACCCGCGCCCTGCAGACCAGTCAGGTCGACCTCGATGCCGGGCACATCGACATCATCTGGTCCAAAGGCCATCGCAGCCGCAGGCTGCCGCTGACTGACCAGGTCATCGAGATCCTCGACGCGTGCGACCGAACATCGCGAGCGCATTTCGCCTCTCGCCGAACATTTTTCGTCTCCGCTACCGGAAACCAGGTCAGTGCAGCATCGGTTGGGGTGATGTTCGGCCGTATCTGGGACCAGGCCGCGCTGCCCCGGCCCGTGGCCGGCCAACAGCCACGACCCTACGATTTCCGGCATCACTTCGCCTACGCCAACATCCAACGATGGATGACCACCGGCGACGACGTCACCGCGATGCTGCCCTACCTGTCTCGCTATATGGGTCACGCAACCTTTGACAGCACGTACTACTACGTGCACACCTCGCCCGATTTCATGGCCGCCTACGCCGACATCACCGCCCAACGCCAGTCCCTGCTACCGCAGGCCGGATTCTGATGAGACGCGACCCGCGCACCGGCGCACCGGACTTCTTCAGCTTCGCCCGCGATTATCTGCACGCCTATATGCCCAAGACCAGAGGTTTGTCGCCGAAAACGATTGAGGCATATCGGATCAGCCTGGAATGCTTCCTGGACTACCTAGCCGAGGTCGAGCACATCGGACGTGAGCACGTCAGCTTCGATCACCTCGACCGCCCACACCTCAAAGGGTGGCTGACCTGGATGACCGAACAGCGCCACTACACGCCCAAGACCGTCACGCTGCGCCTCAGTGCGGTCAAAGCGTTCCTGACCTACGCGGCCTACGAAGACCTCACCCTCGTCACGCTCAGCCAATCAGCCAAAGCACTCAAAGCCCCGGCTGGCCCCCGCAAGCCCATCGAGTACCTCACCGAAGATCAAACGCGGGCAATCCTTGCCACGTTCACCGGCCAGACAGCCAAATCTCGCAGAAACCGGATGCTACTGATCCTGCTCTACGACACCGCGGCTCGCGTCGGCGAAATCACCGGCTCGACTCTGCACGATCTTCACCTGACCGAGCCCGGGCACATCCGGCTTACCGGCAAAGCCAACAAGACCCGCGTCGTGCCGCTCACCGAGAAGACTATCGAGCACCTGCACGTCTACCTCGACGAGTTCCACCCGAACATCACCAAACTCCCCGCCACCAGGCCGTTGTTCTACAGTCTGCACCGTGGGCGACCTGCCGAACTGTCCGCTGACACGGTCGCCGCCGTGCTCAAGCAAGCCGCCGAATCCGCACGCACGCAATGCCCTTTGATCCCGGCGAACATCCACTGCCACCTGCTGCGCAAGACCAAAGCCATGGACCTCTACCAGCAGGGCATCCCGCTACCGATCATCATGCGCCTCCTCGGCCACGAAAACGCTTCCACTACAGCAGCGTTCTACGCTTTCGCGACCCTGGACATGATGCGCCAAGCGATCAACGCCGCAACCCCCGCCATCACAACCGCGGCCACCGAGCCGCTCACCGAAGACCAACTCCAAACCCTCTACAGCTTGCGATAGCCCGAAACGTTAAGCCGAGAAATCTACCAACAACTCCCACGAGCGCAGGCCATCTCCGCAGATCCTCGGCTTAACACAAACCTCGGCATAATCGCTGTTAAGCCGAATTCCGCTTAACAGCGACGCCGGAAGTCAATATACTGCAATATATTTCGGAGAGACGCTGATGATCGAAGGGCTGGTGCCGTCGATCGGAACGGTTGGCGATGCCCTCGACAACGCGCTCTGTGAGACGACCATTGGGCTGTACAAGACCGAGTGCGTACGCGAGGGCTCCCCGTTCCGCAACGGACCGCTGACCACCGTCGCCGACGTCGAGAGCATCACGTCTGCATGGGTGCATTGGTACAACACGGCCAGGCTGATGCACCGCCTTGACCGACGCCCGCCGGCCGAAGTCGAGGCCGAGTACTACGCTCAACAACCGATCGGGCAGCACACCGGTCACACGTAACGAGGTGTGCACGAAACCCGGGATGGTTCAGGGTTCGGTATCCCGTCACCGTTGCGCCGTATCCAGGGACGCGCCCATAGTTTCCGGAAGCAGGCCAGTGCAGATCAGACTGACGAGGATCAGGATGGCCATCATCAGCCCAATCGCCCAGCCGCCAGCCACTGCCAGCAGCGTGCCTGCAACCATCGGTGGGATCGCGCCACCGACTATTCCGCCCAGGTTGAAGGTCAACCCGCTGCCGGTGTATCGATAATGGGTGGCAAATGTTTCCGGAATGAAACATGCGACCGGCCCAAGACAGACTCCGAGAATCGCGTAGGTCCCGATGATTGCCACGGCGCACAATATGGGCTCGCGGGTGTCCATCAGCGGTATCACTGCAAACGACCACGGCAGTGCCGCCGCCAATCCGCATAGCATGACGCGGCGTCGCCCCACGCTGTCGCACCAGATGGCTGCCAGCGCGGTCAACGTTATCAGCCACAATCCGCCCAATACCCCAACAAGCAAGATTATGGTTCTTGGGTACCCCAAGTGCGTGTCGGCATAGCTTATTAGGTAGGTGCCGGCCATGAAGCTAAAGGTGAAATGTCCCACAACGCAGCCGGATGCGAGCCAGGCTCGACGGGGTTGGTTGCGGAAGAGTTCAGAGATCGGGACCCGGGGCAGCGTCCTGTCTGCTTGCTCTGCGGCAAACACCGGTGTTTCGTCGATCTTGAGCCGCACGTATAGGGCAACCGCAATCAATACAGCGCTGAGTAGGAATGGCACCCGCCAGGCCCAATGAATAAATGAGGAACTGGATTCGCCGATCGTGATATTCACCGCCAACAAAACGAGGTTGGCAAGGACCAGTCCCGCGCCGGCTCCCACCGAGGTGAACATTCCGTATCGACCACGGATCGCCGACGGTGCGTATTCGGCAGCCAACAAAGCCGATCCCGCCCATTCACCCCCGACGGCTACCCCTTGCAGTAGCCGAAGAGTGAGCAAGATCAGTGGCCCGGCAACACCGATCGTTGTCGAGCCCGGTACCAGGCCCACGGCTACCGTCGATAGACCCATGATCAACAACGTCGTGATCAAGGTTGCTTTCCTGCCGATGCGATCGCCGAAGTGCCCAAATATAATGGCGCCGAGTGGGCGAGAGAAAAACGCCGAGGCAAACGTTGCCAGCGATGCGATCGCGGATGCCACCGATCCCAAGCCAGGGAAGAACACCTTCGGGAAGATCAACGCCGCCGCGGTGCCATACAGGAAGAAGTCGTAGAATTCGATCGCTGAGCCAACCAGGCTGGCCAACGCTATACGCGTCATCGGTGTCCGCTGAACCGTCTTTGCATTCAGCGCATTTTGCGACGTCGCCGATCTGTCAATGCCCGCAACGAAGCGCTGTCGAATCCGCCCCTTGGTAGAAGCCCGTTCTGGACAGTATCTTTCGGTCGACTCGTCCCAGGCTGTTGCGGGGTCGTCAACGGCGTCTGCCCCGGTCGAACGTGGCCAACGGCGCCGAGTGTCGACTGCGCTGGTTGCGATCGCAGGGTCGTGATCCTGGTTCACAGAGATGTCGGCTTCCACGAACCTCTTCCTAGACACGCGAAAATGGCACAACTTGCGACATCGCTGTCGCTGCTGACCGGACTCCATGGGCGTCGTGACAACCTAGCGGCGGCTTAAGTAGCTACGCAGCATGTCCACCGCGGCGGTGATCTGGCTGCCGTGATCCGCTCGTGACTTCGGTGTCACTGGACAACCCGCGCATTCATCCGAAACCGTGATCGGCCCGCGGCCCGCGCCCGCGTCCCGATGCCGCGGTGGACCGAATCGGCGATCAAGAAAACCTTCGAGCTTAACTGAGTATGACCACCCACCGGCAGGAATCGCCGTCGGCGGATAGGCTCTCCACGTCATCGACTTGAGGGTGGCATACCGAGCACCCGACGAAGGGCGTGGGCTCGCGCGGTTGGCCCCATGCTCGTGGCGAGGAGGTCTGGATGGTCACTCATCCTTGGTTGCGCCGTTGCGGGAGAACACGACGGTGAGCGATGGCGCGCTCAGTCGCGTCGGCGGGGGCAGGATAGCGATCCGCATACCGGGATCGGCGGCGCGGCCAAGTGCCTCGAACGCTGACGGGCTGTAGGCGCGTAGCACGCTAATCATGCCGTCGTGCAGGAACGGTCGCGTGGTAGCCCACGGCAACAGCATCAGCTGCAGCGGCAACAGCAGCGCCCACCGCAGCACCAACCGCAGCGGCGGTTGTCGCTTGAGGTCGATCACCAGGAAGTATTTCCCGACGCGGGTGGCTTCGGCGATGGCGCGGCAGGCGATCGCCGGCGGGAGGTGGTGAAACGCCTGCGCGAACACCACCAGGTCGTAGCTGTTGTCTTCGGCGTCGATGGCGGTGGCGTCAACCAGCTCGGTACGGGCCCTGGGGTGGGTGCCCAGCTCCCCGGCAGCCATGTTGGCCACCGAGGTTGGATCCACGTCGCTGGTCGTGACCGTCGCCGTCGGGTGTAGTTCGAGGATCTTCGCTGAGAGTTTGCCGTGGCCGGCGCCAAGCTCGAGGATTCGTGGATTGGGGATGTCGGAGACGAACTTCAGTGCGGTGCGGGCGGACTTCTCGTGCAGCTTGGTCAGGGTGCCCATCCAGTTGAGCATCGTGATGACCTTCTGCTTGACCTCATCGGGTACGTCGTCGCGGTCGAGGTATTCCAGTGTGTCGGTCTGGAATCGACGATCCAGCCAGGAGGCGCCCGGGCCGCCCCTCGGCATGGTGGAGATCGTCTGGTCCTGCACATCTGCTGTGCTCATGGCGGTTTTCTCCCGTGCGTCTAGTTGGAAAGTTGGTGGTTGATGATTGACGGGTGATTCGTAAGCGCGTCGCCGCTTGCCGGTGTGAGTCCGGTTCGGGTGATTGTCAGGGGCCGGCCGGTAGTCAGGCCGTTGAGGCAATCAGTGGATCGCCAGGGGGGCGTGTTACGGGGCTCAACACGGTCTAAGCGGCGGCAAGGCCCCTGGCTACGCGCCCTGCGTATGAACGCGCCTCTACGGGCGAGCCGACGACAATAGCTGAGGGCCATATAACGGATCATAGCACACCGTATTACGGATCTCCAAGAGCGGATTATTGCCGCATTTGCTGCGTAACATCCTCGAGTAGCTGCGCTGTTCTTCGGCTCACTGCTGACTTTGCTGGTATGAATCCCTATGAGGTCGACGCGGCAGGTGTAGCTGAGGACATGGGCCTCGAGTACGCCGTCGAGCTTGTGGGCATCGACCAACGTCGGGATCGGCACCGACTTTGCCTTCGACTCCCCTGACTTCCTTGACGAACTGGCCGGCAACCCTCAATTACTCGACGACAGTTGCACCCGGGTCGGGCCCACGCGGTGGATGCCGCCAGAAACATTGTTGGCGCTTGACCAGTACCCCAGTCGGCCCGACTTAGGACATTTTCTGTGGTGGCCTAGGCATGCAGGGCGTTGAACTGTGAGTTCTCTGGGTGTCAGGTTGAAATTTGCACACTAAACCCGGGGCTCTACGGTGCTGTGGTGGCCTATGTGCGCACCGTGAAGACCGCCTCGGGTGCCACCGCCGTGCAGATCGTGTGGTCCACGCGGCGTGGGTCGCGCAATATCGAGCACCTGGGCTCGGCGCACGACGATGGCGAGGTCGAAGCACTCAAGGCCGCGGCACGCCAGCGTCTGGCTGAAGGTCAAACCACCCTTGACCTCCGGCTGGGCACCACCGGCGTCGACGGTGAGCCGCTCGAGATCGTGTCCACGATGTCGACACCGTTATGGGAGTCGTTGAGTGCGGCCTACCGGGTCCTCGGCTTCGACGCGGCCACCGGCGGCGACCGGGTGTTCGGGGATCTGGTGCTGGCCCGCATCATCGAACCGACTAGCAAGGCTGACTCGTTGCGGGTCCTGGCCGAAACCGGCATCGACACCGTCGACTACCGCACGCTCACCCGTCGGCTACCGAAGTTCGCTAAACCGGCTGTGCGCCAAGCACTGTCAAAGGCGTGTGCGACCAGGGCGGGATTGGGGCCGACGTCGCTGGTGCTTTACGACGTCTCCACCTTGTACTTCGAAACCGACACCGGTGACGGGTTCCGCGAGCCCGGATTCTCCAATTATCCCGAGGCTGCGATTATGCCGAGTCCCGGGCAGCTGCGGTGGTGTTCGCGCTGTTCGGTAAGGGTTCCAGGGGCGGCTCGCGCGGCATAATCGGGCTCTCTGATGTTGGTCGTCATAGGTGTTCGAGAAAGTTGAGGAGATCGTCGGCTGGTCGGTAGCGGCCGGGGGTGGTGTTCGGCCCGGTGACGCGGTTGAGCGCACGTTCTTTGATGGTCATGTCGGCGTGCAGATAGATGTGGGTTGTGAGTGGGCTTTCGTGGCCCAGCCACAGGGCGATCACCGAAGTGTCGATGCCGGCGTGTAGCAGCGCCATCGCCGCGGTGTGGCGCAGCGTGTGTGGAGTGACGCGTTTGGCCGCGATCGATGGGCAGGTAATCGCCGCTGCGGCAGCGTGTTTGGCGACGAGACGTTGAACGGCGTCTGCCGACATCGGTGTCTTACGTTGCGTTGGAAAGGCTGGACTGCTGGCGGCAGTGCCGGCCTCTGGCAGCCAGGCCCGTAGGACGGCTGCGGTGGGCTTGGTCAGCGGTGTGCTGCGTTCCTTTCGGCCCTTTCCGGTGGTATGAACGGCTGGTCCTGGTGTCATGGTGGCGATGTCGCTGATGGTCAGCGTGGTGATCTCCGAGACGCGAAGACCGGTCGTGACGGCGGTGAGCAGCAGGGCGTGGTCGCGGCGTCCGTACCAGGTGGTGCGGTCTGGCGTGGCCAGTAGGGCCTCGGTCTCGGTGCTGGTCAGATACGACACAGTCGCGTGGTCATGGCGGCGTTGCGGGATCGCCAAGATCTGGCTGGCCGTGTCAGCGCGGTCTGGGATCAGTGGCAGCGCATAGCGGTAGAACGAGTGGATCGCGGCCAGCCGTGCGTTGCGGGTCGCGGTGCTGTTGTGGCGTTCGGTTTCAAGGTAATTCAAGAAGGCGCCGATCATCGTGGCGTCGAAGTCATCGAATGTCAGCTGCGCCGGGGATCTCTTTGTCTGGCCGGCGGCGAAGATCAGCAGAAGCTTGAAGGTGTCCCGGTAGGCCGCGACCGTTTGCGAACTGGCCTGCAGGTGACTTCGCAACCGATCGGTGAAGAACCCTTGCAGCAGCGAGCTCAGCGTCGGCGCGGTCATGGCGCCGGCTCCGTGACAGGGGCTTCGGCGTCGTTGTCGAGGCGGTCGGCGGCAAGGGCGAGCAGTTCGGGCACTGCGTGCAGATACCAGTAGGTCGAGGCGGGATCGACATGGCCGAGCCAGGTTGACAGCAGTGGCAGCCGCGCTTGAACGTCCTGACCCTCGCGGTACCAGTCGATCATTGTGGTCACGGCGAAGGTATGGCGCAGATCGTGCAGACGGACTGGCCGGTGACCCGGCGCGGTGGTCAACCCGGCGGCGGTGACGATCTCTCGGAAGGTGCCGTTGAGCCGGTCCGGGCATAGCGGTCCACGCCGGGCGTTGAGGAAAACCGTTGAGCTGGCGTGCGTGCTGGCCCCAACCCATGCTTGGCGGGCTTGCAGGTAATCAGCGATCACGGTGACGGTGCTCGGATGGATAAACACCAGCCGGGACTTGCCGAACTTCGTCTCCAGAATCTGGATCATTCCGCTAGCCAGGTTGATGTCGCTGACGGCCAGCCGGCACGCTTCGCCGGGGCGTAGCCCGGTGGCGGTCAGCAGACCGATCAATATTCGCCACGTCAACGCCTTGAACGCAGGCTCCAGAATGCTTGTCGCGGCCAGCAGTGCGCAGATGTCGTTCTGGTTGAGCACATTTGGCTGTTTTGGCCGGTAGCGCCGAGGGCGGAGTTCTTCGGCCGGGATCTGCGTGGCGGGGTCCAACGCATGCTGGTATCGGGCGAAGATCCGCACCGCATCCAACCGGCGAGCTACTAGCGCTTCACTAACCGGAACCTTCATCTGGGTTGTGGCCCATTGGATCACGAGGTCGTGGTTGACCCGGGTGGCTCCCCGTTGCTCGCAGAACGCGACGAAGCTCAGCAGCAGCTTGCTCAGGCCTTCGAGTTTGAATCCCAGCGCCCTGCGGGTGGCGAGGTAATCAGTGACGTTCTCACGCAGCGTGTTCATGACCGTGCCCCCGGCCACGGGCGCGCCAGTGCCCGGCCAGCGTCGGGGTCTGTCTTCGCTGTGATTGTCGGCCAGGGCCGGGCCAAGGGCCGCAGTGCGACGTCATCAACTTTGGCGTAAATCGCGGTCGAGCGCGCACTGCGGTGGCGCAGCACCTGACTCACCTCCGGCAGTGAGGCCCCAGAGCGCAGCATCTCCGTTGCCAGCGTGTGACGGAAACGGTGCGCGTTGATCCGCTCTAGCCCCGCGTCTTGGCACGCCGCAGCCACCAGATGCGCGATCGCTCCGGGCGATATCGGACGCCCCGCCGGCTTGACGGTGGTGAACACCGACCGCGTCGTGCATGCCGGCCTGCCATCGACTAGCCACGCCGCGATCGCCTCACCAGGTTCAGCCGGCAGAGGTAAACGCTCGACGTGGTTACCTTTGCCGACGATGGTGAGTTCTCCTGCCCGCCAGTCGATATCGTCGAGACCAAGAGCTGCGATCTCGCCTCTGCGGAGCCCGAGTCGGGCCAACAGCAGCAAGATCGCATAATCGCGCCGATCGGTGGCAGTCCAGCAGTGCCGCGCTGCGACATCCAACAGATGCTCAAGATCTGCCGCCGGCACCGCCTTGGGAAGCGACGCCAAATGCCAGGCCGCCGGAACCGGAACCGCCCCCGACAGATCCGCCGATATGCGGCCTGTGGCGTGGGCGAATCGCAGAAACGAGCGGACCGACCGCGCCATCGACTTGGCCGAATTCGTATTCCGTTCCCTGCAAAATTCGACCATGAACGCAGTGACCATGCCGGCATCCAAAAGACCCACCGAGGCCTCGGCGGACTGTGGCAATGCCTTGAGAAACTGCGCAACCTCCTTCCTGTAATTGACAACCGTTGTCGGCGCCAATCCACGCTGATGATCCAGCCAGCGCCCGTACTCGATGAGCAAATCAACTACCGGCGCGGCACGATCACCGGCATCGAAGCTGCGTGTGGGGTCCATGACTCCTCCTCCTGATGGGCAACGCAATGCACCATCAGGAAGACACACCACAACTTTTCGCGGGCCGATTATGCCGCGCGAGCCGCCCCTGGAACCCTTACCGAACAGCGCGAACACCACCGCAGCTGCCCGGGACTCGGCATAATCGCAGCCTCGGGATAATTTGAGTTATGCCGATGTCGGCATAATAGCAAGGAACGCCGCTTGGAACCCCAGATCACCATCGGCTTGCTGACCGACGCATCGGGTTTCCCGCTGGCCGTGGAGGCGTTCGAGGGCAATAAGGCCGAGACCGCGACCATGCTGCCAGTCATCAACGCGTTCAAGGCCGCCCACCAGTTGACCGATATTGTCGTGGTCGCCGACGCCGGCATGATCTCCGAAGCCAACCAGATCGCACTAAAAGCCTCCGGATTGTCATTCATCCTGGGCACCCGGATCCCGTTCGTGCCCGACGTCGTCCGCGAATGGCGCGATAAACACCCCGATCAGGAAATCACCGACGGGCAGATCTTCGTTCAGCCCTGGCCGGCGACCAGCGGCGAGAAGACCCGCGGCATCCCCGACCGCGTCGTCTACTACCAGTACCGCGCCGATCGGGCCCGGCGCACCCTGCGCGGCATCGCCGAGCAGGTCGCCAAAGCCGAGAAAGCCGTCGACGGACGGGCTCCGTTGAAACGCAACCGGTTCATCAAGCTCACCGGCGCTACCAAGACCGTCAACCGCGAGCTGGAAGCCAAGGCCCGGGGCCTGGCCGGATTGAAGGGCTACACCACCAACCTGGTCGAGCAGACCCCGGAGTTCATCATCGGCGCCTATCACCAGCTGTGGCGCATCGAGAAGAGTTTCCGGATGTCCAAGCACGACCTGCAGGCCCGCCCGGTCTACCACCACAAGCGCGAATCGATCGACGCACACCTGACCATCGTGTTCGCCGCACTGGCCGTAAGCCACTACATCGAGACCCAAACCGGCTGGAGCATCAAGAAATTCGTGCGAACCGCACGCCGCTGCCGCAGGGTCCAAATCAAAGCCGGCCGACAACTCCTGACCGCCGTCGACCCTCTACCCGACGACCTCCGCGACGCCATCGCCAAGATCAACGCGGGCCTTGCACACTAAATTGTCCTAAGTCGGGTCAATTACTCGACGACAGTTGCACCCGGGTCGGGCCCACGCGGTGGATGCCGCCAGAAACATTGTTGGCGCTTGACCAGTACCCCAGTCGGCGCAGGCGGAGCAGCGCCGACATCTACGCTCGTCCTTGGCGGCAATTTTCTATCGTGTAGCCGAACACGCATGGCATCCGAGCTCGGTCACTCAACGCCCCATAACAACAGCGACAGCTCGAGGAATTCGGACAGTATTAATACCCGATGTCACCATTTCGCTCAGGCCCCCCAAAGGATACGCGCTCGGGCGCTGGTCGCCCGCAAGGCTTCTCGCCGGAAACGATGAGCGGCGGTTGGCACAACCCGATGGATCGCCCACAGCGGGCTTGGGTGGACTTCGCCGCGGATATTTCCTGAAGGAATTCATTCTGCGGACATTGCGACGCAATCAAGATCAAATAACTGCAGGCAACTTTCGTGTGGGATTGGTGGGGTGCTGTGTGCGCCTTTCCCGGGGGTGTTCCGTTGTGGTGGTTCACGGTGAAAAGCAGTCGTCGTTGTCGTGTTTAACATTTGCTGGGCCGGGGTCGCGTGGTGGAAGTGTTTAAGACCAAGGTGTGCGCAATGCGCTGGGTTGGGTCAGCGCGGGTCGTAAAGTTTGCGTCGTCGTTGTCGTGGGTTTGGGCTGCACGGGTCGGGCCGGCAAGGGCCGGGTCGTGCTGTGTCGACAGGAGGATGGCCATGGCGTTTGTGTTCGTGTCTTCGGAGGTGTTGGCTGCGGCGGCGGCGGATTTGTCGGCGTTGGGGTCGACGATTGGTGCGGCCAGTGCGGCGGCGGCGGGGGCTACGACGGGGTTGGCTAGTGCTGCGCAGGATGAGGTGTCGGCGGCGATCGCGGGGTTGTTTTCTCAGCATGGGCGCGATTATCAGGTGTTGGCGGGGCGGGTGGCGGGGTTTCATGACGAGTTCACTCGGGCGTTGGCTGTGGGTGGGCGGGTGTATGCGGGGGCCGAGGCGGTCAATGTCGGTCAGTTGGTGCTTGATGCGGTCAACGCGCCGACTGAGGTGTTGGTGGGGCGGGCGTTGATTGGTGATGGTGCTGATGGGGCTAGTGGTGCGGTGGGTCAGCGTGGTGGTGATGGTGGGTTGTTGTTCGGTAGTGGGGGTAGTGGGGGTAGTAGCAGTGATCCGGGGGCGGCCGGGGGTGCGGGGGGTTCGGCGGGGTTGATCGGCAATGGTGGGGCCGGCGGAACGGGTGGGGCCGGGGGGACTGGTGGTGCCGGGGGCCGTGGCGGGTTGGTGTTGGGCAATGGTGGGGCTGGTGGGGCCGGTGGGAGTTCGACCGCGGTGGGGGCCACCGGTGGGATGGGTGGTGTTGGTGGTGCGACGGGGTTGTTTGGCCATGGCGGGGCGGGTGGGGCCGGTGGGGCCGACACCGTTGGTCATGGTGGTGACGGTGCTGCCGGGGGGCGCGGCGGCTGGCTTGTGGGTAACGGTGGTGCGGGTGGGGTTGGTGGGGCTGGCAGCATCTCGGGTGGTACCGGCGGGGCCGGTGGTAGCTCCGCGCTGTGGGGTCAGGGCGCTCAGGGTGGGGCTGGTGGGGCGGCCAGTGCGGGTGATGGTGCTGGCGGGGCGGGTGGGGCCGGTGGTCATGCCACCGTGGTGGGTTCCGGTGGTGCGGGTGGGGCCGGCGGCAGCAGCCCTGACGGTGATGGTGGTGCTGGTGGGGCTGCGGGGCGCGGCGGCTGGCTGGTCGGCAGTGGCGGGGCCGGCGGGGCCGGCGGGTCTGGTAGCACGAGCGGTGGGGCTGGCGGGGCCGGCGGCGACTCTGCGCTGGTGGGTCGGGGCGGGGTCGGCGGGGCTGGTGGGGCCGCTAGCGGTGGCGGCGGTCAGGGCGGGGCCGGCGGGGCCGCGGGCAGGGCCGGGTTGCTGGGGTCCGGCGGGGTCGGTGGGGCCGGTGGGAGCAGCCCCAGCGGTGATGGTGGTGATGGTGGGGCCGGGGGCCGCGGTGGGTGGCTTGTCGGTAACGGCGGGGCTGGTGGGGTCGGCGGCAACGGTGGTGTGAGCGCCGGGAACGGCGCTGTCGGCGGTAATTCTGTGGTGTTTGGTCTAGGTGGTGATGGCGGTGCCGGTGGGGCGGGTAGCAGTGCCGGTGGTCATGGTGGGGCTGGGGGTCGTGGTGGGTGGCTGGTGGGCTCCGGGGGTGTTGGTGGGGCCGGTGGTGATGGCGGCGACACCGGTGGTCATGGCGGGGCCGGTGGGGATTCGGTGGTGTGGGGTCATGGTGGGCGTGGCGGGACTGGTGGTGATGGTGGCATTAGTGGTGGTCATGGTGGTGATGGCGGCGAGGCGTTGGTGGTGGGTCATGGTGGGCGCGGTGGGGCCGGTGGGACCGGTGGTGGTGATGGTGGTGATGGTGGGCGCAGTGGGTGGCTGCTGGGGGCCGGGGGTAGTGGTGGGGTGGGCGGGGCCGGGCATGCTGGTGGGGCGGGTCAAGATGGCGGTGACGGCGGTGATGGTGGTCGCGGTGGGGCCGGTGGGTGGTTCGGGTGGGCCGGTGATGGCGGCACCGGCGGGGTCGGTGGTGCTGGTGGGGCCGGGGTGGATGGGTTGGCCGATGAGGTCGGCGGCGATGGCGGGGCCGGTGGGGCTGGTGGGGTCGGTGGGGCTGGGGGTCAGCGTCCGCTGGTGTTCGGTGTTGCTGGTGATGGGGGCAGCGGTGGTGGTGGTGGGGCCGGCGGTGCCGGTGGGGCCGGTGGGGCGGGTACCAGCGCTGCGGGTGCTGGCGGCGGTGCCGGTGGTGATGGTGGAGCGGCCGGGGTGGGTGGGGCTGCTGGCGGTGGTGGCGGTGGGGCCGCGGGCAACGCGGGTGCTGGCGGCAAGGGCGGTGATGGTGGTGATGGTGGTGCCGGTGCGGCCGGTGTCGACGCCGCCGGGGGTTCGGGCGCCGATGGTGGTGTCGGGTTTGCTGGGGGTGCTGGTGGTGTCGGCGGCCAGGGCGGCAGCAGCGGTGTTGGTGGTGTCAACGGCGCCGGTGGTCAGGGCGGTGATGGCGGTGTCGGTGGCCAAGGCGGCGCTGGTGGATCGGGTGTCGACGCCGCCGGTGGTGACGGTGGGGCCGGCGGTCAAGGTGGTGCGGCCGGCGCCGGCGGTGCCGCGGGTAGCGGCGGGACTGGTGGGGCCGCGGGCGGCTTCGGTGACGGCGGTACCGGCGGCAAGGGCGGTGCTGGTGGGGCCGGGGACAGCGGCACGGATGCGGCCGTGGGTTCGGGTGCGGCCGGCGGGGCCGGGTTCGCCGGCGGCGCCGGCGGGGCCGGTGGCCAGGGCGGCAGCAGTGGTGCTGGTGGCACTAACGGCAGCGGCGGCCAAGGCGGCACCGGCGGCACCGGCGGCCAAGGCGGTGCTGGTGGATCGGGTGTCGATGCCGCCGGTGGTGACGGTGGTGTTGGTGGGGCCGGTGGGGCGGCCGGCCTCGGTGGTGCTGTGGGCAGCGGCGGGACCGGTGGGGCCGCGGGTAAGGCGGGTACCGGCGGCCAGGGTGGCGCCGGCGGTGCTGGTGGTGCCGGTGACAGTGGTGCGGATGCGGCCGTGGGTTCGGGTGCGGTCGGCGGGGTCGGGTTTGCGGGCGGTGCTGGTGGGGCCGGCGGCCAGGGCGGCAGCAGTGGTGCTGGTGGTGTCAATGGCACCGGTGGTCAGGGCGGTAGCGGCGGCACCGGCGGCCAAGGCGGGGCCGGTGGATCCGGTATCGACGCGGCCGGCGGTGACGGCGGTGTTGGTGGGGCCGGTGGGGCGGCCGGCCTCGGCGGTGCTGTGGGCAGCGGCGGGACCGGTGGGGCCGCGGGTAAGGCGGGTACCGGCGGCCAGGGTGGCGCTGGGGGTAACGGTGGTGCCGGTGACAGTGGTGCGGACGCGGCCGTGGGTTCGGGTGCGGTCGGCGGGGTCGGGTTTGCGGGCGGGGCTGGCGGGGCCGGCGGCCAGGGCGGCAGCAGTGGTGCTGGTGGTGTCAATGGCACCGGTGGTCAGGGCGGTAGCGGCGGCACCGGCGGCCAAGGCGGGGCCGGTGGATCCGGTATCGACGCGGCCGGCGGTGACGGCGGTGTTGGTGGGGCCGGTGGGGCGGCCGGCCTCGGCGGTGCTGTGGGCAGCGGCGGGACCGGTGGGGCCGCGGGTAAGGCGGGTACCGGCGGCCAGGGCGGCGCTGGGGGTAACGGTGGGGCCGGTGACAGTGGTGCGGATGCGGCCGTGGGTTCGGGCGCGATCGGCGGGGCCGGGTTTGCTGGTGGGGCCGGCGGCCAGGGCGGCGCCGGTGGCGCCAGCGGTGTTGGTGGTGTCAACGGCACCGGTGGTCAGGGCGGCACCGGCGGCACCGGCGGCCAAGGCGGGGCCGGTGGATCCGGTATCGATGCCGCTGGTGGTGACGGTGGTGTCGGTGGCAAAGGCGGGGCGGCCGGCCTCGGTGGTGCGGCGGGTATCGGCGGGACTGGTGGGGCCGCGGGCGGCTTCGGTGACGGCGGCACCGGTGGACAAGGCGGTGTCGGTGGGGCCGGTGACAGCGGTGTGGATGCGTTGGTGGGTTCGGGTGCGGTCGGCGGGGTTGGGTTTGCTGGCGGGGCCGGTGGGGCCGGCGGCCAGGGCGGCAATAGCGGTGTTGGTGGTGTCAATGGCACCGGTGGTCAGGGCGGTACCGGCGGTACCGGCGGTCAAGGTGGTGCTGGCGGATCGGGCACCGATGCCGCCGGCGGTGACGGCGGTATCGGCGGCCAAGGTGGGGCGGCCGGCCTCGGTGGTGCGGCGGGTATCGGCGGGACTGGTGGGGCCGCGGGCGGCTTCGGTACCGGCGGTACCGGCGGTGTCGGCGGGACTGGTGGGGCCGGTGGAAGTGGTGTTGATGCGTTGGTCGGTTCGGGCGCGGCTGGTGGTGTTGGGTTTGCTGGCGGTGCCGGTGGTCAGGGTGGTGCGGGTGGCAATAGCGGCGCTGGCGGTGTCAATGGCACCGGCGGTACTGGCGGTATCGGCGGTACCGGCGGCCAAGGTGGGGCTGGCGGATCGGGCACCAACGCCGACGGGGGTGACGGTGGTGTTGGTGGTCAAGGCGGGGCGGCCGGCCTCGGTGGTGCGGCGGGTATAGGCGGGACTGGTGGGGCCGCGGGCGGTTTCGGTGACGGCGGCACCGGCGGCAAGGGCGGTGTCGGTGGGGCCGGTGACAGTGGTGTGGATGCGTTGGTGGGTTCGGGCGCGGCCGGTGGGGCCGGGTTCGCCGGCGGCGCCGGTGGGGCCGGTGGCCAGGGCGGCAGCAGCGGTGCCGGTGGTGCTAATGGCACCGGTGGTCAAGGCGGCACCGGCGGCGCCGGCGGTCAAGGTGGTGCTGGCGGATCGGGCACCGATGCCGCTGGTGGTGACGGTGGTGTTGGCGGCCAGGGCGGGGCGGCCGGTTCGGGCGGTTCGGCGGGTAGCGGTGGGACTGGTGGGGCCGCGGGCGGCTTCGGTGACGGCGGCGCTGGCGGCAAGGGCGGTGCCGGTGGAGCCGGGGACAATGGTGTGGATGGGGCCAGTGGTTCGGGTGCGACCGGTGGTGAAGGGTTTGCTGGCGGGGCCGGTGGGCAGGGCGGCGCCGGCGGCAGTAGCGGCGCTGGTGGTGTAAACGGCACCGGTGGTCAGGGCGGTACCGGCGGTACCGGCGGCCAAGGTGGTGCTGGTGGATCGGGCACCGATGCCGCCGGCGGTGACGGTGGTGTTGGCGGCCAGGGCGGGGCGGCCGGTTCGGGCGGTTCGGCGGGTAGCGGTGGGACTGGTGGGGCCGCGGGCGGCTTCGGTGACGGCGGTACCGGCGGCAAGGGCGGTGCCGGTGGAGCCGGGGACAATGGTGTGGATGGGGCCATTGGTTCGGGTGCGACCGGTGGTGTCGGGTTTGCTGGCGGGGCCGGTGGGCAGGGCGGCGCCGGCGGCAATAGCGGCGCCGGTGGTGTAAACGGCACCGGTGGTCAAGGCGGCACCGGCGGGACTGGCGGTCAAGGCGGCACCGGCGGGTCAGGCACCGCTACCACCGGCGCCGCCGGCGGCCAAGGCGGCGACGGTGGCGACGGTGGGGCCGGCGGAGCGGCTGGCGCTGGCGGCGTGGCCGGTACCGGCGGCACCGGCGGCACGGCGGGCGGCATCGGTGACGGAGGAGACGGCGGCGCCGGTGGTGTTGGTGGTACGGGCGGCAGCGGGAGCAACGGCGACATATCCTCCCATCCCGCCGGCTACGCGGGCGGCGACGGGGGCGCGGGCGGGGCCGGCGGCAAAGGCGGTGACAGCGCCGCTGGCGGGACAAACGGTGATGGTGGCGCAGGCGGAACCGGCGGCCAGGGCGGCCAAGCCGGCCACGGCACCAGTGGGAGCCCGCTCTTGGGCCCCGGTGATGGCGGCCAAGGGGGTGCAGGCGGCGTTGGTGGCACTGGCGGCGACGCGGGCACCGGTGGCGCAGGCGGGGTCGCAGGTGCCGGCGCCAATGGCGGGGCCGGGGGCAATGGCGGGGTAGGCGGCACCGGCTACGGAAGCAACGGCCCCGCCGGTCCCGGGGGCCAAGGCGGCAATGGAGGTGTCGGTGGCGCTGGTGGTCAAGGCGGCGCGGCTGCCGCTGGCGGTCTCAACGGCGACGGAGGTCAAGGCGGTGACGGCGGTACTGCTGGGAACGGTGGGGCCGGCGGCTCTAGCACCGGCGGCTCGGTCGGCCCCGATGGCGGCGCCGGCGGGGACGGTGGGGCAGGTGGGAACGCCGGCCTGGGAGGAGCCGCGGGCACTGGTGCAGGTAGTGCCGGCACCGCCGGGAACGCGGGTAACGGCGGGAACGGCGGTCAAGGCGGTAACGGCGGGGAAGGTGGTGCTGGCGCCACCGGTATCGGCCTGGGTGCAGGTGGCGATGGCGGGGCCGCCGGCAACGGCGGCGCTGGCGGCAACAGTGGCGTCGGCGGCACCAATGGTGCTGGGGGCCAAGGCGGCAATGGCGGTGCCGGCGGCGACGGCGCGACCGGTGCCGCGGGCAGCGGCAGTGCGGGCGGCGCCGGCGGTAACGGTGGCGATGGCGGCACCGCTGGCACGGGCGGGGCTGCCGGGACCGGCGGCACCGGCGGCACGGCGGGCGGCGTAGGTACCGGCGGCCAGGGCGGTGACGGCGGCACCGGTGGGACCGGCGGCAGCGGCACCGCCGGGGCCAGCGGTACGGGCGCAACCGGCGGAGAAGGGTTTGCCGGTGGTACCGGAGGGGCCGGCGGCGCGGGCGGAAGCGCCGCTGTCGGCGGGGTCAACGGCGATGGTGGTCTCGGTGGCGCCGGTGGGCAAGGCGGCACCGGAGGTGCCGGTTCCGATTCTGACGGAGACACCGTGGGCGGCGATGGCGGCCTCGGCGGTGGCGGCGGGCAAGGCGGCATCGGCGGCTCCGCCGGCGGCGGTGCTGGTGCGGCCGGCAACGCGGGCGATGGCGGGCAAGGTGGCACCGGCGGTACCGGCGGCAAGGGCGGTCTCGGGTTCGCAACGAACCCCTCCGGCAACGGTGGCGTCGGCGGTGGCGGCGGCAACGGCGGGACCGGCGGGAACGCCACCGTCGGCGGCGCCAACGGCTCCGGTGGCGCCGGCGGTACCGGCGGCATGGGCGGTGCGGCCGGCGCCACCAACACCGCTGGCAGCAACGGGGGCGACGGCGGCATTGGGGGCAACGGCGGCGACGCTGGCGCCGGCACCGGCACCGCCGGCAACGGCGGCGACGGCGGCGACGGCGGCGCCGGGGCTAACGGGGGTGCCGCTGCGAGCGAATTTGGAGTCACTGTCGAGCAGGGTGGGGATGGCGGCAACGGCGGTGCTGGCGGCACCGGTGGGAACGCCCCCGTCGGCGGCCTCAACGGGAGCGGGGGCAAAGGCGGTGCCGGCGGCTCCGGCGGCTCCGGCAGCTTTGCCTTCACCAGTAGCTCCGGTACCGCCGGTGGGGCAGGAGGGGCCGGCGGCGACGGCGGCACCGGTGGGAGCCCCGGCTCCGGCGCAGGAACCGCAGGCAGCGGCGGCGGCGGCGGCCTGGGCGGAAACGGCGGCGACGGCGGCGACGGTGCTACCAACAGCGGCGGGGTTGGCGGCACCGGTGGTGACGGCGGCGCGGCCGGCACCGGTGGCCAAGGCGGTGCGGCTGCCGGCAGCGGCACCAACGGCGACGGCGGCGATGGAGGTGTCGGCGGCACGGGTGGTGACGGCGGCGCCAGCGGCACGGGCAGCAGCAGCCCGGGCTTCCAAGGCGGCACGGGCGGCAAAGGCGGCACCGGCGGCGACGGCGGCCAGGCAGGCGGCGGTGCAGGCACCGCCGGTGCCGCGGGTAACGGCGGTGCCGGTGGCATCGGTGGCCAAGGTGGTACGGGCGGCGACGGCGGCGCGGGGAACTTCGACGGTGGCCAAGGCGGCACCGGCGGCGCCGGAGGTGCCGCCGGCAACGGCGCCGACGGCATCACACCTGGCGGCAGCGGCGGCGCGGGCGGCTCCGGCGGTGCTGGCGGTGAAGGCGGTGTCGGTGGTGACCCCTCCGGCTCCGGGAACTCCGGGGCCGGCGGCAATGGCGGCGACGGCGGCGTCGGCGGTACCGGCGGCAACGGCGCGACCGGTGGCGATGGCGGCACCGGCGGTAGCGGGGGCGTCGGCGGCAACGGCCTGGCCGGTGTGCAATTCGGCGGCAACGGCGGCAATGGCGGCAACGGCGGGAACGCCGGCGCTGCAGGGGCCGGCGGTAACGGCGCCAATGGCGGCGACGGCGGCGACGGCGGCGACGGCGGCAGCGGCGAAGGCGCTGGCGATGGCGGCTTCGGCGGCGCCGGGGGCCTCGGCGGTGTTGGCACCCCACCCGGCGGCGTCAACGGCACGGATGGAGCGCAGGGCACTGACGGTTAACTCACCGGAGCGGGCTTCGAGGATGTTTGTGGCTGGCGCCAGCACGTGAAAGCGCCTATGAGAGGCGACCCATATTCAGTAGGCTGTCGTGAACAATGTTCGAACGGGCCGGTCAGGCTGGACGCGGCGGGCCGGTTGCAGCGCTACGAAGAAGCGTTCGCCGACCACGATGCGCCCTTTGCGTTCGTAGACCTTGACGCAATGTGGGGAAATGCCGAGCAGATGCTCGCGCGCGCCGGTGACAAGCCGATCCGGGTGGCGTCGAAATCCTTGCGCTGCAGGCCGATACAACGCGAAATCCTCGATGCCAATGCAAGATTCGACGGCTTGATGACATTCACCCTGCCGGAGACCTTGTGGCTGGCGGGCCACGGCTTCGACAACCTGTTGCTTGGCTATCCGACCAGCGACCGCGCGGCACTGCGCGAACTTGGCGAGCTAACAGCCAAGGATCCCGGTGGCGCGCCGGTCGTGATGGTCGACAGCATCGAGCACCTGGACGTGATCGAAAGCGCCACCGCCAGGCCCATCCGGCTGTGTATTGACCTCGACGCGGGCTATTGGCGTGCCTGGGGGCGCGTGAAAATCGGCCCCAAGCGCTCACCCCTGCACACACCCGAACAAGCCCGCGCGCTGGCTGTGGAGATCGCGAGGCGACCGGCGCTGCAACTGGTCGCGCTGATGTCTTACGAGGGTCACATTGCGGGGTTCGGTGACAAGGTCGCCGGCAAACGCGCGCAAAACGCCATTGTGGGGTGGATGCAGCGCCAGTCGATCGCGGAGTTGCGCGAGCGCCGCGCCCGCGCGGTTGAGCTGGTCCGCGATGTCGCGGACCTCAAGATCGTCAACGCCGGCGGCACCGGCGACTTGCAACTGGTGGCACAAGAGCCGGCGATCACCGAGGCAACGGCCGGCTCGGGGTTTTATGCGCCGACGCTTTTCGATTCGTACTCGACGTTCACGTTGCAGCCCGCGGCGATGTTCGCGCTTCCGGTATGTCGCCGGCCCGACGCGAAGACGGTGACCGCGCTCGGCGGTGGCTATCTGGCTAGCGGAGTTGGCGCTAAGGATCGCATGCCCACGCCCTACCTGCCGACGGGACTGAAGCTCGACCCGATGGAGGGCACGGGCGAGGTGCAGACGCCGTTGCACGGTGATGCTGCTCGGCGGTTGAAGGTGGGCGATAAGGTCTACTTCCGCCACACGAAAGCCGGCGAACTGTGTGAGCGGTTCGACCGCCTGCACTTGGTGCGTGGCGCGCAGATCGTCGACACTGTCCCCACCTACCGCGGTGAGGGGCGCACATTCCTGTGAAGCCGAAGGAGAGGTAATGACAGCGATCACCGCAGTGCCGACCGAGCTGGCCACGATGCGTGAGGTCGTGGAGACTCTCGCACCGATCGAACGGGCGGCCGGCGAGCCGGGCGAGCACCAGGCGGCCCAGTGGATCGTCGAGCGTTTGTTCACGGCGGGTGCACGCGATCCGCATATCGAAGAGGAGCAGTTCTACGACGGCTATCCACGGCTGCACGCCAAGCTGGCGGCGGTCGGGGTAGGGGCTGCCATCGCGGGCTTGCGTAGCCGGCGCCTGCGTGTACCTGCTGCGCTGGCGGGCCTGGGCGCGGCACTGGCGATCGCCGACGACTGTTCCAACGGGGTGCGGTTGGCGCGCAGGACGCTACAGAAGCCGCGAACGACATGGAACGTCGTGGCCGAAGCCGGCGATCCGGCCGGCGAGCACACGGTTGTGGTGTGTGCTCACCACGATGCTGCGCGCACTGGCTTGTTCTTCGATCAGGGTGTCCAGCAATACCTCGTCGAGCGATTTCCCGGGATCGCTGAGCGAGTGGACACCTCGCCGCCGCTCTGGTGGCCACCGATCCTGGCTCCCGCCCTCGCCGGTGTAGGCGCGCTGCGCGGCAGCCGCAAGATGATGATCGCTGGAGCCGCGATGAGCGCGGTCGCGGCCGCCGTTTTCGCCGATATCGCCCGCAGTCCGGTCGTTCCTGGGGCCAACGACAATCTGTCGGCCGTGGCATTGCTCGTCGCGTTGGCCGAGCGGCTGCTGGAGCGGCCGGTAGTCGGGGTGCGGGTGGTGTTGGTGTCGCTTGGGGCCGAGGAAGTACTGCAGGGCGGCATCTATGGCTTCCTGGCGCGGCACAAATCCGAGCTGAACCGTGATCGGACTTACTTCCTGAATTTCGATACGGTCGGCTCGCCGGAGCTTGTCATGCTCGAGGGCGAGGGCACCACAGTCATGGAGGATTACCATCATCGGCCATTCCGCGATTTGGTAATGCGCGCCGCCGAGCGCGCCGACGCACCCCTGCGCCGCGGCATGCGGTCGCGCAACAGCACCGACGCGGTGCTCATGAGCCGCGCGGGCTACCCGACCGCCTGCTTCTCTTCGATCGACCGCCACAAGGAGCTGTCGAACTATCACCTCATGTCGGACACGCCCGAGAACCTCGTCTACGAGACGGTGATGCACGCGGTCACTGTCGCCGAGTCGGTGGTGCGGGAGCTGGCGCGGTGAGCCTGCGGTGGGGCAACTGGGCGCGCGAGCAGTTCTGTGCGCCGTTGGCGATCGCGCGGCCGGCGTCGGAGGCCGAGCTGGTCGATGTGGTTGCGCGTGCGGCACAACGCGGTGAACGGGTGCGCGCGGTCGGCACGGGCCATTCGTTTACCGACTGTGCATGCACAGACGGGGTGATGATCGACATGTCGGGCCTGCAGCGGGTCATTGAGGTGGATCGGTCGAGCGGGTTGGTGACGATCGAGGGCGGCGCGAAGCTACATTCGCTAGGTCCGCAGTTGGCCGCGCACGGGCTGGGGCTGGAGAACCAGGGCGATATTGATGCGCAGTCGATCACCGGGGCCACCGCAACAGCCACCCACGGGACGGGCGCGCGCTTTACGAATCTGTCGGCGCAGATTGTGGCGCTGCGGCTCGTCACCGCCAATGGCGATGTCTTGAGCCTGTCGCAAGGTGATGACTATCTGGCGGCGCGGGTTTCGCTCGGTGCACTGGGAGTGATCTCACAGGTCACCGTGCAGACGGTGCCGCTGTACACGTTGCATCGCCGTGATGAACGGCGTCCATTAACCGAGACACTAGAGCGGCTCGACGAATACGTCGATGGCAACGACCATTTCGAGTTCTATGTGTTCCCGTACGGGGAAACAGCGTGGACGCGCTCGACTCGCCGCAGCGGCGACAATCCGACCCCGACGCCGCGGTGGAGACGTCGCCTTAACGATGGCCTGGAGAACGGCGTGGTGAGTCTGATCTGCCGAGCAGGACGGCGTTGCCCGCGTGCCGCGCCGGAAGTTAACCGCCTGATGACGAGCTTGATGCCGCCGTCGACGGTCCGCGATCACGCTTACAAGGTGTATGCGTCGATGCGCCAGGTCAGGTTCACCGAGATGGAATACGCGATCCCGCGCGAACATGCACGTTCCGCGACCGAGCGTGTCATCGATGTGGTGCGCCGTCGCCAGCTACCGATTTTGTTGCCGCTCGAGGTGCGATTCTCGGCTCCCGACGACGCCTTCCTGTCGACCGCGCAGGGGCGCGATACCTGCTATATCGCCGTCCATCAATACACCGGCATGGAGTTCGAGACCTATTTCCGTGCCGTCGAGGAGATCATGGACGAGTATGCGGGACGACCGCATTGGGGCAAGCGGCATTACCAGACCGCGGCCACGCTTCGCGAGCGCTATCCGAACTGGGACCGCTTCGCCGCGGTCCGCGACCGCCTCGATCCCAACCGGGTCTTTCTCAACGACTACACCAGACGTGTGCTGGGCAAGTGATTCGCCGGCCACCTACGCCTAAGCCTAAGACCAGCTGCCACATGCGATTACGACCGTGTCTGGCCGAGTTCCACTTGTACCAACACAATTACAGGACGTCGGGGCCGGGACAGGAGGTACCAAGGCGTGACGGCGAACTGGGTTTCTACCCAGATCTCGTGCGGCCCGAATTCTGGTCGCCGTCTCGATGTCGCATGGCCGGCGACTCGGCGGCCATCCGCAAGACAGCGATGATCTGCTGCTCTTTCTCCAGAAATCGCTCGGTGGGGGCAGGCACCGAAATCGCGATCACGTTGTCGCCCACGGATCGTCCCGCAATTGCAGCCGCGGAGATCCCTGGAGTGTGTTCGTCGCGATCGAAAGCGATTCCGGTGCGCCGGATTTCGGTGATCTCGCGACGCAACCCGTCGGCAATCTCGGAGTCGAATCGAGATAACGCCGCCTCGGCGTCGTCGTCGTCGAGTACCGCCAGTGCGGCTTTTCCGTTGGCCGTCCGGTCCAACGGAAACCGGACCCCGACGGCCGAAACCGCGCGCAGTCGGTGTGACGATTCGATCTGGTCAATGAACAGCATGCGTTGGCCGCGCAGTATCGACAGGTCGACGGTCTCGCCATCGGTTGCGCGGGCTATGCGTTCGATGGTTGGCCGGAATATCGCCGAGATGCGGGCGCCGGTGGCGTTACCGAATCCCAGCAATCGCTCACCGAGCGAGAACCGACCGTGCGAATCGACGCTGACCAACCCGACCTCGGACAGCCCGACCAGCAGCCGCCGCGTGGTCGACTTGGCCAACCCCAAGCGCTCACCGAGATCGACCAAGCGCAACGTTCCCGGTTCGGCGGCGATTTCGTCCAAGGCGGCCGCGGCGCGACGCAGCACCTGGATTCCCTCGTCGCGATACGTTGCCGGACTTCGTTCCGTTCGGGACACCACTCCACTATAGTGGGCCGCAGCACGGACTACCAAGACCCGAAATTCGGATCAAAGGAGATCTTATGAGCGCGCTACCGGCCGGGCGTCACTACTTCCGCGATGCTGACGGGTACGAGGAAGCCCGCCGCGGCACGGTATGGCACCAGCGCGTGCCGAAACGCTATCCCGAGGTGATTGTCCAGGCCGTTGATTCCGACGACATCATCGCGGGTGTCAGGTATGCGAGCGCCCACAGTCTCAAGGTCAGTGTCGTATCGGGAGGGCGCAGCTTCGCGGCGAGCCACCTGCGCGACGGCTCCGTGCTGCTCGACGTCAGCTGCCTCGATCACGCCCATATCGACGCCGAGAAGGGCCTGGCCGTTGTCGGTCCGGGTAAGGGCGGCAGCCTGCTCATGGCCGACCTGCAGGAGCAGAACCTGTTCTTCCCGGGCGGCCACTGCACGGGTGTGTGTCTCGGAGGTTATCTGCTCCAAGGTGGATATGGCTGGAACAGCCGGATGTACGGGCCGGCGTGCGAGAGTGTCGTAGGCGTGGATGTCATCACCGCCGACGGCGAGCAGATTCATTGCGACGCAGACAATCACGCCGATCTGTACTGGGCTGCCCGCGGCGCGGGTCCGGGCTTTTTCGGTGTCGTCACGTCGTTCTACCTCAAGCTGTACCCGCGGCCTGGCGCGTGTGGCAGCAGCGTCTATGTCTACCCGTTCGAGCTTGCCGACGAAGTCTTTACCTGGGCTCGTGCGGTCAGCGCCGAGGTGGACCCTCGAGTCGAGTTGCAGGCGCTCGCCTCTCGCGGGGAACCGAATGTGGGCATCGACATCCCCGTCATCTCGTTTCTGGCGCCGGTGTTTGCCGACTCCGATGAGGAGGCCGAAAAGGCTGTCGCGTTGATGGACAGCTGCCGCGTCGCCGAGCAGGCGCTCGTGAAAGTCCCTTATAGGCCAACAGATTTGCCTACCTGGGGGTATGGCTTCGCGATGAGCCACTATCTGTCCGACCATCACTACGCGGTGGACAACATGTGGACGTCGGCGTCGGCCGAGGACCTGCTGCCGGGTATCCGGACGATCCTGGACACGATGCCCCCGCATCCGGCGCACTTCCTCTGGCTGAACTGGGGCCCGTGCCCTCCCCGCCAAGACATGGCCTACAGCGTCGAAGCCGACATCTATCTAGCGCTTTACGGCTCCTGGAAGGACCCCGCCGACGAGGTGAAGTACGCGGACTGGGCGCGGTCCAACATGGTCGCCATGTCGGATCTGGCCGTCGGGATTCAGCTTGCCGACGAGAACCTAGGCCAGCGTCCGGCGCGGTTCGCCAGCGACGCAGCTATGGCCAAGCTAGACCGGGTGCGCTCCGAATACGACCCCGATGGCTTGTTCAACAGTTGGATGGGGCGAATCTGATGGCCGGGGAACTGTATCTGGGCTACCGCGGCGACGACGCGGACACGCCATGGGGCAAGTTCTTCAAGCCTGAAATGGCGCCGCTGCCACAGCATGTCGTCGAGGCGCTGCAGCACGGCCCGCAAGGCGGGATGGCGTTGTTGGCCTTCGACGACGCCGCGAGCGTTGCCGACGAGGGGTACCAGCAGACCGAGAATGGCTACGGGGTCTTCGAGGACGGCAGCTACCACGTGTCGGTACGCACCGACATGCCCGGTGTTACCCCGGCGATGTGGTCATGGTGGTTCGGCTGGCATGGTTGCGACACCCGCCGCTACAAGTTGTGGCATCCGCGTGCGCACCTGTCCGCAGCGTGGAAAGACGGGGACGACGCCGGCCGTCAGGGTGCCCAGCGTTATATCGGTCGCTGCTCGTTGATCAGCGAGTACATCGGCTCATCGCTGCTGAACGGTGCGATCCAATTCGTGGCGCCCCAGGAGATGGGCTGTCCCCCCGACAGCGACGATGCGGTGGCGGTGTGTGCTCGGCTGGGCTCCGGTTACGCCCCGGTGGATGTTGGATGGTTCATCCACCACATCCGGTCGACGCAAGGCGGGTCCGAGATGCGTTCCCGGTTCTGGGCGGGCGGATCGCACATCGCGGTGCGCAAGGCCCCTGGCGTGGCTTTAGAAGCGATGCGCCCCATCGCGTCGCGGATGCTTGGCGACCCGGTGGCCAGCGGTCGCAATCTGCTGGCGCATTGCGCGCAAGAGATGAACCACCTCGCCGGCTTCCTGCCAGCGCTGTACGACGCCTTCGACAATGCGTAACGCCTCGCGGCAGAGCCTCGCATATGCGGGCCAACAGGATTGGAGTTTCCACGTGCACCTATGGATCACATGACAATGTCCCAGGGTAGCGGTGTGCGCTACGACGCGATTGGCCACGATTACGCGGCTTATCGACGGCCTGACCCACGCATCTCGGCTGCCGTGCAGGCGGCGCTCGGAGACGCCCAAACTGTCGTGAATGTGGGAGCCGGCGCTGGCTCCTACGAGCCGGTAGACCGGCCAGTGATCCCGGTAGATCCCTCCAGGGTCTGGCCATTGCAGCGCGCACGAACCCGTCCCCCCGCCGTATTGGGGGTGGCAGAGAATCTACCGCTGGCCGACGGCGCAGTCGATGCCGCCATGGCCGTGATGACAATCAATCACTGGGCTGACGTTGACGTAGAGCGTGGACTCGCTGAACTTACCCGAGTTGCCGAGCAGGCGCGTCGTACCACTGACGACTTATATGGATGTGGAAGCCGAAATGTGGCTGCTACGTGATTACCTTCCCGGGGTGGTTGAGCGCAACCGACGAGAATTTCCAACGATTGCGCGGATCGAAGCGATGTTGAATGCGCCCACACGGGTTGTCACGGTTCTGGTGGCCGCCGACTGTACGGATGGATTTACACTATCGTTTTGGAGTCGGCCCGAAGCAGTTCCTGACCCGGCCGCAAGCGCCGCAACCAGCGAATTCGCGCGAATGGACCCAACTGCTGAAACCGAAGCAGTCGAACGTCTCGCTAGGGACTTTGAAGCAGGCATCTGGGACCGTGCGAACGGCCACCTGCGCACCTGTCCCGTGCTCGACGTGGGCCTGCGACTTCTGGTCTCAGAGATGACACCGTCTTAAGAAGGTCCCGTACATACCGCAGCCTGGCCATCGCCTCCTGACGAATCCGCAACGCCGCGTCCAGCTCAGTGCTTACCGCTGCCTCGGGGTGTCGACCGTCCGCTCCTCGGTGTCCGAGGAACGTGACAACCGATAAGGAACAGCGCCCCGATGGCGACCAGCCGCGCGGCCGCCGCCTGGTTCTCCGACCGCGACAACACGCTGGCCCCGATCCAGTAGAAGATGCTTCCCGTGTGCGGAGGAGGAGCGGCGCTTATGAACACGACGAGTTGCGCGCCCGGGTGCTCGAAGCCGTCGAAGGGATCGGCGTGACTGTCGCGCTCGGCGAGCCAGGCGGACATGGCCTGCCCGCGATCACATCGCTTACCCGTCGGCGGCGTGCTGTTCACCGTTGCACAGACCTCGCCCGGGCACGCGCACCATGCGATCTCCACGGCGATGCAGGCGTTTTAACCCCAATACCGTTCAGTTAAGGTTACATGGGTGTAGTTTATGACCTATGCCTCGTGCGGGTTGGCGGAAGCCTGAGTCGGATCGCCGGTTGTCAGATTTGGTGTCGGTGGGGGTGCTGACGCGGGTGTTTCCCGCAACGGTGGTGGATGAGGTGATCGAGCAGGCCGGTCGCACTCAGCAGCGGCATCGGTCGTTGCCGGCGCGGGTGATGGCGTATTTCGCGATCGCGATGGGCCTGTATTCAGAGGGCTCGTATGAGGATGTGTTGGCCCAGCTCACTGATGGTTTGGCGTGGGCGTCGGGGTGGCGTGAAGAGTATCGACTGCCGGGTAAGTCGGCGATCTTTCAGGCTCGTGAGCGGCTGGGATCGGCCCCGTTGGCCAGCTTGTTTTCCCGGGTAGCCCGCCCGTTAGCCGGACCGCAAACCCCAGGGGCTTGGCTGGCCGAGCGGCGGCTGGTGGCCATCGACGGCAGCTGTCTGGATGTGGCCGACACCCCAGCCAACGACGAGTACTTCAGTCGTCCGGGGGCCGGCGGCAGGGGTGAGAAGGCCGCATTTCCGCAGGCCCGGATCCTGGGGCTGGCCGAGTGTGCCACGCATGCGGTCTTCGCCGCAACGATCGGTGGTTACCGTGACTCGGAGGCCAAACTCGCCGAAAAGCTGCTGGATGCTCTCACGCCGGACATGCTGCTGCTGGCTGATCGCGGGTTCTTCTCGTATGCCTTGTGGCGCAAAGCCCTTGCGACCGGAGCCGACCTGTTGTGGCGAGTACGCACCGACGCCTACGCGCCACAACCGGTGCATGTGCAGGATCTTGCTGACGGCTCGTGGCTAGCGCATCTGCAGTCCAGCGCTGACCGTCGCAGCGAGCCGATGCTGGCACGAGTCATCGACTACACCATCGACGACGGACGCGAAAACTCCACCAGCTACCGGCTATTCACCACGCTGACCGATCCCGAACAGGCCCCCGCCGTCGAGTTGGCCGCCGCCTACGCCCAGCGCTGGGAAATCGAAAACACCTTCGACGAACTCAAAACCCATCAACGCGGACCCCAGGTGGTACTGCGCTCGAAGTCCCCTGATCTTGTCCTACAAGAGATTTGGGGACATCTGTGCTGTCACTACGCCATTCGTACCCTGATGGCCCAGGCCGCCGAACACGCCGGCGAGGACCCCGACCGGGTCAGTTTCACCGCCGCGCTGCGCATCACCCGCCAATCCGTCGCCCAACAGGGCGCATTTCCCCCCTGAGGACCCCCAAGCCGCCGATCAGCACTGGTGGGCCTTCCTGCGCCGCCTGCTCGACCGACTCAACCCCGCCAGGCGCCGACGATCCGCACCACGGGTGATCAAACGCAAAATGTCCAAATGGCACGTCAAACGCGCAACTCACGCTCACTGGCCCCAACCCCAACGCCCACCAGACGTCACGACTCTCCGCCTTAACTGAACGGTATTGGTTTTAACCCGGCTTAACTTCAATACCGTTCAGTTAAGGTTACATGGGTGTAGTTTATGACCTATGCCTCGTGCGGGTTGGCGGAAGCCTGAGTCGGATCGCCGGTTGTCAGATTTGGTGTCGGTGGGGGTGCTGACGCGGGTGTTTCCCGCAACGGTGGTGGATGAGGTGATCGAGCAGGCCGGTCGCACTCAGCAGCGGCATCGGTCGTTGCCTGCGCGGGTGATGGCGTATTTCGCGATCGCGATGGGCCTGTATTCAGAGGGCTCGTATGAGGATGTGTTGGCCCAGCTCACTGATGGTTTGGCGTGGGCGTCGGGGTGGCGTGAAGAGTATCGACTGCCGGGTAAGTCGGCGATCTTTCAGGCTCGTGAGCGGCTGGGATCGGCCCTGTTGGCCAGCTTGTTTTCCCGGGTAGCCCGCCCGTTAGCCGGACCGCAAACCCCAGGGGCTTGGCTGGCCGAGCGGCGGCTGGTGGCCATCGACGGCAGCTGTCTGGATGTGGCCGACACCCCAGCCAACGACGAGTACTTCAGTCGTCCGGGGGCCGGCGGCAGGGGTGAGAAGGCCGCATTTCCGCAGGCCCGGATCCTGGGGCTGGCCGAGTGTGCCACGCATGCGGTCTTCGCCGCAACGATCGGTGGTTACCGTGACTCGGAGGCCAAACTCGCCGAAAAGCTGCTGGATGCTCTCACGCCGGACATGCTGCTGCTGGCTGATCGCGGGTTCTTCTCGTATGCCTTGTGGCGCAAAGCCCTTGCGACCGGAGCCGACCTGTTGTGGCGAGTACGCACCGACGCCTACGCGCCACAACCGGTGCATGTGCAGGATCTTGCTGACGGCTCGTGGCTAGCGCATCTGCAGTCCAGCGCTGACCGTCGCAGCGAGCCGATGCTGGCACGAGTCATCGACTACACCATCGACGACGGACGCGAAAACTCCACCAGCTACCGGCTATTCACCACGCTGACCGATCCCGAACAGGCCCCCGCCGTCGAGTTGGCCGCCGCCTACGCCCAGCGCTGGGAAATCGAAAACACCTTCGACGAACTCAAAACCCATCAACGCGGACCCCAGGTGGTACTGCGCTCGAAGTCCCCTGATCTTGTCCTACAAGAGATTTGGGGACATCTGTGCTGTCACTACGCCATTCGTACCCTGATGGCCCAGGCCGCCGAACACGCCGGCGAGGACCCCGACCGGGTCAGTTTCACCGCCGCGCTGCGCATCACCCGCCAATCCGTCGCCCAACAGGGCGCATTTCCCCCCTGAGGACCCCCAAGCCGCCGATCAGCACTGGTGGGCCTTCCTGCGCCGCCTGCTCGACCGACTCAACCCCGCCAGGCGCCGACGATCCGCACCACGGGTGATCAAACGCAAAATGTCCAAATGGCACGTCAAACGCGCAACTCACGCTCACTGGCCCCAACCCCAACGCCCACCAGACGTCACGACTCTCCGTCTTAACTGAACGGTATTGGGCTTAACTTCGGCCTAGTCCCAGTGAGGCCAGCCTCGGACCGCCGAGGTGGGTACCAGGTTGGGTGGGATCGTTGGGGTTGGCTGCGGGTTGACCAGCGGTCCGAGCCTGCCCTCCCAGGATCGTCGCGCCGTGAACCTGGTCGCTGGTCAGGTGGTCATGTCGGGGCCAGGCTATTCAGATGGCCGCAATAGTCACCGTAAACGACGTCCTTGAGGGGCATGTGGGCTTGGATGTGGAGTGTTTGGATCGGATCTATCTGAACGGCTATGTGCCCAATTTGCAGGTGGCCGGGCAGGTGGTGTCGTTTATGACCGCGCATCTGGGAAATCCGATCCCCTCGCCGGCGATCTTGGAGAAGATCGGTACCGCGTTTCGCAAGGCCGTGGACCGCTTCGCTACCGATAACAAGATCCCTCTGGTGCGGTTCGGTAAGGACGACCGCAAGGCCGACGTGATGCGCCCGTATCTGGCTGGCCAGGCGCGCACCGGTCGCTCTGGAGTGGCCGCGATCGGCATCGCCCAGGAGTTTCAGAACGTGTTCGCCTCGACGCAGCGACTGGGCGACCCGGTTCCGTGGTTTTCGTTTTTCAAGGCCGACCGGCGGGTGACGTGTTTTTACTTCTACCTCTGGGACATTGATTTCGGGCCGGCGTTCATCAAGATCTGCGCCTACTTTCCCTACCCGATCAAGGTATGGATCAACGGCCACGAGTGGGCCAAATGCCAGGCCACTCAAGCCGGCATTGGGTTCACCGAACTGTCCAACGGGTTTGCCAGCTGTGCGGATCCCGCCGCGCTGCAGGCCATCTGTGACCGGCTGGGCCCGGGCACGATCGGGGTGTTCTTCGAACGCTGGATGAGTCGGCTGCCGCTGCCGCTGACCGAACACGACCGCGCCGGCGGCTACTGGTGGGAACTGTCCATGCGCCAGATCGAGGTCTCGCGCACCCTGGTCTTCGATGCACCGCGACAGGCCCGCGGGTTCTTCGAAGCGCTGGTCGCTGACAATCTCGATATCGGCCGCCCCGACAATGTGGAACTGATCTTCCACGGGCCCCGAGGGCTGGGCCAGCCCGTCAAACTCGGTTGTGTGCCCAGGACCAGGATCGTCACGTGTGGCACCGAGGTCACCGTTAATGCCTTCTACAAGAACTCCCGCATCAAGCAATATCTCAAAGACGCACGCGCGCTGCGCATCGAGACCGTGATCAACTCGCCTGATGATCTGCGCTGCCACCGCCGCCTGGTCCATCTCGACGAGCTGCAGGCCCGCGCGCGTGCGGTCAACCGCCGTCTGCTCGATACTGAACGTGTCGGTCAGGGCTGCGTCCTTGCGAGTCCAGCCTTTGAGCGGATCGCACAGCCCAGCCTCACCGAGGATGGCAGGAGGGCCCCGGCCTTACGGTTCGGCGACCCTCGGGTCCAAGCCCTGGCCGGCGCCTTGTGCACCAGCGTGCTCGCCGTCACCGGCATCACCAACAAGAGCCTGCGCGCCTTGATGACCGGGCTGCTCGGCGGGAGCGACTACTCGATGAACCAGGCCAGCTACGACCTTGCCCGGCTGCGCCTCAACGGGCTCATTACCCGCATCCCCGGCAAGAACCGCTACCACCTGACCAGCGACGGGCTGCGGTTTGCGATCTTCTACACCAAAGTCCACGACCGGCTACTACGTCCACTTTTGGCCGCCGACCAGCTACCAGCCCCGCCCCAATTGCGAAACGCATTGCGCACCATCGACATTCACATCACAGAAACCATCGACCAGGCACGACTCCTGCCGAACGCAGCCTGAAAACTCAAGACAAGTCTCACAGTCCTAGCGACCAAGGGTCGGTAGCGACCAAGGGTCGCTACGCCGCCGCCGGGACTTCGCCCGGCGGCGGTGGCCCTTCGGGCAGTTTCACCTGACGTGGTGTGGGTGGTTTCGTGGGTGGGTGTCCAGCGATGAATTCAGTCTGCGGTATTCGGATTTGGTGATTGGGACCTATGACTGCGTTGATCGGATCGTGCTTAACGCGTTCTACCCACTCGGGTATGAGCCGGGCGGGTTGCGTACTTGGTGGCGACGGCTGCACCAGGGCAGTGACGACGAGTTGGACAACACGCATCTGATGCGGATGGCGGGGCGGTTCGCGCGCCGGGTCAAGGCCTGGGGCGCAGCCAACGCGGTACCGGTGATCTTCTGCAAGTCCGGGCAGCGCAAGCACCGTATCGCCGAGGAGTATCTGGCCACCCATGAGGTCGGCACCGGGGTGTTTTTGGTGCTGGTGGCCAAGGCGCCGGCGCCGGTGTGGAAAGTGGTGCGCTCGGCGAGGACCGGTGCGATCGTCAACATCGAGAGGAGGCGCGAATACGTCAACCACTATTCGTTTCACATCATCGACCCCGAGTGGGGTCACGTGACGATCAAGATGAGCGGGCATCCGCCGTTCGGCGCGCAGATCATCCTCAACGGGCATGAGTTCGTGGCTCGGCAAGCTGCCGCGGCGGGGATAGCATTTACCAAGGCCGGCAACTGCTTTACCGCAATCGCCGACCCCGCAGGCCTGGCCCGGATCGCAGATGCCTTGTCGCAGGATGCGACTGTAGGGCGGCTGGGCCAGGTCTGCCAACGATGGATCTATTCGGCGTGTTTGTGTTTTGGGCTCGATCTTGACGAGCAACAGCGCAGTGGATTCGGTTACGGATTCGCCGTCTACCAGCTCGAGTACAGCCGCAACCTGATCTTTTCCGAGGGCGCCAGGATGCAGCAGGTGTTCGATGCTGTGGTGGATCGCACCCGTTCTCGGCTGGATGCGCCCAAAATCCGCACCATCTTCGGCGCCGCGCGGCGCCCGTACCGCACCCGCAAGGGTTCCTCGGCGATCGAAGCCGCGATCGAGACACCTACGTATGACCTGACCGTGTTCAAGCTGCACTTCGGGCGGCTGACCGGCAAGGCCTATACCAAAGGCGAACGCGTGCTTCGCTTCGAGGCGATCGCGCACAATACCGCCGATTTGCGCTGCGGGCGCATGATCGAGAAGTTTCCGCAGATCGTCACTCAGCTGGCCGGTATCGCCGAGCGGTTCGCCACCGCCTTGGACTGTGTAGACACCGGATTTCTCGACGACGGCATCCTCGATGAGCTGCCCACCGGATCGACGCTGGGCGCTTCCCGCATCGGCGGTGTCGACCTCAACAGACCCCGCATGCATGAGGCGCTGCGCGGCGTGTTGGCGTTGGCGCCCGCGCCCAACGGGTTCACCGTCGCCGAGTTCGCCGCCAAAGTCCACGCCCTCACCGGGGTAGACGACAGCGCTTACAACGTCCGCCAGGCGGGCTACGACCTGCGCAAACTGCGCGGCAAACAGCTCGTTGACAAACCCGGCCGCGCCCGCCGCTACCATGTTCCGCCGCTGGCGGCGCGCACCATCGCCGCCCTGCTCACCCTGCGTGACCAGATCATCGCCCCGATCCTCGCTGGCGTGCACAGCCCGAAGATGGGACGCAAACCCGCGCATTGGACACGCGTCGACCGCGACTACGAACGAATCCGCATCGACATGCAAACACTGTTCACCGATCTCGCCATCGAAACACCCCTAGCCGCTTGAGGATTCGGCGCAAGAAACTCATTCCACATCGCCAACAAATTGTCGAAAGTCGATCCTCAAGCGGCTAGTGAGACCGGGGTCCGCAGCCGTCGCAAACATATTGTCGAAATTTGAAGCTCAAGCACCTGGCCCCGGAAGGCGGAGGAACCACACCAGGATTGTTTGCTCAAATGTGTCACGACCCATGCGGCCCGTCGGCACCGTCGCTGCCGGCGTCGCCGTCGCTGCCGTCGCCTTCGAGGCCCGTGCCGCCGCTGCCGCCGTTGCCGCCGGTGCCGCCGGTGCCGCCGTCCCCTCCCCCGCCGCCGTTGCCGCCACTGCCACCGTTGCCGCCGTTTTGACCGTTGCCGCCGTTGCCGCCATGCGTGGAGGCGGAGTCGCCGCCGTTACCGCCGGTGCCGCCAGTGCCGCCGTTGCCGCCAGCACCACCGACGCCGTCGCCGTTGCCGCCGTTGCCGCCGTCGCCGCCGTCAGCGCCGGTGCCGCCGTTGCCGCCGTTGCCGCCGAAGTTGCCGCTCCCGGTGATGGAGCCGCCATCGCCACCTGTGCCGCCTACGCCGCCGGTGCCGCCCTTGCCGCCGCTGCCGCCGCCTTCGCCGCCTGCACCGCCTTTTCCGCCGACTGCAGCGTTGCCGCCCGCGCCGCCTGCACCCCCACCGGCGATCTCGCCGGTGCCGCCGGTGCCGCCGTTGCCGCCGTTGCCGCCTTGGCCGCCTTGGCCGCCGGTTCCACCGCCGGTGCCGTTGATGCCGGCGCCGCCGTTGCCGCCTTGGCCGCCGGTGCCGCCGGCGCCGCCGTCGCCGCCGTTCCAGCCGTCTAATAATCCTTCTGCGCCGTTGCCGCCGTCACCACCTTGGCCGCCGTCACCACCTTGGCCGCCGGTGCCGCCGGTGCCGTTGGCGCCTGCGGTGCCGCCGCCACCGGTGCCGGCGGCACCGCCCGCGCCGGCGTTGCCGCCCGCCCCGCCGTTGGCGCCGTTGCCGGCGAAGTTGCCGTTGCCGCCGGTCCCGCCGGTGGAGCTGCTGCCATCGGCACCGCTGCCGCCGCTGCCGCCGTTGCCGCCGTTGCCGCCGTTGCCGCCGGTACCTCCATTGCCGGCGGTGCCGCCGTTAGCGGCCCCGCCGGTGCCGCCGGTGCCGCCGTTGCCGCCAGCGGAGCCGTCCGACCCGTCGTCACCGCTGCTGCTGGACGCGTCGACGCCGCTGCTGCCGGTGCCACCGGTGCCGCCGTTACCGCCGTTACCGCCGGTGCCCGCAGTTCCGGTGTCGCTAGCGCCGGCCGAACCACCGTTACCGCCGTTACCGCCGTCGCCGCCGTTGCTGGTGGTGCTGCCGTTGGTGCGTGCGCCGCCGTCGCCGCCGTTGCCGGCGTTACCGCCGTCCCCGCCGTCGCCGCCGGTACCGCCGCCTGTGGCGGTGCCGCCGGCCCCGCCGTCCCCGCCGGTGCCGCCCTTGCCGCCGGTGCCGCCAACAGCAAAGGAACCAAGACCCTCGCCGCCCGTGCCGCCGCTACCCCCCTCGGAGCCGGCGCCGCCGGTGCCGCCGGCACCCCCGTCGGTGCCGGCACCGCCCGCTCCGCCGCTGCCGCCGGTGCCGCCGGTGCCGCCGGTCCCGCCGGACCCGATGGTGCCCGAACCGCCGTTGCCGCCGCTGCCAGCCGCACCGGCGTCGCCGCCGTGGCCGCCGGTGCCGCCGCCGCTGCCGTTGATGCCGGCCCCGCCGGCCCCGCCGTGGCCGCCGGCCCCGCCATTGCCGCCGGTGCCGCCGTCCAAGCCGGCAAAAGAGGAAGAGTCTTGTCCGCCGGTGCCGCCGTTACCGCCGGTGCCGCCTTTACCGCCGGTGCCGCCGGTACCGGCGGTGCCGTTGGTGCCGGTGGTGCCGCCGCTACCGCTGCCGGCGGCCCCACCGGCACCGGCCGCGCCGCCGGTGCCGCCGTTACCGCCGTTACCGCCGGCGGTGCCGTCACCGCCGACGCCGCTGGTGGAGCTGCTGCCGTCGGTGCCGTTGCCGCCGGTGCCGCCGTTGCCGGCCTTGGCCCCGTTACCGCCGGCGCCGCCGTTGCCGGCGGTCCCGCCGTTGGCTGCCCCGCCATCGCCGCCGGTGCCGCCGGCCCCGCCGTTGAAGCCATCACCGCCGGTGGTGCCGGTGGCGCCGTCGCTGCCGGCATCGCCGGTCCCGCCGTTGCCGCCGGCCCCGCCGTTACCGCCGACACCGGCGACACCGGCGGTGCCGGCACCGGAGGCGGTTCCCCCGATGCCGGCGTCGCCTCCGGTGCCGCCGTGACCGCCGTCGCCGCCGGCGGTGGCGCTGCCATCGCCGCCGTTGGCGCCCTGTCCGCCGGTGCCGCCGTTGCCGCCGTTGCCGCCGTTAGCGCCGGCGCCGACACCGGCCCCGGCGTCACCACCGCCGCCACCGGCGCCGCCTTGGCCGCCGTAGCCGCCGGTATTGCCCGCGGTGGCGGCCCCGCCCTGCCCGCCGTCGCCGCCGTTACCGCCGTGACCGCCGGCACCGTTGGTGCCGCCGGCGCCGGCGGTCCCGCCGGCCCCGCCGGCCCCACCGCCACCACCGGCGCCGCCGGTGTAGCTGTCGGGGTACCCGCTGCCCCCGTTACCGCCGTTACCGCCGGTGCCGCCAGCCCCGGCGACCCCGGAGACCCCGCCGGTGCCGCCGGTTCCGGCCGCGCCGGCGTCCCCACCGACCCCGCCGGCCCCACCAGCCCCGCCGGCCCCGGCGCCGGTGGTGTCGCCGTCGGCGGCGTTACCGGCGTTACCGCCGACCCCGCCGGCCCCGCCGTTACCGCCGCTGCCGTTGATGCCCCCAGCAGCGCTGTTGCCGCCGGCCCCGCCGGCCCCGCCGGCCCCACCGGCCCCGCCGGTATACCCGGCGCCGCCCGGGGTGGTGTTGTCATCACCGATCCCACCCTTACCCCCGGCCCCGCCGTCACCGCCGACACCGGCGTTGCCGGCGAGACCGGCGCTACCGGTGCCGGTGCCGGCGGCCCCACCGTTACCGCCGGCCCCGCCAACTCCGCCGGCCCCACCGTTACCGCCGGCGCTGTTGGCACCGTTACCGCCGGCACCGCCGGTGCCGGCGGCGGCGCCGTTACCGCCTTGGCCGCCGTTGCCGTTGGTGCCGCCGGCCCCGGCGGCCCCACCGGCCCCGCCGTTACCGCCGGCCCCGCCCGCGTAGCCGTCACCGCCGGTGGCCGAGGTGGCCCCGGCGGCGCCGTTATCGCCGGTCCCGCCATCACCACCGGCCCCGCCCTGGCCGCCGACACCGGCGTTCCCGGCCACACCGGCGCTGCCGGCACCGGTACCGGCCGTCCCACCAGCGCCGGCGGCCCCGCCGTCACCGCCGGTGCCGCCGGTGCCGCCGTTGCTGTTGTTGCCGGTGCCGCCGGCACCGCCGACCCCGCCGGTGGCGCCGTTACCGCCTTGACCGCCGTTACCGTTGGTGCCGCCGGCCCCGGCGGCACCACCAGCCCCGCCGGTACCGCCGGCCCCACCCGCGTAGCCGTCACCGCCGGTGGCCGCGGCGGCCCCGGCCGCACCGTTATCCCCGGTCCCGCCATCACCACCAGCCCCGCCTTGGCCACCGATACCGGCGTTGCCGGCGACACCGGCGCTACCGGCACCGGCGCCGGCCGCCCCACCAGCGCCCGCGTTGCCGCCAACCCCGCCGTCACCGCCGGTGCCGCCGTTGCTGTTGTTACCGGCCCCGCCGCCACCGCCGACCCCGCCGGCCCCGCCGTTACCGCCTTGACCGCCGTTACCGTTGGTGCCGCCGGCCCCGGCGGCCCCACCCGCCCCGCCGTTACCGCCGGCCCCGCCCGCGTAGCCGTCACCGCCGGTGGCCGCGGTGGCCCCATCGGCGCCGTTATCCCCGGTCCCGCCGTCACCACCAGCACCGCCTTGGCCGCCGACACCGGCGTTGCCGGTGTGGGCGCCCCAGCCGGCCCCGGCCGCCCCCCCAGCACCCGCGGCCCCGCCAGTACCGCCGTTACCGCCGGTGCCGCCGGCGCTGCTGGCACCGGCCCCACCGGTCCCACCGGCACCGCCGGTGCCGCCGTTACCGGCGACACCGCCGTTACCGGCGATCCCGATCAGCGCCTTGCCCCCGGCCCCCCCGGCCCCGCCGTTACCGCCGGTACCGCCGTCCCCACCGGCGCCGCCGGCGGTCGAGGTGTCGCCGCCGGCCCCGCCGGCACCGCCGGTGCCGCCGGCCCCGCCATGGCCGCCGAGCCCGATCACTCCCGCGGCCCCGCCGGCCCCGCCGGCCCCACCGTTGGCGCCGTCACCACCGGCCCCGCCGCTAGCCCCGGTGGTCCCGTCGTAGCCGGCCGCCCCGACACCCCCGTTACCGCCGTTACCGATCAGCAGTCCCGCATCGCCGCCGCGGCCGCCGTCACCGCCGTAACCGCCGCCCACACCACCGGCCCCCCCGGACCCGATCAAGACGGCGGCCCCGCCGGACCCGCCGGACCCGCCGACACCATCGACCCCGTTACCGGCCCCACCGGCCCCACCGGCCCCACCCGAACCATAGAGCCACCCGCCGCGGCCGCCGCCCCCACCGTGACCGCCGTCACCGCCGGCATTGCCGCCCCCGGCCCCACCAGCCCCACCGGCTCCGAATAATCCGGTGTTGCCGCCCAGACCACCAGCCCCGCCGGTACCCGCGGTCGCGGCGGCGGTCCCGCCGGCCCCACCGGCCCCGCCCGAGCCATACACCAGCCCGCCATCACCTGCCCCACCACCAGCACCGCCGCTGTGGCCACCCGAGCCGCCCTGCCCGCCGCCGCCACCAGCGCCGAGCACCGACGCCGACCCACCACCGCCGCCACCACCACCGGTACCGCTGAGGGGATCGCCGGCCCCGCCGGCCCCGCCGGCCCCGCCGTCACCGATGAGCCAGCCGCCGCGCCCACCGGCGGCCCCGTCCCCGCCGTGACCGCTGAGGCCGGCCCCACCGACCCCGCCAGCCCCGCCATGGCCGATCAACCCGGTCGCACCACCAGCACCGCCCATCCCGCCGGTGCCCCCCACCGCCGTCGAGCTACCCCCGGCCCCACCGGTCCCACCCGAACCCCACACCCAGCCACCGCGCCCCCCGGCCCCCCCAACCCCGCCGGCCCCCCCGGTCCCACCATTGCCGCCGTTACCGATCAACCCCGCCGACCCGCCCGCACCCCCGGGTGTGCCCGCATCACTGCTACTACCCCCATTGCCGCCGCTACCCAACAACCAGCCGCCATCACCACCGGCCTGACCCACCGCACCACTGGCCCCGTTGGCGCCGTTGCCGATCAACGCCCGCCCCGTCACCGCCACACTCGAGGCGTTCACCGCATCCAGCAGGCCTTGCGCCGCGGAAGCCTCCGCGCCCGCATACCCCCCCGCGCTGGCGGCCAACACCGCGCTGAACTGCTCATGAAACCCCGCCACCCGCCCCGCCAACACCTGATAATCGCGCCCATGCTCAGAAAACAACCCCGCGATCGCCGCCGACACCTCATCCTGTGCCGCACTGGCCACCGCTGTCGTCGCGCTTGCCGCCGCCGCACTCGCCTGGCTGATCGTCGACCCCAACACCGACAAATCCGCCGCCGCCGCCAACACCACCTGCGGAGACACCACCACAAACGACGACATGACAACCCTCCCACCAGACCGGCCACCACCCCCGGGCCGATACCGGCCCGATGACGTGCAGCCCACAGCCACCGACAACGACGAACACACCCTACGACCCCCACCACCCCAGCCCGCGCATTTCAGCGCACCCTCTGCGCGACCACCACCCCCACCCCCCGCCACGCCCAACACCTGTACAACACCACAACCCCAACCCCCACCCACAGTGACCAACCACAACCAACACCCCCACAAAACCCCCGACACCACACCCACAATCCAACACGCCCGGTGACGCTGATCTTGACCGCCTCAGAATGTTCAGAATGTCCGTAGACTTCGATTCCCGAAGGCAACATCCGCGGCAAGGTTCACCCAAGCCCGCTGAGGACGATCTCATCGGGGACACCCCTGGGGAGGTCGACCCTATGGCGGGCTCGAGTACCGGCGTCCCGCCGCTGAAAACCGTGGTCTGCCGTCAGGCGCGTCGCTCTGTGGCAAGGTGTCCAGCGCCGGAAGACCGCAGGCGTCGCCCGATGACAGACCACACAGGAACCACCCTGGTCGACACGACCGGTAACCAAAACCCTACTAAAACGATTAGGAGTCGATAATCGTGGCGATCGCATCAGACTCAACTGTGATTTTCCTTCATTCACACCCTACTTGGATGGCAGCCCAGCAGCGCGAATGTCAGCGCCAGGAAGATATGCGCCGCCACCCTTCTTTCCTCACCGACCAGCACGCTGCTGGGCTGGAGCCCAACGTGGCCGCCGGCGCCTGCTACTGCACGGTTTGGCCCGGCGCCGACGCGCCCGCCTGAAGGTGATGCGCACCGACACGGGCGGCCGCGGGCGCCAGGATCGACGCCCACCAGTTAGGCCGCGAGGTGTCGATACGCTCAACCATCCCGGGGACCGGCTTGTGCAGCCAGGTACGTCTCGCTTACCGAGGAGTGAGGTGTTTTGACATACCTCAGAGGTGCCGCCCGGCGACGGTGGTCAAGGCGGCGTTTGCCGGGCGCGCTCACGGCTCGGCGCCCGCATTGTGTACGGACTGCGCGATTCCGCGATAAATCAGTCACTTCAGGTACCACTGCTTTATGGAGCCGGTTTCAGAAGCTGGGATTTCACACACGAGTTGGGTCGCCCCATTCGTTTACGCTGACGTTACACAACCGAAGTAGTCTATGCGGACTATTTCCCTAGCATATTGATGCAGTGAAACTATTATTGCATTAGTCACTAGTGTGTTGGTTTTCTTCGCCGACGGCCCCAGTCTCTCAGTAGGCGGTTACGCTATGACATTCGACGCTCTGCCCGCCAAGGCTGACGTCTTGCAGGGCGATGCGCCCTGGCGCCGGCTGGGGGTTGCCGCGGGCTATGACTATGGGGCGTTACCACCCGAGATCAATTCCGGTCGTATGTATAACGGTCCTGGATCGGGGTCCCTGGTGGCCGCTGCGGCGGCGTGGGCCAGCCTGGCCGCGGAATTACACCTGGTGGCGACTGCCTACAGCTCGGTGATCTCGGAGCTGGCCAGCATGCTGTGGTCAGGGCCCGCGTCGGATTCGATGGTCACCTCGGTGCTGCCGTTTGTCGACTGGTTGAGGGCAACCGCGACGCTGGCCGAGCAGACCGGGAGTCAGGGCAGGGCTGCCGCGGCGGCCTATGAGGTGGCGTTTGCGATGACGGTGCCTCCGCCGGTGATCGCGGCCAATAGGGCTTTGTTGATGACGCTCATCGCGAGCAATTGGCTCGGGCAGAACACGCCGGCGATCGCGACCACCGAGTCACACTACGTCGAGATGTGGGCGCAAGACGCCACCGCCATGTGCTACTACGCGAGTTCGTCGGCAGCCGCGTTGATTTTGACTCCGTTTGCGCCGCCGCCGAGCACCACCAATCCCGCCGGCCTGGCCGCCCAGGCCGGCGGGGCGAGCGATGGCGCCGCCACCCAGGCAAGCACCGCCACGGCGGCGTTATCGCAATCGCACCCCTATCTGGTCGCCGCCTCCGCGATCGCGGCGCTGCTGGGGCAAGATGCCTCAGTTACGGCGTTTCCTTGGAGTGCCGCACTCAAGTACTGGACCATGTTCCTGGGCGCTGTTGCTACTGGCGAAGGGTTCATTTACGACGGCGGTGGGTTTCCGCTGAATGCTCTCCAGTTTGTCGGCGCGATGTCGTGGGCGCCCGCGGCAGCGGGGGCCGATGCGGCTGCGGCGGCAGCCGGTGCGGGGGGCGCCGCTGGGTGGTTGAGCTTGTCGCAGCTGGGGTCAGGACCGGTGTCGGCGACTGCGGGTTTGGCCGACACGATCGGGCCGCTGCGGGTGCCGCAAAGTTGGGCGACGCTGACCTCCGCGTCGCAGGTGGAAACCGTGGACATGTCGGTTCCGTGTGTGCGCGCCGCCGCGGGGTGCAGCGCGGTGTCGGGTCTCTTCCGGGGTGTACCGATGTCGGGCGCCTGCACCGATGGCAATGTGGGCCGCCGATACGGACTGCGACTCACCGTGATGTCACGTCCGCCGAACGCCGGGTAGTGCACGTGGGCCAGGCTAATGGCGCATCAAGCCAACGACTTTCGATAAGGGAATGACATGTCGCCGACTGAAACCGAAGCGCCGCCGGCGACTGCGATCAAGACACGAGGTAGCGGTCCAAGAATCAGCGCTCAGAAGGCGGCCCGCGACGAGTTAAGGAGTCCCTAGCGATGGGTTTCGATTTTGGGGCGTTGCCACCGGAGGTTAACTCCGAGCGCATGTACTCTGGCCCGGGGTCGGCACCGATGGTGGCTGCGGCGTCGTCTTGGAATGGGTTGGCTTCTGAGCTGAGCTCGGCCGCCGTCGGTTACGAGCGGGTGATCACGACGCTGCATGACGACGAATGGCTGGGTCCGGCGTCGACGTTGATGCTCGAAGCGGTCGCACCGTATGTGACGTGGATAAGAGCCACGGCCGCACAAGCTGAGCAGGCGGCCGCTCAGGCGCGGGCGGCCGCGGCCGCTTTTGAGACCGCGTTCGCGGCCGTGGTGCCTCCGCCGCTCATCGCCACCAATCGCGCTCAGCTAGCGTTGCTGATAGCCACAAATGTGTTCGGTCAATACACGACCGTGATCGCAGCCCTGGAGGCTCAATACGGCGAAATGTGGGCCCAAAACGCCACCGCCATGTACAGCTACGCGGGTTCCTCGGCCGCTGCCACGAAGGTGACGCCGTTTACCCCGCCGCCGCAGATCAGCAGCCCGTCCGCAGCGGCCACGCAATCCGCCGCAGCCGCCCAAGCCGGCGCCAGCGCCGCCGGTACAGCGCAGAACACGCTCACGGGGCTCATTTCTCAGCTGCCGAGCACTCTGATGGACCTCGCATCACCGTTGTCGTCCGCCCTGACTTCTGCAGGGTCGTCCTCAAACCAGGGATGGCTGCAGTGGTTTGCCAACTGGTACGAGCCGATATCACAGCTGATCTACAACACCGTGGGTTTGCCGTATTTTGCGATCGGCATCGGCAACAGCCTGGTGACATCGTGGCGGGCGCTGGGATGGATCGGCCCGGAGACCGCTGCCGGAGCAGCATCAGTTGCTGCAGGCGCCACACCGGCAGCGCTGGGCGCCGCTGGGCCGGTAGCCGCAGGCATAGGCAACGCCACCGCGATTGGCAAGTTATCGGTGCCCCCCTCCTGGACAGCGGCCGGACCAGCCCCCATCGCGTCCGTGGGCTCAGCCGCCGCGCCGATGGCTAGCGACATCGTCAATCCCGCGGAGGGCGCTGTGCTTGGAAACCTGCTGGGCGGCCTGCCGCTGGCGGGACCCGGCGCTGGCGCGGCAAGCGGTCCCCGGTACGGATTCCGGCTCACTGTGATGTCCCGGCCGCCATTTGCCGGATAAGGCGACTCGTTTAACGCCCAGAACTCGACGCTGCCGCCCTCTGCAAGCTCTTTGATCAGAACGCCGCAGATGCGAAGAGACGTCGTGGTTTGCCGACACGACCGAGATCCAGCCGCACCCCTGTCTGGTCGTCATGGCCAACCCGATCAACGTCGGTGACTTCAAAGAGATCAATTCTGGTTCTCCCTGATCAGCTTGCCGCCGGCGCTTCCGTTGCCAACCAGTGCCGCCGGTGCCGGAGGTGTGCGCAATGAGATCCATTACGACTTGGCCGCAGCCCCATACCCCACCTTGCAGTCGTCGCGCCTTCACCGCCGAGGACGCCAATGACTACACGCCGCGAGAACATGATCGCGCTGCACGGTGCTCCCCATCAGCACCGGCGGTGGCCACCACAGCACCACTGTCACCGTAACGGCTGCCGCCCGGCGCACCGGCGGACAACGGGTCGCAGTCCACACGCCGCCGTACGGAAATACTGTACATTATACGTACAGATATTCGGCATGGATAGGAGTGCCCACCCGATGTCCATCAGCGCGAGTAAAGCACGCCAACGTCTGTTCCCACTGCTCGAGCAAGTCAACACTGACCACGAACCGGTCCGCATCACCTCGAAAGCTGGCGATGCGGTGCTTATGTCGGCCGATGATTACGACGCGTGGCAGGAGACCGTGTATCTGCTCCGCTCGCCAGAGAACGCCCGCCGCCTGATGCAGGCCGTCGCCCGAGACAAGGCCCGTCCCGCAGTGTCGGACAGGGACACTACGAAGACGATCGAGGAGCTGCGGGAGATGGCCGGCGGCCAGGGGTGAGGGACATCAACTTCGATGCTGACGCCTGGGAGGATTTTCTGTTCTGGCTGGCCACCGACCTGAAAACGGCGCGGCGCATCACCCGGCTGATAGGCGAGGTCCAGCGCGACCCGTTCACCGGAATTGGAAAGCCAGAAGCGCTCAGGGGCGATTTGTCTGGGTACTGGTCTCGGCGCATCGACGATGAGCATCGGCTCGTATACCGGGCCGATGAGCACGAAGTGAAGATCCTCAAAGCCCGGTATCACTACTGACTCGGAAGGCTGCTGGTGTGACCGCCCTGATCGTGATGGATTTGGCTCAGAACGGAACCAACGATCCGCCACGCCATGGTGAGTACCGGCGCTATGACGGGCGGTCGTGTAGGCCAACATCGGTCCGACCACCCATCGCCGCATCGGAGACGGCACGCCGGTAGGCGCGCTTCCCCGCAAACTTGGTGGTGAGTTGGTGGCCTGCCACCCAACCCCGAGGTGCTGCTGGCGCCCGATGACGAAGACGCGCCGTCGTTTCCGTCGCAGCCACTCGCGACGGTATCGTGGCCTCGGGAAATTTGACCAACCGGCAAAGGGGGCCGTGGGTGTCATCGGCGAACCAGCCTGACAACTATCCCCCGCGACCTATCGGTCCCCCACCCCCTGCTGATATCGGCCGGTTGTTGCTTCGCTGCCATGACCGCGCAGGAATCATTGCCGCGGTGAGTGCCTTCCTGTCGCAGGCGGGGGCAAACATCGTTTCGTTGGATCAGCACTCCACCGCGCCCGAAGACGGCACATTCCTGCAACGCGCAATTTTTCACCTTCCTGGCCTGACGGCTGCGATCGATGAGCTGGAACGCGAATTCGCCAGCACTGTGGCCGGCAAATTCAACATGGACTACCGATTTACCGAAGCGGCAAAGCCCAAGCGGGTGGCCATCATGGCATCCAAAGAAGACCACTGCCTGTTAGACCTGTTGTGGCGCAACCGTCGTGACGAACTGCAGATGTCTGTCGTTATGGTGATCGCCAACCATCCCGACCTGGCCGAGCGGGTGCGTCCCTTCGGTGTGCCCTTCATACACATTCCCGCCACCCGCGATACCCGCGCGCAAGCCGAACAGCGTCAGCTTCAGTTGCTTTGCGGCAATGTCGATTTGGTGATACTGGCCCGCTACATGCAGATACTCACACCGGAGTTTTTGAGCGGCGTCGGCTGCCCGCTGATCAACATTCACCATTCATTCCTGCCGGCCTTCGTCGGCGCATCGCCCTACAAGCGCGCGCGAGAACGAGGGGTCAAACTGGTCGGCGCGACCGCGCACTACGTCACCGAAGTACTCGACGAGGGCCCGATCATCGAACAAGATGTGGTGCGCGTCAACCACACCCATACGGTCGACGATCTGGTGCGTGTCGGCGCAGACGTCGAACGCGCGGTACTGTCTCGCGCCGCGCTCTGGCACTGCCAGGACCGCGTCATCGTGCACGACAACCAGACAATCGTCTTCTGACACCTGCAATCGAAACCGACAAGGATTTCGCAAGGTTTCACCAAGCGCCGGCCGGCACTCATCGCGCACCGGCAACCCGGCGCCCCACAACTCGCAACGACGCGTAAGAGGGGTAGTCATGTTCACCGCCCATATCCGTTCCCTCGTTGGCATGTCTGAGCTGGCCTCGGCGATCGGCCTGGCCGCTTTCGGGGCCTCGCTGTGCACCGGTAATCCGAATTCGCGGGGCTGCTGCCGGGGGGTATCGCCGGGTGCAAGTGTGGGTGCCTGACGTCCGCTCTGCGTAGTTCGCCGCAGAAGCACACCGGGAAGCACTGGCGCTCGCCGAAGCCGACCGGTGCAGCGATGATATCGACTTTGTCGAGGCGATCTGCGATCTGGCCGACGACGAGTGACCCGCGGCGAGCTCTGGACCGTCTCGGGTGGCGTCTATGCCGCCAAGCCCTGGCCGGCTCTCATCATTCAAGACGACCTGTTCGACGCGACAGAGTCGGTCGTCGTCATCCCGCTGACCAGCACCGTAGCCGATGCGCCGGTAACGCGCATCGCGGTGCCCACGACCACCGGAATCACTGGGGCCAGCTTCGTCATGATCGACAAAATCACCACAGTGCGCCGGTCGAGCCTGGGCACGCGGATCGGTTGCTTGCCTACGACCCTCATGGCTGACATCGAACGCTCACTCATGGTATTTCTCGGCCTGGCTTCCTGAAGCACCGCGTGTCCTTCCGCGCGACTGAATAGCCCCGTTCCCGATGCCGCTTTGGTCTCAACTTAAGAGACGAGAACAGCGGACAGGGCTATGACCCGGATCTGCTCGGTTGGCCAGGCATGGCGAGTCATCTTCGCAGACGGCGGCCGGGGATCTAAGCAGCGTCGCGCGACCAGCGAACCGGGTGAACAACTCCTCACCACCGCTGGATCACCTGCAAGGACACGATCACGAGCCGTGCTCCCCATCAGTCCCGGCGGAGCCGTGGACGCCGTCCGTACCGCCGGAACCGGCGGTACCGCCGGCACCGCCGCCGCCGCCGGTACCGCCGTCGCCGCCGCCGCCGAAGTTGCCGCCGTTGCCGCCGTTACCGCCGGTACCGCCGTCGCCGCCGTTGCCTTCGCCTACCTCAGTGCCGTCACCGCCGTTGCCGGCGTTCCCGCCGGTGCCGCCGTTGCCGCCGGCGCCGCCGACGCCACCGACAGAAGAGGCGTTACCGCCGTTACCGCCGGCACCGCCGGCGCCACCGTTACCGCCGTTACCGCCGGCATTGGCGTCGAAGGAGCCGGCGCCGTCACCGGCGTCGCCGCCGTTAGCGCCGGCACCGCCGGCACCGCCGTTTCCGCCGTTGGAGGAGTCGCCTCCGGCGCCGCCGGCACCGCCGTTACCGCCGTTACCGCCGGCACCGCCGGCACCGCCGGCGGTGCTCGTTGTTTCGCTGCTTAAGCCGCCATTGCCGGCGGCTCCGCCGTCGGCGCCGTCGCCGCCGTTGCCGGCGTTGCCGCTTTCTGAGCCGCCACCGGCACCGCCGTTGCCGCCGTTGCCGCCGCTGCCTCCGTCGGGACCAGGAATAGAAGTGTCGTACGACTGTTCGGAATTGCCGCCGGTGCCGGCCTTGCCTCCAGAGCCGCCGTTGCCGCCGGTGCCGGTCCCGGTACCGGCGCCGCCGTTGCCGCCGTTGCCGCCGTTGCCGCCGTTGGCGCCAGTACTTCCATGAGCATTGGTGGTGCCGCCGACGCCGTTGCCGCCGTTGCCGGCGGTGCCGCCGTTGCCGCCGTTGCCGCCGCTGCCGCCGCCGCTGCCGCCGTTGCCGCCGTTGCCGCCGTTGCCGCCGTTGCCGCCCCAGCCGCCGTTGCCGCCGGTGTCGCTGGTAACGGTGCCAGTGAAGCCGTCGATGCCGTTGCCTCCGTTGCCTCCGTTGCCTCCGTTGCCGCCGTTGCTGCCACCCGCGCCGCCGTTGCCTCCGTTGCCCCCGCTGCCGCTGCCGCTCGCGTTCGCCCCGATGGTGCCGGTGCCGTCGATGCCGGCGGCGCCGTCGCCGCCGTTGCCGCCGTTGCCGCCTTTGCCACCGACGCCGTTTCCTCCCCCGCCGGTGCCACCGTCGCCGCCGTCACCGCCGTCGCCGGCCGCGCCGCCGTCGCCGCCGGTAACTTGTGGGTTGTTGCCAGTGTAGGAACCACCGGTGCCGCCAGCACCGCCGTTGCCGCCGGTACCTCCGCCGCCGCCGACCCCGCTGGAGGCAGTGCCGCCGGCCCCTCCTTTGCCTCCGGTGCCGCCGGTGCCGGCGTCACCGGCGAAACTGTTGTCCTGACCGCTGGCAAGGCCCCCGTCGCCGCCGTTGGCGCCGTTGCCGCCGTTGCCGCCGGCCCCGCCATTGCCCGTGCCGGTGGCGTTGCCCCCGGCGCCGCCGGCGCCGCCAGTCGCGCCACTGCCACCGACACCGCCGAAGCCGTCCAGGGGGTTGGTGTTCTGGGCGCCTGTACTGGATGCGCCGGCGTTCCCGCCGGCCCCGCCGTCGCCGCCGTTACCGCTCCCAGAGGAGGCACCGCCGGCGCCGCCGTTGCCGCCGGCACCTCCGCTGGAGCCGGTCGTGCCCTCTCCCTCGTAATTGGCAGCGCCCGTAGAGCCGGCCGAGCCACCGGTGCCGCCGGCGCCTCCCTTGCCGCCGGCGCCGGTGCCATTGCCCGTTCCGCCGTTGCCGCCGTCACCACCGCTTCCGCCGGTGCCGGCGGACCCGCCAACGGCACCGGAGATATCGCCATCCTCGCCGTTTCCGCCGGTGCCGCCTTGGCCTCCATCGCCGCCGTTGCCTCCGGCGCCGTCGTCAGTGCCGCCGTTGCCGCCGCTGCCTCCTGCGCCCCCGGCACCAGCGGCGCCGCCGTTGCCGCCATCGCCCATGCCGAGGTCGCCCTCGTTGCCGTTTCCGCCGGTTCCGCCTTGGCCACCTTGGCCGCCGGCGCCGCCGTTGCCGGTGCTGCCTGATGCGTGGCCGCCGGCGCCGCCATTGCCGCCGTTGCCGGCGTTGCCGCCGTTGCCGCCGGAGGCAAAGTGGCCGCCGCCTTTGCCGGCATTGCCGCCGTTGCCGCCGGTGCCGGCTTGGCCACCACTGCCGCCGTCGCCGCCGTCTGTGCCGTTTCCGCCGGTGCCGCCGTTGCCGCCGTTGCCGCCGTCGCCGCCGGTGCCGCCATCGCCTATATCGCCGGTGCCGCCGGTGCCGCCGGTGCCGGCGTTGCCGCCGGTGCCGGCGTTACCGCCGTTGCCGCCTCCGGCGCCGTTGATGCCGGCACCGCCGTCGCCGCCGTTACCGCCGTTGCCGCCCCAGCCGCTTGTGCCGCCGCTCCAGCCAGTATCGGCGCCTTCGGCGCCTTCGGCGCCGTTGCCGCCGTTGCCGCCGTCGCCACCTTGGCCGCCGGTGCCGCCGGCGCCGTTGGCGCCCGCGGTGCCGCCGCTACCGGTCCCGGCGGCCCCGCCAGCGCCTGCGGCACCGCCGTTGCCGCCGTTGCCGCCGGTGCCGCCGGTGAAACCGCTGCCGCCGGTGCCGGCGGTGCTGGAGCCGTCGGCGCCGTCGCCGCCGGTGCCGCCTTGGCCGCCGGTACCACCATTGGTGCCAGCACCGCCAACACCGCCGCCAGCACCGCCCTGTCCACCCTGGCCGCCGGTGCCGCCGTCGCCGCCGGTGCCGCCAATACCGCCGCCGCCGGTGCCGCCGTTGCCGCCGTTGCCGCCGGTGCCCGCTTCGCCGCCTTTACCGCCGGTGCCGCCGCCGGCGCCGTTGATGCCGGCGCCGCCGGCGCCGCCGGTGCCGCCGTGGCCGCCGCTGCCGCCGTTGCCGCCGAACCAGGGGACAACGTCGTTGCCGCCGTTGCCGCCGTTGCCGCCGGTGGCGCCGTCACCGCCTTGGCCGCCGGTGCCGCCGGTGCCGTTGGCGCCGGCGCTGCCGCCGCTGGCGGCACCGCCCGCGCCGGCGGCGCCGCCCGCACCACCGTTGCCTCCACTTCCGCCGGCGGTCCCGTCGCCGCCGGTGCCTCCGGTGCTGCTGCTGCCATCGGCGCCGCTGCCGCCGTTGCCGCCGGTGCCGCCTTGGCCGCCGTTGCCGCCGGTGCCGCCGCTGCCGGCACCTGAGGCGGTGCCGCCGCTGCCGCCGCTGCCACCGGCGCCGCCTTGGCCACCGGTGCCGCCGGCGCCGCCGCTGTCATCGGTGCCGGTGCCGCCGCCACCGCCTTGGCCGCCGGTGCCGCCGGTGCCGCCGTTGCCGGCGTTGCCGGCGCCTGTGGCGTTGCCGCCATTGCCGCCGGCGCCGCCGTTGCCGCCGTCGGTGCCGTTGCCGCCGGCGCCGCCGTTGCCGCCGTCGGTGCCGTCGGTGCCGGTGCCGCCGGTGCCGCCGGTGCCGCCGTCACCGGCGTTGCCGCTGCCTGCGGTGTTACCGCCGGTGCCGCCGTTGCCGCCGTCGCCGCCGGCACCGCCGGTGCCGTCACCGTTGCCGGTGCCGGCGGTGCCGCCGGCGCCGCCGTTGCCTGCGGTGCCGCCGGTGCCGCCGGTGCCTGCGCCGCTGGAGGCATCACCGCCTATGCCGCCGTTGCCGCCGGTGCCTCCGTTGCCGGCATCGCCGCCGGTGCCGCCCGAGGCGGTGCCGCCGGTGCCGCCGGTGCCGCCGTTGTTGCCGGCGCCGCCGGCCCCGCCGTTGCCGCCGCCGTTACCGGCGCCGCCGGCACCGCCGCTACCACCGCTGCCGCCGCTGCCGCCTTTGCCGCCATCAGCGAAGGCGCCGGCACCGGCGCCGCCGGTACCGCCGTTGCCGCCGGTGGCGGCGCTACCACCGGCACCGCCGCTACCCCCATCGGTGCCGGCGCCACCGGCACCGCCTTGGCCGCCTTGGCCGCCGCTGCCGCCGGCACCGCCGGGGCCCGTGCCGAAGGAGGTGCCGCCTTGGCCGCCGGCGCCGCCGGCGCCGGCATCGCCGCCTTGGCCACCGGCCCCGCCACCGCTGCCGCTGATGCCGGCGCCACCGGCACCGCCTTGGCCGCCGGCCCCGCCGGCACCGGCGGTGCCGCCGTCGGAGCCGGCCAGCGAACCATCGCCGCCGGCGCCGCCGGCGCCGCCTTGGCCGCCGGTACCGCCCTTGCCGCCGTCGCTGGCGGTACCGTTGGCGCCCGCGCTGCCACCACCACTACCAGCGGCCCCACCGGCGCCGGCGGCCCCGCCGGCCCCGCCGGCCCCGCCGTCGCCGCCGGCGGTGCCATCACCGCCGGCGGTGCCATCACCGCTGGTGGAGCTAGTGCCGTCGGCACCGGCGGCACCGTTACCGCCGGCGCCGCCCGTGCCGGCGGCACCGGCATCGCCGCCTTGGCCGCCGGTGCCGCCGCCGCTACCGCCGATGCCGGCGCCACCAGCACCGCCTTGGCCACCGGCCCCGCCGTTGCCGCCGGTGCCGCCGTCCAAGCCAGCAAAAGAAGAAGAATCTTGTCCGCCGGTGCCGCCGTTGCCGCCGGCACCACCTTTGCCGCCGGCGCCGCCGTCACCGGCGGTGCCGTTGACGCCCGCACTGCCGCCACCGCCGCTGCCGGCGGCCCCACCGGCACCGGCCGCGCCACCATTGCCGCCGTTACCGCCGGCACCGCCAGCTGTACCGTCACCGCCGACACCGCTGGTGGAGCTGCTGCCGTCGCTGCCGCTGCCTCCGGCACCACCCTTGCCTCCGTCGGCGCCGTTGCCGCCGTTGCCGCCGCTGCCGGCGATGCCGCCGTTGGCCGCCCCGCCGGTGCCGCCGGCGCCGCCGGCACCGCCGTCACCCCCGTCACCCCCGTTCGCGCCGGTGCCGCTAGCGGCGTCGGTGCCGTCTAGGCCTACGGTGCCGTTACCGCCGTTGCCGCCGGTGCCGCCGGTGCCCGCAGTGCCGTTGGATCCGCCGCCGGTCGCGGTCCCGGCGGCGCCGGCCGACCCGCCGTTGCCGCCGTTGCCGCCGTCGGCTCCTATGCCGGTACTGCTGTCGCCGTCGCCGCCGTTGCCGCCGTTGCCGCCGTTGCCGCCGTCACCGGCGTTGCCGGTGCCGGCGGCGCTGCCGCCGCCGCCGGCGTCGCCGCCGTTGCCGCCGGCGCCAGCGGTGACAGTATCGGCGCCGGTGCCCCCGTTGCCGCCGTTGCCGCCGTTGCCGGCATTACCGCTGCCAAAGGATGCCCCGCCGGCCCCGCCGGCCCCGCCGGCCCCGCCCTTGCCGCCAACGCTGGTCACAAAGCCCCCACCGTTGCCGCCGAGGCCTCCGGTGCCGCCGTTGCCGGCATCACCGCTGCCAAAGGATGCCCCGCCGGCCCCGCCGGTGCCGGCGGTTCCGCCGTCACCGCCGGTGGTGCCGTTGCCGCCGGCGCCGCCAGCCCCGCCGTTACCCCCTCCACCGGCGTTGTCGCTAGCTGTGGCGCTGCCACCGGCCCCGCCAGCCCCGCCGGCCCCGCCGGCACCGCCGGCGAAGGTGCCGGCACCGCCGCTACCGCCGGTGCCGCCGGACGCAGCGTTACCTCCGGCCCCGCCGCCGTTGCCGGTGCCGCCGTCACCGCCGGCCCCGCCGGCGCCGGCATCGCCGCCGGCCCCGCCGTCACCAGCAATCGACTCACCACCATTACCGCCGTTGCCGCCGATAGCGGCGGTACCACCGGCGCCGCCGGCACCCCCGTCGGTGCCGGCGCCACCGGCACCGCCGGTACCGCCTTGGCCGCCGGTGCCGCCGTTACCGCCGGGGCCCGTGCCGAAGGCGATGCCGCCTTGACCGGCGGCCCCGCCGGCGCCGGCGTCGCCGCCTTGGCCACCGCTGCCGCCGCCGCTGCCGCCGATGCCGGCACCACCGGCCCCGCCGGCCCCGCCGGCACCGCCGTTACCGGCGTTGCCGCCGTCGAAGCCGGCGATCGCGCCGTCGGCGCCGGCGCCTCCCTTACCACCCGCCCCGCCGTGGCCACCGTTGCCGGCGTTACCGCCGACACCCGCGCTACCGGTGCCGGCGCCGGCGGCCCCACCGCTACCACCGACCCCACCAGCCCCGCCGGCTCCGCCGTTGCCGCCGGCGCTGTTGTCACCGTCACCACCGTCACCGCCGTTGCCGGCGGCGGCGCCGTTGCCGCCTTGGCCGCCGTTGCCGTTGGTGCCGCCGGCCCCGGCCGCCCCGCCCGCACCGCCAGCCCCGCCGGCCCCACCCGCGTAGCCGTCACCGCCGGCGGCCGCGGTGGCCCCGGCGGCGCCGTTATCCCCGGTCCCGCCATCACCACCGTTACCGCCTTGGCCGCCGGTGCCGGCGTTGCCGGCGACACCGGCGCTACCGGTGCCGGCGCCGGCGGCCCCACCATCACCGGCGGCTCCGCCGGTGCCGCCGTTACCGCCGTTACCGCCGTTGCTGTTGGCGCCGTTGCCGCCGTCACCGCCGTTGCCGGCGGCGGCGCCGTTGCCGCCTTGACCGCCGTTGCCGTTGGTGCCGCCGGCCCCGGCCGCCCCACCAGCCCCGCCAGCCCCGCCGGCCCCACCCGCGTAGCCGTCACCGCCGGCGGTTGCGGTGGCCCCGTCGGCGCCGTTATCCCCGGTCCCGCCATCACCACCGTTACCGCCTTGGCCGCCGATGCCGGCGTTGCCGGCGACACCGGCGCTACCGGCACCGCTGCCGGCGGCCCCACCATTGCCCGCGTTGCCGCCAGCCCCGCCGTTGCCGCCGTTTCCGCCGTTGCTGTTGTTGCCGTTGCCGCCGGTGCCGCCGTTGCCGGCGGCGGCGCCGTTGCCGCCTTGGCCGCCGTTGCCGTTGGTGCCGCCGGCCCCGGCGGCCCCGCCAGCACCGCCAGCCCCGCCGTTACCGCCGTTGTAGCCGTCACCGCCGGTGGCCGCGGTGGCACCGTCGGCGCCGTTATCGCCGGTCCCGCCATCACCACCGTTGCCGCCGTGGCCGCCGACACCGGCGTTACCGGCGACACCCGCGCTGCCGACGCCGGTGCCGGCGGCCCCACCGTTACCGGCGGCTCCGCCGGTGCCGCCGGTGCCGCCGTTACCGCCGTTGCTGTTGGCGCCGTTGCCGCCGGTGCCGCCGACACCGCCGGTGGCGCCGTTGCCGCCTTGGCCGCCGTTGCCGTTGGTGCCGCCGGCCCCGGCGGCACCACCCGCCCCGCCGGCCCCGCCGGCCCCGCCCGCGTAGCCGTCACCGCCGGCGGTCGCGGTGGCCCCGTCGGCGCCGTTATCGCCGGTCCCGCCGTTACCGCCAGCCCCGCCGGTGCCGCCGATACCGGCGTTGCCGGCGACACCGGCGCTGCCGGCGCCGGTGCCGGCCGCCCCACCGTTACCGGCGGCCCCGCCAACCCCGCCGTTACCGCCGTTTCCGCCGTTGCTGTTGACGCCGTCACCGCCGTTGCCGCCGACACCGCCGGTGGCGCCGTTACCGCCGGTGCCGCCGTTGCCGTTGGTGCCGCCGGCCCCGGCGGCCCCACCCGCCCCGCCAGCCCCGCCGGCCCCGCCCGCGTAGCCGTCACCGCCGGTGGTCGCGGCCGCGCCGGCCGCGCCGTTATCCCCGGTCCCGCCGTTACCACCAGCCCCGCCTTGGCCGCCGATACCGGCGTTCCCGGCACTGCCGGCGCTACCGGTGCCGGTGCCGGCCGCCCCACCGGCACCGGCGGCCCCGCCAACCCCGCCGGTGCCGCCGTTGCCGCCGTTGCTGTTGTTACCGGCCCCGCCGTTACCGCCGAGCCCGCCGGCCCCGCCGCTGCCGCCGGTGCCGCCGTTACCGTTGGTGCCGCCGGCCCCGGCCGCACCACCGGCCCCGCCGGTGCCGCCGGCCCCACCGTGGTAGCCGTCACCGCCGGTGGCCGCGGTCGCGCCGGCCGCGCCGTTATCCCCGGTCCCGCCGTTACCACCGGCCCCGCCGGTGCCGCCGACACCGGTGGTGCCGGTGTGGGCGCCCCAGCCGGCCCCGGCCGCCCCCCCAGTCCCGGCGACACCGCCGGTGCCGCCGTTACCGCCGTCACCGCCGTCGCTGCTGGCACCGGCCCCACCGGCCCCACCAGCCCCGCCGGTGCCGCCGTTACCGGCGGTGCCGCCGTTACCGGCGATCCCGATCACCGCTTTGCCCCCGGCACCCCCGGCCCCGCCGGTACCGCCGGTGCCGCCGTCCCCACCGGTGCCACCGGCGGTCGTAGCGTCACCGCCGGCCCCGCCGATCCCGCCGGTGCCGCCGGCCCCGCCGTGGCCGCCGAGCCCGATCAACCCCGCGGCCCCGCCGGCCCCGCCATCCCCACCGTTCGCGCCGTCCCCACCGGCCCCGCCGGCGGTCGCGGTGGTCCCGTCGTAGCCGGCCGCCCCGACACCGCCGGCACCGCCGTTACCGATCAACAGCCCGGCATCGCCGCCGCGGCCGCCGTCACCGCCGTAGCCGCCGCCCCCACCACCGGCCCCCCCGGACCCGATCAGGGTGGTGTTACCGCCGGCGCCGCCGGCCCCGCCGGCACCATCGATGCCGTTACCGGCCCCGCCGGCCCCACCGGCGCCGCCATCGCCGATCAAGACCGCGCCGGCCCCCCCGGTGCCGCCGCCCCCGCCGGTGGCGCCGGCGCCGCCGCGGCCACCGTTACCGCCATCACCGAACAATCCGGCGTCCCCACCGGCCCCACCGGCCCCACCACTGCCCCCGCTGCCGCTGCCCGTATCGCCGACACCGCCGGTGCCGCCGGCCCCGCCGTTGCCGTACAGCCAGCCGCCGTGCCCGCCGCGGCCGCCGGCACCGCCGGTGCCGTCCAGATCAGCTCCTCCGGCCCCGCCGGCCCCCCCGGCCCCGATCAACCCCGCGGCCCCACCACGACCACCGGCCCCACCGGAGGCCCCGCCCGCGCCACCGGCGCCGCCAGCGCCGCCGGCCCCGCCCGGGCCGTACAGCAATCCGCCCTGCCCGCCCTGCCCGCCGGCCCCGCCGGCCCCGTCCAGGTCAGACCCCCCGGCCCCACCGGCCCCACCGGACCCGATCAACCCCGCACCCCCACCACCGCCACCCGCACCGCCGGAGGCCCCCGCACCCCCGGCGTCCCCACCGCCACCGCCGGCCCCGCCCGGCCCATACAGCAGCCCGCCGCGCCCGCCGGCCCCGCCGATCCCCCCACCACCACCACCGGCCCCGCCGACCCCGCCGGCCCCCCACACCACCGCGGCCCCACCGGCCCCGCCGGCCCCGCCGGCCCCGGTGACCAGATCCGCACCCCCGCCACCACCACCGACCCCACCATTGCCGTACAGCCAGCCACCACGCCCACCCTCACCACCACCCCCACCAACACCGCCGACCCCGCCGGTATTGGCCCCGCCGGCCCCGCCGGCCCCCCCAGCCCCGAACACTCCCGCCGCGCCACCATCACCACCGGCGCCGCCGGAGGCCCCGGCCCCACCGATCACCCCACCGTCGCCGCCGGCGCCTCCACCACCCACCAGCCGGCCCCCGGCACCGCCGTGCCCCCCATCGCCGCCACCCACCCCGCCAGCGCCCCCGTCACCACCGCCACCCCACAACGGGGCCGCTCCACCGGCCCCACCAGCCCCACCACCACCGCTGGTGGCATCCCCGGCCCCGCCGGCCCCACCAGCCCCACCGGCGCCATAGACCACCCCGCCGCGCCCACCGGCCCCACCGGCCCCACCAAACCCGTTACCCCCGGCCCCACCAGCCCCACCCGCACCGCCATGACCCCACAACGGGGCATACCCACCGGCCCCACCCGCACCCCCACTACCCCCGCTCGTGGTCACGCTGCCCCCGGCCCCACCGGCCCCACCCGAACCCCACACCCAGCCACCGCGCCCCCCGGCCCCCCCAACCCCGCCGGCCCCCCCGGTCCCACCAGCCCCGCCGTTGCCGATCAACCCCGCCGACCCGCCCGCACCCCCGGGTGTGCCCGCATCACTGCTACTACCCCCATTGCCGCCGCTACCGAACAACCAGCCGCCATCACCACCGGCCTGACCCACCCCACCACTGGCCCCGTTGGCGCCGTTGCCGATCAACGCCCGCCCCGTCACCGCCACACTCGAGGCGTTCACCGCATCCAGCAGGCTCTGCGCCGCGGAAGCCTCCGCGCCCGCATACCCCCCCGCGCTGGCGGCCAACACCGCGCTGAACTGCTCATGAAACCCCGCCACCCGCCCCGCCAACACCTGATACTGGCGCCCATGCTCAGAAAACAACCCCGCGATCGCCGCCGACACCTCATCCTGTGCCGCACTAGCCACCGCTGTCGTCGCGCTTGCCGCCGCCGCGCTGGCCGCACTGATCGTCGACCCCAACACCGACAAATCCGCCGCCGCCGCCAACACCACCTGCGGAGACACCACCACAAACGACGACATGACAACCCTCCCACCAGACCGGCCACCACCCCCGGGCCGATACCGGCCCGATGACGCGCAGCCCACAGCCACCGACAACGACGAACACACCCTACGACCCCCACCACCCCAGCCCGCGCATTTCAGCGCACCCTTTGCGCGACCACCACCCCCACCCCCCCGCCACACTCAACACCTGTACAACACCACAACCCCAACCCCCACCCACAGTCACCAACCACAACCAACACCCCCACAAAACCCCGACACCACACCCACAATCCAACACGCCCAGTGACGCTGATCGCCTCAAAGGCGATAGCGTGGCGACGCCTGCCCAATCCCGCTGCGGTCCATCTCAAAGGGAGTCGCGCTCATCAAATCCACCGAGAAGCCCCACCGCGACCAGCACTTTGACACGTGTTCTCAATGCTCAATTGGGAATTAGGTATCGCCCGTCGTGCTGGCGGGGCGCCGTGGTCGATTCCCGGCTGTTACCCGGGCCAGTTCCAGGTGAGCCAGACCGGCAAGACGGTGTCGGCCCCAGCTCTACATCCGCTGGGTTTCGGGGCCATCGAGCACCGCGCGGGCAGGCAAACTTCCAAGACGATCGTCGCGCTGGACAAGGACCAAAGGCACCCATCTTCGAAATCGCCGACCACGTGTTGAGCGTCATTCAGGATGACGATGACGGCGTCATTGGGATTGAAGCGATCCGATAAGGCGAACGGCCCCGCTCGGCATGCTGAGCGGGGCCGTTGTGGGCGTGTTGACGGCGTTGTCGCCGGGCTGACGCGGTGGTGGTCGGGTTGATGCGGACTGGGTTCAATCCGTGGCGGTTTCGGTGATGGCGATGCGTGCTGCCTTTTCGTCGACGATGCTGTGATCGGCGGCGAACGCGGCGGTCAGTGCGTGCAGGGCCAGGTTGTTGACTGCGCGGGGGTGACCGCGCGAGGCGTTGTGGATCAGCCCGATGGCGTCTTCGGAGAACAGGGTGTCGGCTCGTCCGGAGATTTTGCAGTGGTGGCGAATGTAGTCAGCGGTGTCGGCGCCGTTCATCCCGCCGATGTGATAGCGCACGGCGATGCGCTGGTCCAGTCCGGCGAGCACGCCCAGCCGCAGTCGCTGGCGCAGGCTGGGTTGGCCGATCAGGATGACCGCGAAGGGCGATCCAGAGTCCATGTCGTGGTTCGTTAACAGCCGGATCGCTTCGAGCTGATGGTTGTCCAAGAGGTGGGCTTCGTCGACGACCAGGACGGGGTTGCGGCCTCGTTCGGCGTGTTCGGTGGCCAGCGCTTCAGCGGCTTGTGGCGTTAGGACGGAGCGGTGGAAGGCCGGGGTGTGCCCGAGGGTGGCCACGACGTGGGTCAGCATGCCGCGCACTCCGACGGTGGGGTTGGCCAGGTAGATGAATATGTGGCGGGACGGATCCAGGCTGGCGGTGGTAGCCCGCACGGCTACGGTCTTGCCTGCGCCGACCTCGCCGGTGATCACCCCGATCGCGTGCTGGTCCACACACCAGCTGATGCGGGCGACCGCCTCACCGTGGCCGCTATGGCGGTGCAGCATGCTCGGTGCCAGGTCACGCCCGAACGGCATCCGAGTGAATCCCCAATGTGATTGCAGCCGTTGAATACTCATGCCGACGTCTCTCCTTGTGAGTCGATGTTGTTTTCGATGTCGTCGATGGATAGCTGGCCGGGGATTTCGCTGTCATCGCCGTAAAGGGCGTGATACCCGATGCGTTCGTCGCGGCGCAGCTGCTCGTCGTGGGCGGCCGCGGTCAACGTCAGATAGTCGATCCCGGTCGCCGCCGGCGGCTCGGGCTCGGGTGTTTCGGGTTTGGCTTTCGGGTGGGTGTGGCGGGAGATCTTGTGCGGCAGGGCTTTCCCATAGGACTTGTCGTGGTAGCGGACCTCGATGGTTTCCAGGTCGAATGGGCAAAACACCAGCTCTACCCGCCGACCAACCAGCACTGGATCGACCTGGTAGGTGTTGGTGTGCAGCGACACGGTGGCGGTCTTGGTGACCACGCGGTATTGCGACCACAGGAACGCCTCGGTCAGCGCGTCAGCGCCCGGCATGGCCGGGGTGCGGCCCAGTCGGTCCCAGCCGGCCTGCCACCGCGCCAGCGGTGCTTGCCCGGTTTCGGTATGCACACGGCGGTGGTATTGGGTTTCCACCCAGGCCATGAACAACCGGTTGAGCTCCAACAACGCGGTGGCGTCATCGACGCCGGCGGCGGCGAGGTCCTCGCTGGTGGTGTCGGTGACCTCGACGAGGAACTGTTGGCGCACGCTGCGAAACCAGCGTTCTATCTTGCCCCGTCCTTGAGGCCGGCCTGGTTGGGAATGGATCAGGCGCACACCGAGTTTCGCGCAGGCCCGCAGCAGCCACGCATCGACGAAGGCGCTGCCGTTGTCGACGTAAATCCCGCCGGGAACACCGCGTGCGGCCAGCGCCGGGCGCAACGCTGCGGCCAGGCGCACCGTGTCTTCGGCGAAGCCGAACCGGTAGCCGACCGCCAGCCGGGAGTGATCGTCCAGGAAGGCAAAAAGGTAAGTTTTGCGGTCACCCACCCGTGGCCCGTGCAGCGCGTCGCCGACCCAAATCTGGTTGGGGTCGGTGGCCTCGAACCGGCCGAACACCGCCGGGGCTTCACCGGCATTCGGGCCTGTCAACTCCAGTCGGTGGAAATGACGCAGCAGGGTCGACTCTGAGGGCGTCCACCCGGTCGCGGTGCGCAGGATGCGGGCCACCTGCGCCACGGTGCGGCCCGGATTTTCCCGCTTGAGCGAGGCTGCTAGCTCCAGCACCTGGGCATCGGTGCGCGCGGCCAGCCGCCGCGGTGTCGGTACCAGCGCCTCGAACCCGCCGGTGCGGTAGCGGCGGATCCAGCGGTCCAGCGTCTCGCGCGAGACTCGGGTCTGGTTGCCGAACGGGTCGGTGTGGGTAGTGGTGGCGATCTCGCGCACCAGTTTGCCGCGCTGCTTGCTCGATAGCCCCTCATCCAGGGCCGGGCAGATCAGCTGGTAACGGAACAACCCGATCGCGTGGGCTCGCTCGCGGCGCTTTTGTTCCTCTAACCTCGATTTTTCGTAGTGATTGGCGTGGGCTCGGTTTGACACCGAGTTGTGTTGGTGGGTAGTGGTTTTGGTGTGGTGGCATGGGTGGTCGGTCCCGTGTCGTCGGGTGGGACGGGCGTTCCCAGGGCCGGTGGGTCTTTCATCGTCGGTGGGTCAGGTGGGCCGGGTTCTATCCGAAGCCGGTGCGGATGGTGTGCCAGGCGGTCGCGATCGCTGCGGCCCAGCGCCAGGTGGCGTCGATACGTAGCCGCAGTTGGCGGGCGCCGCGGGTGATGCGGGCCGCGGTGTGCAGGACTCGGTAGCGGAAGGTTGCGATTTCGGCGCGGGCCAGTGCCGGGTGGCTACGAAAGCCGATCAGGCGGGCCCAGGTGACCAGGTCGGCTGCGGTCAGGGCGATTTCGAGCCAGGCGGCGTTGGCCCAGAAGGAGTGACACGGCAGGTTGCCTAGGCCGGTGGCTTTGAGTTCACGGATGCGGTCTTCGACGCGGGCGTGCTGGCGGTGCCGCAGTTCCAGGCCGGCGACCTGCCCGGGTACGACGCCGGGTTCGGTGTCGGTGATGAACGCGGTGACCCGCATCCCGTCGGCGTCGGTGAACCGCAGTTGCGCGCCGGGGTGGGGTCGTTCTTTACGCAGGATAAGCCGGGTTCCGGCCGGCCAGGAGGCCAGGTTGACCAGGGGTGTGGCCTCGGCAACCCAGGCGCCGTCACGGATACCGCCGTCGGTGTCGATCGCCGGATACCAGCACTGACCGATGTTGAGGGTGTCCACGGCGTCCTGCACGCGGGCATCGACGGGGTAGCCGAAGGAGAACCCGACTCCGGCGGTGCGGCATGCCTCGGCGAAGCTGTGGGTGGCTCCGGCGGTGTCGCAGCGCACCAACACCTGCGGCGCGTCCGGGTTCAGCGGGTCGGGCCGCCATGCCGCGGGCAGGGCGGTCAGTGCCTGTTCCAGGACGATGATGTGGTCGCTGGCGGTGTTGGAACCGGCGTTGCCGTTGCGCAGCAGCCCGGCCAGGGCTTCCCCTCCGGCGATCTCGGGGCGGTCCAGAAACGCCAGCAGTGGATGGTGGCCGTAGCTTTTCTTCCATGTCGCCGCCGCGCCGGTCTTGTTGTCGGAGTGATCGACCACCAGGGTGGCGTCGATATCGATGTGCAGCCAGCCCTCATCGGTGGGGGCGGCTCCGGCTTGCCATGCTGCTGCCCGCGCGGCGGCTCGGGCTGCCCGCACCCCGGGTAGGTGCGTGGCGTCGATCCGCTCATCGATCAGCCGCCACATCGTGGTCGTCGACGCTTTCGCCCCGAACGCATGCTCACGGTCACGAGCCTGTCATGAATTTTGTGTAAGTCAGAGGTGATTTGACTACGAATTGTATTCTAACACAACGGAATTCGCCCCGGGAAGAGCCTGGCGAGTGTGTTCAATGCAATGGTCCAGTTCGGCGTTCCGGTGCCTGAATAGCCTCCTCTCTCGCTGGAGATGTTGCGCAGCCCGAGATACAGCAACTTCATCGCGGCGTCTTTGTCGGGGAAATGGCCGCGGTTTTTGGTGATCTTGCGCAGCTGGAAGTTGATCGACTCGATCGCGTTGGTGGTGTAGACGATTTTGCGCAATTCGACCGGATAATCCAGGAACGGTACGAATTCGGGCCAGGCATTGCGCCACACATCGATCGCCCCAGGGTACTGCTGGCCGTAGACGGTATCGAATTCCTTCAGTGCCAACTCGGCGGCATCCACGGTCGGCGCGGTGTAGATCGCCCGCATGGACGAGGCCACCTTCTTGCGATCCTTATAAGACACGAACCGCATCGCGTTGCGGATCACGTGCACCACACAGGTCTGCACCACGGTCTCGGGGTAAATCGAGCGGATCGCATCCGGCAGTCCGGTCAGCCCGTCGCAGCAGGCGATCAGGATGTCACGCACCCCGCGGTTACGTAGGTCGATGACCACTTTCTGCCAGAACTTGGCCCCCTCGGAGTCTTGGATCCAGCAGCCCAGGGCATGTTTGCGGCCCTCGAGATCCACCCCAATGGCCAGATAGGCCACCTTGGTGGTGATCACCCCGTTGTCGCCGATCCGCAGCCGCAAACCGTCGATGTAGAGGATCGGATAGACCTCCTCGAGTGGGCGGGCCTGCCAGGCCTTGATCTCATCGACCACCACCTCGGTGATATTGGAGATCAATTCCCGTGACACACTGGCCCCGTACACCTCCTCGAGATGGGCTTCGATATCGCGGGTGGTCATGCCGCGCGAATACAGGGACAACACAACGGAATTGATGTTGGAAAGCCGGCGGGTCTTTTTCGGCACGATCGCCGGCTCAAACGATCCGTTGCGATCACGAGGAACTTTGATACCGACCGGGCCATTAACGGTGGCCACGGTTTTCGGTGTCGAGCCGTTGCGGGAATTACCCGACCCGCGCCCGGCCGGATCCCCCGACTCGTACCCAAGATGATGCGTCAGCTCCGAATTCAGCGCACGTTCTAGCACCGCCTTGGTCAATTCGTTGAGCAAACCATCCGCACCGTCGATCGCGGACCCCGATTTCACCGCATCCTTGATCAGCGAATCCAAGGTCTCCGCGGTGAACGTCTCCGCCAGCCGCCGCGCCGCAGTCTTCTCTTCAGCCGGCGCCTGCGTGGTCTTCGTCACAAAACACTCCTTCTGTCCGCCCCAACGGCGGTCCGATGATGGACCACCTCGGACTTACACAGATGGAATGACACGCCCACGGTCACCGCATAATTGGCCGACCCCGTCGATGCAATCGGCGCCGTCGGCGACCGCCGCGGCAAGATCGGCGAATACCTCCCCGGGCGCATACACCCACGGGCCCCCGTAGGTGTCGGCCAACGCGGCGGTGACCTGCGCTGATAGGCCCGTGCGGTCGGCGAGCTCACGCGGCATGCGACACGACACCATGGCCGTCGGCGGACACTTTCACCCGCGGTGCGACCGCGATATTCTTCACTCGCGAAGTGCCTTCCCGTAAGAGTACTTGAACCCTAGAGAAGTCCAATTATCCCTTGCAGGACAGGCACTTTCGCGTATCTACACCACGAAACTCACAACATTTCACGAAAAATCCGGGCTAACGACACGTCGTGGTTCTCCTCTGCATTCGAAGGCCCGCCCGAACCGTCGTCGGGCGGCGCCTTGGCGAGGATCACCGATCACCCGGTGCCGGCGTCAGGGGCGATTCGTGTTGCCCACGCTCAGCGCTCGTGGTGGCGACCATCCCGGCGTGAGTAGCCGACCGGCGCTGAGCGCGACCACCACCCGCTGCGGCGTCACCGTGTCGACCAACCCGGACGCACCGAAGCGGAACCGCAGCGCCGCGGTCGCCGCGGTTACCGCGGCCACCAGGTCACGCCACGCACAGCCCGTCGCGTCCGGGATCGCCACGTCCACCCCGGCCGCGACCGCCACCCTCAGGAACCAGACTCGAAGCGCTTCAAGCCGTGACCCTGCGCGGCGCAGCCAGCCCCGTACTGTCGCCGCCGGCATCTGCAGGCTGGCGCCGATTCGGCGATGCCCAGCGCCCGTGGCGCGGGCGGTCACCGCAGCCCAAATCCGTTCCGCCGCATAAGCTCTACGCAACAACACCGTCACCGGCAACAACACATGCGTGACCGCGCAGGATCGACAACGCCCACGCCGCGGCCGCAACGGATCACCGATACCCGCGATCTGGCGGGCACGGGCATACCCCCACCCACCCAACACACCGTCGCGGCACGTCGGGCATCCGATCCCACCAACTGCCAACCGCGACTCGACGTCGACAGGATCAGCCTCTACCGTCACCATCAGTGCCTCCAAGCACTACAGCGCGGCACCCCGCAAGCCAGCCAAGACTTCAGCGGGGTGCCGCGCACCCATCAGTTCCTCGTCACACTGATGGTGCACACGAACCAGATCAACCCCGCCAGCACACCGACCGCCGCATCGGCAGCCTCAATGACGAATGCCTACCCAGTGGTCGTCATCCCAAGAGACGGCCAACACCACGGCGTGCTCGGCGACCTGTTCATTGCGGCTCCACAGTTGATGAGGCGATCTGGCCCGACAACGGCCGACAACGGCCGGCGGCTGGGCTGCAGGCCGCAGACGCTAACGCTAACGAGGCCCGTTACAGACCTCGTAGGCGACGGACACGATCGGCGATGACGCGCCGCGACACCGCGGTGTTGGGAGCCAGAATGTCGAATACGTGTGGACACCCGGGATGCACGTGTACTTCGGTTGTGACACCGGCCCGAGCCAGGCGGCACGCGTAGGCGAGGTCCTCGTCGCGGAAGATGTCGAGGTCACCCACGTCGATGTAGGCGGGAGGCAGCAGGGAGAGATCGGCCGCGCGCGCTGCGGCGGCGTAGGCGCTGACGCTCTCGCTGCCGGCATGCTCACCCAGCAAGGCTTGCCAGCCGGTGATGTTGTCGTCGTAGCTCCAGATGGCCGTCGGCGCTAGCTCTGGGTCCGGCAGCGTTGTCCGGTCATCGAGCATCGGGTAGATCAACAGCTGCAGCGCGATTGCGGGACCGCCGCGGTCTCGTGCCAGCAGGCACACCGCGGCGCTAAGCCCACCACCGGCGCTGTCTCCCATCACGGCCACCCGCGCTGGATCAACACCGAGTTCATCGGCGTGGGCTGCCAGCCACTGAAGCGCGGCATAGCAATCCTCCACCGGAACCGGGTGTGGATATTCAGGGGCGATCCGATAGTCGACGAGCAGCATAGGCACAGTGGATTCGGCGACGTAGCGCGCGGCCAACCAGTCGTAGAGGCCGCCAAATTCGTGTAATCCGACAATCATCCCGCCGCCGTGCAAGTAGAGCACCGCACTGCCGGGAGACGCTGTTTGTGTCCCGTAGAACCAGCTCAACGTCAGCGCGGCCCCATCGTCGGTGTCGAGGGTGTAGCGGCGCACCTTCACCCCAGCAATGGCCGGCAGGGTTGGTACCAATTCTGCGAATACCTGGCGGGTGATCGCTCGCCGTGCCGTCACATCTCCGGCCGGTGGTGGTTCCGGCGCGGCCGAGGTACCCGGCTGCGCCGCCATCTCGCAGAGCACCTCGGGGTCGATCTGCAAACCCACTACGTCTCACCCACTCTCTACTTGGCACTTGGCTGCCGCGCAGCAGTGTAGTGCGAGTCGGCCCAGTGCCCCCGCACAGATACGACGCCGATCCCGCCAGCCGGCGTTTCATGCCTGCAGCATACGGGTCACAGCAACGCACCCCCGGGCGAGTCGGGGACACGGTTTGCCGACGGTACCGCAGTAATCGCTAGCCAACCGACCCCTTCGAAGGTGAATCGTCACGACCCATGCTGCCCGGTTGCGCCCGTGGTGCCGCTGCTGCCAGCGCTACCGTCGCCGCTGGTGCCGGTACCGCCGCTCCCGCCTGTCCCACCGGTGCCACCGGTGCCGCCATCGCCGCCGCCGCCCCCGCCGGTGCCGCCCTTGCCGCCGGTGCCGCCGCTTCCGGATTTCTTCGAGGGTACCCTCCCCGCCGGTTCCGCCGGTTCCGCCGCCTGTGGCGGTGCCGCCGGTCCCGGGGTGATGGGACCGCTGGTTTGCCATGAGCATGGGGCCAGTTGGTCTTTCGGTCACGGGCCGTGTTGATGGTGCCCACACCAGCATAATTCGCTACTGTGGAATCAGGACGTTTCTAGCCGTGGAATCAGTGCATTCTAGATAGTGGAAACGGCACATTAGATCTTGTGGGATCGGTGCGTTCATGACGGGGGGGGGGGGATCATGTATCAGGCGAGATTTGTCGACGGGCTGCTTGAGCGGCTCATGGCCGATTTCCCCGCCGTGGTGATTACCGGTCCGAGAGCTACCGGTAAGACCACCACGGCGGCCCGCCATACCCGAAGCGTTGTGCGCCTTGACCGAAAGGCAGACGCCGAGGCGTACCGTGCGGACGCTGATTCTGTCCTGGCCCGACAACCCGAACCGGTTCTGCTCGACGAGTGGCAAGCGGTGCCTGAGGTGCTCGGTGCGGTGAAACGCTCCGTCGACCGAGATCCGCGCCCGGGCAGGTTCGTGATCACCGGTTCGGTCCGTGCGACGCTGACCGCAGAGACTTGGCCAGGGACCGGGCGGGTACTGACGCTGCCGATGTACGGCTTGACCGTGGCTGAGTCGCAAGGCCGACCTGACAAGCCCGCTTTTTTGGATGTACTCGCTAACGGGGGTGTTCCGCCTAATCCCCAACGACCGCCGGATTTGGTCGGTTATCTCGACCTCGCCCTAGCGGGCGGCTACCCGGAGCCGTTGTTGCTACGGCCTGCACGCAGCAGGGCCCACTGGCTTGAGAGCTACGTCGAGCAGCTCATCACGCGCGACGCGGCGGAACTGCAACACGGCCGCGACCCCGATCGGCTGCGCCGATACTTTGCGGCGGTGGCACTCAACACCGCCGGATTCGTCGAACAAACGACACTCGCCGGCGCAGCCGGTGTCGACAAGCGAACAGCTGCCGCCTACGAACAGCTTCTGCGAAACCTGCTGGTTGTTGACGCGCTACCGGCGTGGACGACTAACCGGCTAAAACGGCTTGTCCGCGGACCGAAACGTCACCTTACCGATGTCGCGCTGCTTAGCGGCGCTGTCGGTGTCGACACTGCGGCCGTCCTCGCCGACGGTGCCCTGCTGGGTCGGGTCCTGGAAACGTTCGTGCTGGCTCAACTGCGCGCGGAGGTACCCGCCTGCCACACTCGTCCGCGCCTGTATCACCTCCGCCAGGAACAAGGCAGGCGGGAGATCGACATCGTCGCTGAACTTGGTGGTCGACGCGTTATCGGTATCGAAGTCAAGGCCGGTACTGCGACGCGGACCGATGCCAGACACCTCGGGTGGCTTCGTGACGAATACGACGACCGATTTCTCGCCGGGGTCATACTGCATACCGGAACACACCTGTATGAACTCGGAGACCGAATCACCGCTGCACCGATCGCGGCGCTTTGGAGCTGAGTACTCACGGTTGCGTTGTTAGCGTGCAGACGGCGCCGGCGGATCGATTTCAACAACAGCCCAGCCCCGGACCGCAGGCAGGCGTCATCGGCTCCTGCAACCCCGTGAACAAGAATTGGAGTATCCGACCGGCACCAGTCACGAGACGATCATGATGGGGGGCACGTCCTCGCAATGTCAACGTGAATTGGCCCCGCCATGATGGCGTGTTGAACGGCACCCGGTATGGCGATCGCCGCGTCACTGTGGGTGAGGATGTGTCGCGCGCCACCGTGATGGGACCGGCTGGTCTGCCCCTTCGCGGATGCAGCGACGCCCTGCAGCGGTGGGGATACGGCCGCCGCCGGCACGTCCGTAGCATCGGCGCGGCGGCTATCGACGTGCGGCCCCGGCGAGTGCGCTGCGGCGGATGCGAAACCACCGATGTCCTGTTGCCGGCAGCCCTGCAACCACGCCGGGCCGATGTCACCGAGGTGATCGGCGCCGCCGTCGCCGCCGTCGGCGCCGTTGCCACCGTTAGCCCGAAGTTGCGGGAGCTGAGCGGGTCGATTGCTTTGTTGAGCTGGGGAGAGCGTTCATGCAGGCCGGAATATGTAGTCAGAATAATAGGGCGTGTCGGCTAGGAATACCTCGATAGGGCCGTTAAACTGCTTGACATGTCGCGGGGAAGTGGCAAGGTTCACGTAGTCAAAGTTCGCAAGAAACACGTGGACAAGCACGGCAAGCCCCGCGAGTACTTCTCGGCGTATCTGCGGCGCACCTACCGCGAGGGCAAGCGGGTGCGCAACGAGACGGTGTCCAACCTATCGGCGCTGCCCGAGCACGTTGTGGACTGGATCGACGCAGGCCTCAAGGGCCAGCAGCTCGTGTCGGCCGGTAGCGAGTTCACCATCGCCCGATCGCTGCCGCACGGACACGTCGCTGCGGTGATGGCGATGGCCCACCAGCTGGGCTTTCCCGCCCTGCTGGGGTCGGCATGCCGGGCACGGGATTTGGTGCTGGCGTTGATCATCTCGCGGGTGGTACGCCCGGCGTCCAAGCTGGCCACCGCCGCCTGGTGGCCCGATGTCACCCTGGGACCCGATCTCGACGTCGCCGACGCCAGCACCGACGAAATCTACGCCGCGATGGACTGGCTGCTCGACCGCCAAGACACCATCGAAGCCAAGCTCGCCGCTAAACATCTTGGGCCAGATGTGAATCCGTCACGAATGGCGCTATTCGACCTGACCAGCTCCTGGGTGACCGGGCGGTGCTGCGAACTGGCCGCGCGCGGCTACTCCCGCGACGGCAAGAAAGGCTGCGAGCAGATCGAATACGGCATCCTCGCTGACCCACAGGGCCGGCCGGTGGCCGCACGAGTGTTTGCCGGCAATACCGCCGACCCGGCGGCCTTCACCGACATCGTCGCGGTCATCCGCACCCGGTTCGGGCTGACCCGACTAACGCTGGTGGGCGATCGTGGCATGATCACCTCGGCGCGCATCGCCGCGCTCCGCGAACTCAACGACGATCCCAACACCGCAACGGATTTCGGATGGATCACCGCGCTACGCGCCCCGCAGGTGGCCACCTTGGCCACCGACGACGGGCCACTGCAGATGAGTCTGTTCGACAGCCAGGACCTCGCCGAGATCACCCACCCCGACTTTCCCGGCGAACGACTAATCGCCTGCCGCAACCCACTACTGGCCGCCGAACGCACCCGCAAACGCAACGACCTGCTCGCCGCCACCGAGCACCTGCTGGAACCCATCACCACCCGCGTTGCGGCCGGCCGGCTGGCCGGCGCCGACAAGATCGGCGTCGCGGTCGGCAAAGTGATCAACAAACACAAGATGGGCAAGCACTTCCACTACCAGATCACCGACACCAGCCTGACCGTCGAACGCCGCCACGACCAGATCGCCGCCGAAGCCGCCCTCGACGGCATCTACGTGCTACGCACCCCCGTGCCCACCGACCAACTCGACGCCGCCGGGGTCATCACCAGCTACAAGAACCTGGCCCACATCGAACGCGACTTCCGCATCATCAAAGCCGACGACCTGGACCTACGGCCCATCCACCACCGCCTCGATGACCGAGTCCGCGCCCACGTGCTCATCTGCATGCTGGCCTGCTACCTCATCTGGCACCTGCGCAAAGCCTGGGCCCCAATGACATTCACCGACGAACACCCACCCCAACGCGACAACCCGGTCACCCCAGCGCAACGCTCCCCAAGCGCCCATGCCAAGGCCTCCACCCAACACGACGCCGCCGGCAACCCACTGCGCAGCTTCGCTGGCCTACTGGCTCACCTGGCCACCCTCACCCGCAACCAAATCCTCTTCACCGACACCGGCACCGAAATCCCCATGCTCACCGACCCCACCGATGATCAGCGCCGCGCCTTCACCCTCATCGGCACAACCATCCCCCTCCTGGCCGCGTAGTCAGACACCCCGGCCCCAGAAAGCAACAAATCCCCAGCTCAACGCCGAATACGCACTACTTCACCACAGCAACTTCGGGTTAGCGCCGGTCCCGCCGCGGTTGTCGCCGCCGGTACCGCCGTTTCCGCCGGTGCCGCCGGTGCCGCCGCCGTCGCCGCCGTCCCCGCCGACTGCGTAGTCGCTCAGGCCGCCCCCGCCGTCGCCGCCGGTGCCGGCGGCGGCGCCGTGACCACCCTGACCACCATCACCGTTGATGCCGCCGGCCACGGCCACCCCACCAGCCCTGGCAGCCCCACCAGTACCTCCGGCCCCACCATCACCACCGTTGCTGTTGTTGCCGGCGCCGCCGTTACCACCAGTCCCGCCGGCGGCACCGTTATCCCCGGTACCGCCGTTACCGTTGACGCCGCCGGCCCCGGCCGCCCCACCAGCCCCGTCGGCCCCACCCGCGTAGCCGTCACCGCCGGCGGTCGCGGTCGCCCTGGCCGCGCCGTTATCCCCGGTACCGCCGTTGCCGCCGACCCCGCCTTGGCCGCCGACACCGGCGTTACCCGCGGCACCCGCGGCGCCGGTGCAGGTGCCGGCCTCCCCACCATTGCCCGCGGCCCCGCCGGTGCCGCCGGCCCCACCATCACCGCCGTTGCTGCTGTTGCCGTTGCCGCCGTTGCCGGCGGTGCCGCCGTTACCGCCGTTGTAGCCGGTGGCGCCGGCGGCCGCGGCCGCGCCGTTATCCGGCCGGCCCCGCCCGACCGATCAACCCCGCCCACCAACGCCTGACTCGGGGCGTTGTGCGCATCCAACAAGCTTTGCTGCGCGCCGGCCTCCGCGGTCGCATACCCTCACGCGCTTGCGGTCAACGCCTGGGTGAACTCCCACTGATTACCCGCGATCACGATGCACCGTGCTGCCCATCAGCACCGGTGGTGCCGTCGCTGCCGCCCGGGCCATCTCCGGTGCCGCCGATGCCGCCGGGGCCGCCGTCACCGCCGCCGCCGCCGGAACCGCCGTCACCGCCGCCGCCGCCGTTACCGCCGTCACCGCCGCCGCCGCCGTTACCGCCGTCGCCGCCGCTGCCTCCTACGCTCTGTAAAGAAGCGCCGGCACCAGCGCCGTCACCGCCGCCACCGCCGGTGCCGCCGGCGCCACCGGTGCCGCCGTTGGAGGAATCACCTCCGGTGCCGCCGACTCCGCCGATACCGCCGTCGCCGCCGTTTCCGCCTTGACCTTCGTCGTTCTCGCCGCCAGTGCCGCCGGCTCCACCGTTTCCGCCGTTGCCGCCGGTGCCGGCGTTGCCACTTTCTGAGCCACCGCCGGCACCGCCGTTACCGCCGGTGCCGCCGTTGCCTCCGGTGGCAGCAGGATCGTCGTCGAATGACGCGCCGGAAGTGCCGCCGTCGCCGCCCCTGCCTCCGGAGCCGCCGCTGCCGCCGGTGCCAGTCCCGTTACCGGTGCCGCCGTCGCCGCCCCCGCCTCCGGAGCCGCCGTCGGCACCTGTACCACCAATGGTTTCTGTGGATAACGCGTCGGCGCCATCGGCGCCGTTACCCCCGTGGCCGCCCTCGCCGCCGTCGCCGCCAGTTCCGCCGCTTCCGCCTCCGGTGCCGCCGTCTCCGCCGGTGCCCCCGTCGCCGGCGTTGCCCCCGGTGCCGCCACCGCCGCCGTTGCCACCGCCTTCAAGAGGATCGTCGCCGTTGCCTCCGTGGCCGCCGTCACCGCCTTGGCCACCGTTGCCTCCGGTGCCGCCGCCGTCGCCGCCGGTGCCACCAGCTCCGCCGGTCCCGCCGCCGCCAGCGGCGCCGCCGGCGCCGCCGGCGACGTCGTCGACGGTGGTTCCCCCGCCTGCGCCGCCACCGCCGCCGTCGCCCGCGTTACCGCCGTTGCCGCCGGTGCCGCCGTCCGCTCCACCTTTGCCTCCGGTGCCGCCTTGGCCGCCGGTGCCGCCACCACCACCGGTACCACCGGCCCCAGTGCCGCCGGCGCCGCCGGTACCACCGTCGCCCGCGGTGCCGCCCTCGCCGCCTTCGCCTCCGGTGCCGCCGTGCGCTCCACCTTCGCCTCCGGTGCCGCCTTGGCCGCCGTCGCCGCCGTCACCACCGGTACCACCGGCTCCAAGGCCGCCGCCGCCGCCGGTACCACCGTTGCCGGCGTTGCCGGCTCCTCCTCCGGCGCCGCCTTTGCCGCCTCCGGTGCCGTTGATGCCGGCCCCGCCGGTGCCGCCTTGGCCACCAGTGCCGCCGTTGCCGCCGTTGCCGCCGTTCCAGCCGCTGAACAATCCGTCTGCGCCTTGGCCGCCGTTGCCGCCGTTGGCGCCGTTGCCGGCTTGGCCGCCGTTGCCGGCGGTGCCGTTGGCGCCGGCGGTGCCGCCGTTGCCGGTGCCGGCGGCTCCGCCGGCACCGGCAAGGCCGCCGTTGCCGCCGTTGCCGCCGTTGCCGCCGGGGTTGCCGTTACCACCGTTGCCGCCGGTGGTGCTGCTGCCGTCGGCGCCGCTGCCGCCGTTGCCGCCGGTTCCTCCGTTGGCGCCGTTGCCGCCTTTGCCGCCGTTGCCGGCGGTTCCGCCGTTGCCATCACCGCCGGTGCCGCCGTTGCCTCCGTTGCCGCCGTTGGTGCCGTCGGTGCCGTTGTCGCCGGTGCCGCTGGCGGCGTCGGTGCCATCGATGCCTGCGCCACCGTTGCCTCCGTTGCCGCCGTTGCCGCCGTTGCCGCCGGTGGCGGTTCCGGCGGTGCCGGCGGCTCCGCCGTTGCCGCCGTTGCCGCCGTGGGCTCCCGCTCCGCCGTTGGCGCCGTTGCCGCCGTTGCCGCCGTTGCCGGCGGTTCCGCCGTTGCCGGCCCCCCCGTTGCCGCCGTTGCCGCCGTTGCCGCCGTTGCCGCCGTTAATGCCTGCGGTGGCGTTGCCGCCGGCCCCGCCGTTACCGCCGGTGCCCGCAGCACCGTTGGCGCCGCCGCTGGTGGCGGTGCCGGCGGCCCCGGCGGCCCCGCCGTTGCCGCCGTTACCGCCGTGGGCGCCCGCGCCGGCGCCGTCGGCGCCGGTCCCGCCGGTGCCGCCGGTGCCGCCGTTGCCGGCGTTGCCGCCGCCGGTGGCGTTGCCGCCGGCCCCGGCGGCCCCGCCGTTGCCGCCGTCGCTGGCCACCGCGGTGGCGGCGCCGGTGCCGCCGTGCCCGCCGGCCCCGCCGTCACCGGCGTTACCGCTGCCAGACGAGGTGCCGCCGGTCCCGCCGGCGCCGCCATCGCCGCCCTTGCCGGCAGCGCTGGTCACAAAGCCGCCACCGGCGCCGCCGCTGCCGCCGGCGCCGCCATCACCGGCGTGACCGGTGCCGGCGGCGCTGCCGCCGGCACCGCCGGTTCCTCCGGTCCCGCCGGCGCCGCCGGTGGTGTTGGCGTCACCGCCGTCACCGCCGTTACCGCCGGTGCCGCCGTCACCGGCGTTGCCGGCGCCGGTGGCGGTGCCGCCGGCCCCGCCATCGCCGCCCTTGCCGGCGCCACCACCGGTGAGTTGGCCGCTGCCGCCGGCGCCGCCTATGCCGCCGGCGCCGCCGTCACCGGCGTTACCGCTGCCTGAGGTGTTACCGCCGGTGCCGCCGGCCCCGCCGGCCCCACCGGCGCCGTTGCCGACGTCGGTGCCGGCGCCGCCGTTACCGCCGGTACCGCCGGCCCCACCGTCGCCGCTGCCTGCGGTATTACCGCCGGTGCCGCCGACACCGCCGTCACCGCCGGCACCGCCGGTGCCGTCACTGTTGCCGGTGCCGGCGGCCCCGCCGTCACCACCGTCGCCGGCGGTGCCGCCGTGGCCGCCGGTGCCCGCGCCGCTGGAGGCATCACCGCCGTCGCCGCCGCTACCGCCGTTGCCGCCGGTGCCGGCATCGCCGCCGGTGCCGCCTGAGGCGGTACCGCCGGTACCGCCGTTGCCGCCGTTGTTGCCGGCGCCGCCGGTGCCGCCGTTACCGCCGCCGTTGCCGGCGCCGCCGGCCCCGCCGCTACCACCGGTGCCGCCGGTGCCGCCCTTGCCGCCATCAGCGAAGGCGCCGGCACCGGCGCCGCCGTCACCACCGGTGCCGCCGGTGGCGGCGTCACCACCGGCGCCGCCGTCACCCCCGTCGGTGCCGGCCCCACCCACACCGCCGGCCCCACCGGTACCACCATGACCGCCAGCACCGCCGGCATCGCCGATGCCGCCGGCCTGGCCGCCGGTGCCGCCGCTGCCCGCAGCACCGCCGCTACCACCGGCGCCGCCGTGGCCGCCGCCGCTACCACCGATACCGCTCCCACCGCCACCACCGTGACCGCCGGCACCCCCAGCACCGCCGGCGCCGCCGTCAAAGCCGGCCAGCACACCATCAGCGCCGACACCGCCGTCGCCGCCTTGGCCACCGGTACCGCCCTTGCCGCCGGTACCGCCGCCGCCGTTGACGCCCACGCTGCCGCCACCAGGGCCGCCGGCCCCGCCGGCGCCGGCGGCCCCGCCGGTACCGCCGGCCCCGCCATCACCGCCGCCGGTACCGGCCCCACCGGTGGCGCCGGTGCCGGTGGCGCCATCATTGCCGTCACCGCCGTCACCGCCCTGACCGCCGGTGCCGCCGGCGCCGCCGGCGCCGCCGGTGCCGGCCCCGGAGGCGGCGCCCCCAGTGCCGCCGGCGCCGCCCGCGCCGCCGTTACCGCCGGTGCCGCCGGCGGTGGTGGTGGTGCCCGCGCCGGCGGTACCGCCCTGGCCACCGGCCCCGCCGTTGCCGGCGTTACCGCCGCCCGCGCCGTTGCCGGTGCCGGCCCCGGCGTCTCCGCCGTTGCCGCCGTCACCGCCTTGGCCGCCGTAGCCGCCGAACTCGCCGGTGGTGCCCGCACCCCCGACACCGCCGGATCCGCCGTTACCACCGGCCCCGCCGGCGCCGTTGGTGCCGCCGGCGCCGGCAGCCCCACCTTGCCCGCCGGCCCCGCCGGCGCCACCGGCACCGCCGGTGTAGCTGTCGGCGTATCCGGTGCCGCCGACCCCGCCGTCACCACCAGCGCCGCCGCCGCCAGCAGTGCCGGCGGCGCCGCCGGTTCCGCCGGTTCCGGCCGCGCCGGCGTCCCCGCCGGTTCCGCCGGCACCACCAGCCCCGCCGGCGCCGGCGCCGGTGGTGTCGCCGTCGGCGGCGTTACCGGCGTTACCGCCGACCCCGCCGGCCCCGCCGTTGCCGCCGCTGCCGTTGGTGCCCCCAGCAGCGCTGTTGCCGCCGGCGCCGCCGGCCCCGCCGGCCCCACCGGCCCCGCCGTCATAACCCGCAGCACCCAGGGTGGTGTTGTCATCACCGACCCCACCCTTACCACCGGCCCCGCCGTCACCGCCGACACCGGCGTTACCGGCGACACCGGCGCTACCGGTGCCGGCGCCGGCGGCCCCACCGTTACCGCCGAGCCCGCCGGCCCCGCCGGCCCCGCCGTTGCCGCCGTTGCTGTTGGCGCCGTTGCCGCCGGTGCCGCCGTTGCCGGCGGTGGCGCCGTTACCGCCGGTGCCGCCGTTGCCGTTGGTGCCGCCGGCCCCGGCGGCACCACCCGCACCGCCAGCCCCGCCGGCCCCACCCGCGTAGCCGTCACCGCCGGCGGCCGCGGTGGCCCCGGCCGCGCCGTTATCCCCGGTCCCGCCATCACCACCGTTACCGCCGTGGCCGCCGACACCGGCGTTACCGGCGACACCGGCGCTGCCGGCGCCGCTGCCGGCGGCCCCACCATCACCGGCGGCCCCACCAACCCCGCCGTTACCGCCGTCACCGCCGTTGCTGTTGTTGCCGTTGCCGCCGGTGCCGCCGTTGCCGGCGGTGGCGCCGTTACCGCCTTGGCCGCCGTTGCCGTTGGTGCCGCCGGCCCCGGCGGCACCACCCGCCCCGCCGTTACCGCCGGCCCCACCCGCGTAGCCGTCACCGCCGGCGGCCGCGGTGGCCCCGGCCGCGCCGTTATCCCCGGTCCCGCCATCACCACCGTTACCGCCTTGGCCGCCGACACCGGCATTGCCGGCGACACCCGCGCTGCCGGTACCGCTGCCGGCCGTCCCACCATTACCCGCGGCCCCGCCAACCCCGCCGGTGCCGCCGTTGCCGCCGGCGCTGTTGGCACCGTTGCCGCCGTCACCGCCGACACCGCCGGTGGCGCCGTTGCCGCCTTGGCCGCCGTTGCCGTTGGTGCCGCCGGCCCCGGCCGCCCCACCCGCCCCGCCAGCCCCGCCGGCCCCACCCGCGTAGCCGTCACCGCCGGCGGTCGCGGTGGCCCCGGCCGCGCCGTTATCCCCGGTCCCGCCATCACCACCAGCACCACCGGTGCCGCCGACACCGGCGTTGCCGGCGACACCCGCGCTACCGACGCCGGCGCCGGCCGCCCCACCATTGCCCGCGTTGCCGCCAGCCCCGCCGGTGCCGCCGTTTCCGCCGGTGCTGTTGACGCCGTCACCGCCGTCACCGCCGACACCGCCGGTGGCGCCGTTACCGCCGGTGCCGCCGTTGCCGTTGGTGCCGCCGGCCCCGGCGGCCCCGCCCGCACCGCCTTGGCCGCCGTTGCCGCCGTTGTAGCCGTCACCGCCGGTGGCCGCGGCCGCGCCGGCCGCGCCGTTATCCCCGGTCCCGCCATCACCACCGTTACCGCCTTGGCCGCCGACACCGGCGTTGCCGGCGACACCGGCGCTGCCGGTGCCGGTGCCGGCCGCCCCACCGTTACCGGCGGCCCCGCCAACCCCGCCGTTACCGCCGTTTCCGCCGTTGCTGTTGACGCCGTCACCGCCGTCACCGCCGACCCCGCCGGTGGCGCCGTTGCCGCCGGTGCCGCCGTTGCCGTTGGTGCCGCCGGCCCCGGCCGCCCCACCCGCCCCGCCAGCACCGCCGGCCCCACCCGCGTAGCCGTCACCGCCGGTGGCCGCGGCCGCGCCGGCCGCGCCGTTATCCCCGGTCCCGCCGTTACCACCGGCCCCGCCGGTGCCGCCGACACCGGTGGTGCCGGTGTGGGCGCCCCAGCCGGCCCCGGCCGCCCCCCCAGCCCCGGCGACACCGCCGGTGCCGCCGTTACCGCCGTCACCGCCGTCGCTGCTGGCACCGGCCCCACCGGCCCCACCAGCCCCGCCGGTGCCGCCGTTGCCGGCGGTGCCGCCGTTACCGGCGATCCCGATCACCGCTTTGCCCCCGGCACCCCCGGCCCCGCCGGTACCGCCGGTGCCGCCGTCCCCACCGACCCCACCCGCGGTCGTAGCGTCACCGCCGGCCCCGCCGATCCCGCCGGTGCCGCCGGCCCCGCCATGGCCGCCGAGCCCGATCAACCCCGCGGCCCCGCCGGCCCCGCCATCACCCCCATCAGCGCCGTCCCCACCGACCCCGCCGGCGGTCCCGGTGGTCCCGTCGTAGCCGGCCGCCCCGACACCGCCGGCACCGCCGTTACCGATCAACAGTCCCGCATCGCCGCCGCGGCCGCCGTCACCGCCGTAGCCGCCGCCCCCACCACCGGCCCCCCCGGACCCGATCAGGGTGGTGTTACCGCCGGCGCCGCCGGCCCCGCCGGCACCATCGATGCCGTTACCGGCCCCCCCGGCCCCCCCGGCCCCGCCATCGCCGATCAAGACCGCGCCGGCCCCCCCGGCGCCGCCGCCCCCGCCGGCGGCGCCGGCGCCGCCGCGGCCACCGTTACCGCCATCACCGAACACTCCGGCGTCCCCACCACCCCCACCGGCCCCACCACTACCCCCGCTGCCGCTGCCCGTATCGCCGACACCGCCGGTCCCGCCGGCCCCGCCATTGCCGTACAGCCAGCCGCCGTGCCCGCCGCGGCCGCCGGCACCGCCGGCCCCGCCCAGATCAGCCCCCCCGGCCCCGCCGGCCCCCCCGGCCCCGATCAACCCCGCGGCCCCACCACGACCACCGGCCCCACCGGAGGCCCCGCCCGCGCCACCGGCGCCGCCAGCGCCGCCGGCCCCACCCGGGCCGTACAGCAACCCGCCCTGCCCGCCCTGCCCGCCGGCCCCGCCGGCCCCGTCCAGGTCAGACCCCCCGGCCCCACCGGCCCCACCGGACCCGATCAACCCCGCACCCCCACCACCGCCACCCGCACCGCCGGAGGCCCCCGCACCCCCGGCGTCCCCACCGCCACCGCCGGCCCCGCCCGGCCCATACACCAGCCCGCCGCGCCCCCCAGCGCCGCCGATCCCCCCCCCACCACCACCGGCCCCGCCGACCCCGCCGGCCCCCCACACCACCGCGGCCCCACCGGCCCCGCCGGCCCCGCCGGCCCCGGTGACCAGATCCGCACCCCCGCCACCACCACCGACCCCACCATTGCCGTACAGCCAGCCACCACGCCCACCCTCACCACCACCCCCACCAACACCGCCGACACCGCCGCTATTGGCGCCCCCGGCCCCACCGGCCCCCCCAGCCCCCAACACTCCCGCCCCGCCACCATCACCACCGCCACCCCCGGAAGCCCCGGCCCCACCGATCACCCCACCGTCGCCGCCGGCGCCCCCACCACCCACCAGCCGGCCCCCGGCACCGCCGTGCCCCCCATCCCCGCCACCCACCCCACCGGCGCCCCCATCACCACCACCACCCCACAACGGGGCCGCTCCACCGGCCCCACCGGCCCCACCACCACCGCTGGTGGCATCCCCGGCCCCGCCGGCCCCACCGGCGCCACCCGAGCCATACACCACCCCGCCGCGCCCACCGGCCCCACCGGCCCCACCAAACCCGTTACCCCCGGCCCCGCCAGCCCCACCCGCACCGCCATGACCCCACAACGGGGCATACCCACCGGCCCCACCCGCACCCCCACTACCCCCGCTCGTGGTCACGCTGCCCCCGGCCCCACCGGTCCCACCCGAACCCCACACCCAGCCACCGCGCCCCCCGGCCCCCCCAACCCCGCCGGCCCCCCCGGTCCCACCATTGCCGCCGTTACCGATCAACCCCGCCGACCCGCCCGCACCCCCGGGTGTGCCCGCATCACTGCTACTACCCCCATTGCCGCCGCTACCGAACAACCAGCCGCCATCACCACCGGCCTGACCCACCCCACCACTGGCCCCGTTGGCGCCGTTGCCGACCAACGCCCGCCCCGTCACCGCCACACTCGAGGCGTTCACCGCATCCAGCAGGCCTTGCGCCGCGGAAGCCTCCGCGCCCGCATACCCCCCCGCGCTGGCGGCCAACACCGCGCTGAACTGCTCATGAAACCCCGCCACCCGCCCCGCCAACACCTGATACTGGCGCCCATGCTCAGAAAACAACCCCGCGATCGCCGCCGACACCTCATCATGTCCCGCACTGGCCACCGCTGTCGTCGCGCTTGCCGCCGCCGCACTCGCCTGGCTGATCGTCGACCCCAACACCGACAAATCCGCCGCCGCCGCCAACACCACCTGCGGAGACACCACCACAAACGACGACATGACAACCCTCCCACCACACCGGCCACGGCCACCGACAACGACCCACCAACCCTACGACCCACACCCACCCCACCCAGCACAAACAGCGCACAACCAAGGATCTACACACCCCCCACACCACCCCCACCCCAACACCTGTACAACACCACAACCCCAACCCCCACCCACAGTCACCAACCACAACCAACACCCCCACAAAACCCCCGACACCACACCCACCAACCAACACCACCGTTACCTGGCAGTTATCCGATCGTGACTGCCTCACACTGTTGAGCCGCGCTGGGCCCACGTCACCGTCGGACCCGCGGCCTAACACCCCACAAACACAGCCCCGCAACGACACGGCTGCACAAACTCCGCAAACTGCGCCCGAGTGCAGTCGGGTGCCCACTCGTCGAAAGTGGCCTCGCTCAATCGAAGTCCCGGGGACAATTTTGATCCTCCCCGGTGTTTACGCGCCGCCGGTTGAAGAGATCTTGGACCAGGTCACGGGACCGCGCCGAAATCGGGGTGCCGGGAAAAAATCTTTCGACGATTGCCCAGACCTCGTCCTCGGTAGCGATCCCCAGGCGGCTCAGTAGGGTTCCTAGATCGCCGGCGTCGCGTACCGCGCGGGCGGCGAGGACTTTCATCGCCAGCAGGTGATCCGGCGGGGTCACGTTGACCTGAAGATATGGGTGGTCAAACACGCGGTCACCCTCGCCGGGATTGCGGGCAACATAGCTCGCGGCTTGGTTGTTGAGCCACGTTGTAGGCCAACCGTTTTCGCGCGCGATCGCGCGAATCGCCGCGATCATCGGTCCATCGGGGCTGAACCGGGCGTCGATGTCGCGGGTCGCCGTTCGGTTCGAGTCGTAAGCCAGGATCATCGCCGCGCCACCATAGACGTGCACGTGACCGATGATCCGCCGCCGCTCGAGCTTAGCGGCCAGGGCTTGGAACGCGCGCCGGATATCGGTGAGGCCGAATAGCGGTTCGGGCATCAGGCTGGCTCCGTCATGGGTGAGGTCGAGGCGGTCAAGGTAGATCCCGCGTCGCCGAAACGATGCGGGGGTCCACAGTAGGGCCTGCACCCGCGCGGAGGGCAGCGTCGATATCCACCAGGCCCGGTACAGGAAACGTTCGACGGTGATCGTCCATAACGGCCCGGGTAGCCCGTGACGGGCAGCGAGGTGCTCCGCGGCGGCCGCGAGCAACGCATCGAAGCGGGGGTCGCCAATGAGGGCCGGTTCCGCGGTGATCAGCGGCAATGCTGCGCCGCCGGCTTCGTCTGCACCCCGGATGAATTCGAAGAATACCCGCAGTCGGGTCGTGTCGTCGCAGCTCCTGGCGATCGCCTCCGCGGCCTGCCCGGCCGTCAGCCCAGCCCGAGGTGGGGTGAGGTCGTTGCGCGCCCCTTGCTGGCGGCGCACGGCGCGGACCGCGTCGGCGGGGTACCCGGAGATGCGGTGGATATGGCGGCTGGACAGCAGTCCTCGTGCACGCGCCGGGGTCACGCCCCAGTGCTGGGCGGCCTGGTCAGCGGTCCATAATTCCACACCCGCCAACATACGCGCATTCGGCGCGGATGTTACTGCGGTGTCAGGCTACCGAGTAAGTCATCACACCGTTGGCCGTACTGCCGGTGACGGTGGGTGTTCCCAGACCGAGCGTGTTTCAGGTCGCACCGATGTGGAACACGGTTGTGACCGTGCCCGTGTCGATCACGGTTGTGGCGGTGCCCGCCTACAGTGTTCTGGCGATCGCCCGTCCCCCAATTCGTCGCCGACATCCACGACCTGGCCTGCCGCCGACCCGACCCCTGGATGGCGTCACTCTCGACGAACCCTCTGCCAACGACCAATCCGTCCTCACCCAGGCCATCGCCGCGATCGAAGCGGCTCCAGCCGCGTCGAGTTCGTTTGGCACCCCTTTTGACCGGGCCGTGTTGCTGTTCGGGATCGGCCTGGCCTGGGCGCATTCGCCCGCCCCCGAAGCCGCGACCGACGATCCCACCCCGTCGCGCACGCCGCGCCGCCGCCGTCGAAGCCGGCCACCCGCATCATCGCTATCCGGGGCTGACCCGGCCAGTGTTGACCGTCTCATTGGATGACGACCACGGGAAGGATTGCCAACTGCACCGTAGTAACCGCCGGCCAACCGAGCCCAGCAAAGATGAATAGTCACGACCCGTGCTGCCCGGTTGCGCCGGTGGTGCCGCTGGTGCCAGCACTACCGTCCCCGCTGGGGCCGGTGCCACCGCTCCCGCCTGTCCCACCGATGCCACCGGTGCCGCCGTCGCCGCCGCCGCCGCCGTTGCCGCCGTCGCCGCCGTCGCCGCCGTTGGCGCCATTGCCGCCGTTGCCGCCCGTGTTGTCGAATGCGTCGCCACCATTGCCGCCGCCCCCGCCGGTACCGCCGGTGCCGCCGTTGCCGGCCAGGCCGCCTCCGGTGGCGTTGCCGCCCTTGCCGCCGTTGCCGGCGGTTCCGGCGTCGCCGCCGTTGCCGCCGTTGCCATGGCTGCCGCCGGCGAAACCGCCGCCCCCGCCGGAGCCGCTGTTGCCGCCTTCGCCGCCGTCGCCGCCAGCGGCGCCGTCACCCGTGCCGCCGGTGCCGCCAGCGCCCCCGGCGCCGCCGTTGCCGCCGTCGCCGCCGTCGTCCCCGCCGCCGGTGCCGCCACTGCCACCGCCTCCGCCACTGCCGCCGGTGCCGCCGGTGCCGCCAGTGCCTCCGGTGCCGCCGCCGTTGCCGCCAGCGCCGCCAGCGCCGCCGGTGCCGCCGATGCCGCCGATGCCGCCCTGTCTAAACGCGCTTTCTCCGCCGTTGCCGGCGGTTCCGGCGTCGCCGCCGTTGCCGCCGTTGCCTCCTTTGCCGCCGCCGGTGCCGTTGATGCCGGTTCCGCCGGTGCCGCCCGTGCCGGCGTTGCCGCCGTTGCCGCCGTTGCCGCCGTTGTAGGCGGTGCCATCTCCGTCGCTGCCGGTGCCGCCGTTGCCGCCGTTGCCGCCGTTGCCGCCGGTGCCGCCCGTGCCGGCGGTGCCGTTGGCGCCGGCGCTGCCACCGCCGCCAGCACCGGCGGCCCCGCCAGCGCCGGCGTTGCCGCCCTTGCCGCCGTTGCCTCCACTGCCGCCGGCGGTCCCGGTGCCGCCGTCGCCGCCGGTGTCGCTGCTGCCATCGGCACCGCGGCCGCCGGTTCCGCCGGTGCCGCCGGTTCCGCCGTTGCCGCCTTTGCCGCCGTTGCCGGCGGTGCCGCCGTTCGTGGCCCCGCCGGTTCCGCCGGTGCCGCCGGCTCCGCCGTTGCCGCCGGCGGTGCCGTCGCCGCCGTTGTCACCCGTGTCGCTGGCGGCGTCGGTGCCGTTGGCGCCGGTTCCGCCGGTTCCTCCGGTGCCGCCGTCGCCGCCGGTGCCGCCGGTGCCGGTGGCGCTAGCGCCGGCTGAACCACCGTTACCGCCGTCGCCACCTTTCGCTCCGGTGCCGGTGCCGCCGGCGGCGCCGGTGCCGCCGTTACCGCCGTTACCGCCGTTACCGCTGCCGGCGGTATTGCCGCCGGTGCCGCCGGCCCCGCCGTGGCCGGCGGCACCGCCACCGTTGCCGGAGCCGCCGTTGCCGCCGTTGCCCGCGTTGCCGCCGTCGCCGCCATTGCCTGTGCCGCCTGATACGTCGCCGCCGGTGCCACCGTTACCGCCGTCGCCGCCGTTCCCTCCGGTGCCGGTGGGTCCGTCGGCGCCGTTGCCGCCGTTGCCGCCGGTGCCGCCGTTGCCGCCGGTGCCGGTGGCGCTAGCGCCGGCTGAACCGCCGTTACCGCCGTCGCCACCGTTTGCTCCGGTGCTGGTGGTGCCGTCGGCGCCGTTACCGCCGTTACCGCCGTTACCGCCGTTACCGCTGCCGGCGGTATTGCCACCGTTGCCGCCGTTACCGCCGGGCCCGCCGTCGCCGTATGCGCCGTCGCTGGTGTAGCCGGAGCCGCCGATGCCGCCGGTGCCTCCGTTGGCCGCGGTGCCGCCGGTGCCGCCGTTGCCGGTGCCGCCTAATACGTCGCCGCCGTTGCCACCGTTGCCACCGGTGCCACCGTTGCCGCCGGTGCCTCCGGTGCCGCCTTGGTCGCCAGCGCCGGAGGCGGTGCCGCCGGTGCCACCGGTGCCGGCGTTGCCGCCGTTGCCGCCTTTGCCGGCGTCGCCTCCGGCTGTGGCGGTGCCTCCGGTGCCGCCGGTTCCGCCGGTGCCTCCGGTTCCGCCGTTGCCGCCATCGGCGTAATCGCCGAGGGTGCGGCCAAGACCTTCGCCGCCGATGCCCCCTTGGCCGGCGTTGCCGCCGGTACCGCCATTGCCGCCAGCGCCGCCGCTGGTGCCCCCGGCACCGCCCTTTCCGCCGTCGCCGCCAGTGCCGGAGGCGCCACCGGCACCCCCGGCACTGGTGATGCCGTATCCGTCGCCGCCGGTGCCGCCGGCTCCGCTATCGCCGCCGTCGCCGCCGACGCCGCCGGCACCGCCACCGGCCCCGCCGCTGCCGCCATCACCGCCGGTGCCGCCGTTGGCGCCGGTGCCGCCCGCGCCACCGCTGCCGTTCCCGGAGCCTATGTCGCCGCCGTCACCTCCGGCACCACCGACACCACCGGCCCCACCGGCCCCACCGGTGCCGCCGCCGCTGCCGTTGATGCCGGCCCCGCCGGCCCCGCCGTGGCCGCCGGCCCCGCCGGTGCCGCCGGTGCCGCCGTTGAAACCTACACCGGATTCGGTGGTAGCCGTGCCGCCGGTGCCGCCGTTGCCGCCGGTGCCGCCTTTGCCGCCGGTGCCGCCGTCACCGGCGGTGCCGTTGGTGCCGGTGGTGCCGCCGCTACCGCTGCCGGCGGCCCCACCGGCACCGGCCGCGCCGCCGGTGCCGCCGTTACCGCCGTTACCGCCGGCGGTGCCGTCACCGCCGACGCCGCTGGTGGAGCTGCTGCCGTCGGTGCCGTTGCCGCCGGTGCCGCCGTTGCCGGCCTTGGCCCCGTTACCGCCGGCGCCGCCGTTGCCGGCGGTCCCGCCGTTGGCTGCCCCGCCATCGCCGCCGGTGCCGCCGGCCCCGCCGTTGAAGCCATCACCGCCGGTGGTGCCGGTGGCGCCGTCGCTGCCGGCATCGCCGGTCCCGCCGTTGCCGCCGGCCCCGCCGTTACCGCCGACACCGGCGCTGCCGGCGGTGGCCGCACCGGAGGCGGTTCCCCCGATGCCGGCGTCGCCTCCGGTGCCGCCGTGACCGCCGTCGCCGCCGGCGGTGGCGCTGCCGTCGCCGCCGTTGGCGCCCTGTCCGCCGGTGCCGCCGTTGCCGCCGTTGCCGCCGTTAGCGCCGGCGCCGACACCGGCCCCGGCGTCACCACCGCCGCCACCGGCGCCGCCTTGGCCGCCGTAGCCGCCGGTATTGCCCGCGGTGGCGGCCCCGCCCTGCCCGCCGTCGCCGCCGTGACCGCCGTGACCGCCGGCACCGTTGGTGCCGCCGGCGCCGGCGGTCCCGCCGGCCCCGCCGGCGCCACCGCCACCACCGGCGCCGCCGGTGTAGCTGTCGGGGTACCCGCTGCCCCCGTTACCGCCGTTACCGCCGGTGCCGCCAGCCCCGGCGATACCGGCGATCCCGCCGGTGCCGCCGGTTCCGGCCGCGCCGGCGTCCCCGCCGACCCCGCCGGCACCACCAGCCCCGCCGGCGCCGGCGCCGGTGGTGTCGCCGTCGGCGGCGTTACCGGCGTTACCGCCGACCCCGCCGGCCCCGCCGTTACCGCCGCTGCCGTTGATGCCCCCAGCAGCGCTGTTGCCGCCGGCCCCGCCGGCCCCGCCGGCCCCACCGGCCCCGCCGGTATAACCGGCGCCGCCCGGGGTGGTGTTGTCATCACCGATCCCACCCTTACCCCCGGCCCCGCCGTCACCGCCGACACCGGCGTTGCCGGCGAGACCGGCGCTACCGGTGCCGGCGCCGGCGGCCCCACCGTTACCGCCGGCCCCGCCGACCCCGCCGGCCCCACCGTCACCGCCGGCGCTGTTGGCGCCGTTGCCGCCGGTGCCGCCGGTGCCGGCGGCGGCGCCGTTGCCGCCTTGGCCGCCGTTGCCGTTGGTGCCGCCGGTCCCGGCGGCTCCACCCGCACCGCCGGCGCCGCCGGCCCCGCCCGCGTAGCCGTCACCGCCGGTGGCCGCGGTGGCCCCGTTGGCGCCGTTATCGCCGGTCCCGCCGTTACCGCCGGTGCCGCCGGTGCCGCCGGTGCCGGCGTTGCCGGCGAGACCGGCGCTGCCGGTGCCGGTGCCGGCAGCCCCACCATTGCCCGCGGCCCCGCCGGTGCCGCCGGTACCGCCGTTACCGCCGTTGCTGTTGGCGCCGTTGCCGCCGTTGCCGCCGGTGCCGGCGGCGGCGCCGTTGCCGCCGGTGCCGCCGTTGCCGTTGGTGCCGCCGGCCCCGGCGGCCCCGCCAGCCCCGCCGGTGCCGCCGGCGCCGCCCGCGTAGCCGTCACCGCCGGTGGCCGCGGTGGCCCCATCGGCGCCGTTATCCCCGGTCCCGCCGTTACCGCCGGTGCCGCCTTGGCCGCCGACACCGGCGTTCCCGGCCACACCGGCGCTGCCGGCACCGCTGCCCGCGGCCCCACCGGCACCGGCGGCCCCGCCGTCACCGCCGGTGCCGCCGTTTCCGCCGTTGCTGTTGTTGCCGGCCCCGCCGGCACCGCCGACCCCGCCGGTGGCGCCGTTACCGCCGGTGCCGCCGTTGCCGTTGGTGCCGCCGGCCCCGGCGGCCCCACCCGCCCCGCCGGTACCGCCGGCCCCACCCGCGTAGCCGTCACCGCCGGTGGCCGCGGTGGCCCCATCGGCGCCGTTATCGCCGGTCCCGCCGTCACCACCGGTGCCGCCTTGGCCGCCGACACCGGCGTTGCCGGCGACACCGGCGCTGCCGGCACCGCTGCCCGCGGCCCCACCAGCGCCGGCGGCCCCGCCGTCACCGCCGGTGCCGCCGTTTCCGCCGTTGCTGTTGTTACCGGCCCCGCCGCCACCGCCGACCCCGCCGGCCCCGCCGTTACCGCCTTGACCGCCGTTACCGTTGGTGCCGCCGGCCCCGGCGGCCCCGCCAGCACCCCCGGTACCGCCGGCCCCACCCTTGTAGCCGGGGGCGCCGGTGGCCGCGGTGGCGCCGGCCGCGCCGTTATCCCCGGTCCCGCCGTCACCGCCAGCACCGCCTCGGCCGCCGACACCGGCGTTGCCGGTGTGGGCGCCCCAGCCGGCCCCGGCCGCCCCCCCAGCACCCGCGGCCCCGCCGGCCCCGCCGTTACCGCCGGTGCCGCCATCACTGCTGGCACCGGCCCCACCGGTCCCACCGGCACCGCCGCTGCCGCCGCTGCCGGCGGTGCCGCCGTTACCGGCGATCCCGATCAGCGCCTTGCCCCCGGCACCCCCGGCCCCACCGTTACCGCCGGTACCGCCGTCCCCACCGGCGCCACCGGCGGTCGAGGCGTCGCCGCCGGCCCCGCCGGCACCGCCGGTGCCGCCGGCCCCGCCATGGCCGCCCAGCCCGATCAACCCCGCGGCCCCGCCGGCCCCGCCGGCCCCACCGTTGGCGCCGTCACCACCGGCCCCGCCGCTAGCCCCGGTGGTCCCGTCGTAGCCGGCCGCCCCGACACCCCCGTTACCGCCGTTACCGATCAGCAGTCCGGCATCGCCGCCGCGGCCGCCGTCACCGCCGTAACCGCCGCCCACACCACCGGCCCCCCCGGACCCGATCAAGACGGCGGCCCCGCCGGACCCGCCGGACCCGCCGACACCATCAACCCCGTTACCGGCCCCACCGGCCCCACCGGCCCCACCCGAACCATAGAGCCACCCGCCGCGGCCGCCGCCCCCACCGTGACCGCCGTCACCGCCGGCATTGCCGCCCCCGGCCCCACCAGCCCCACCGGCTCCGAATAATCCGGTGTTGCCGCCCAGACCACCAGCCCCGCCGGTACCCGCGGTCGCGGCGGCGGTCCCGCCGGCCCCACCGGCCCCACCCGAGCCATACACCAGCCCGCCATCACCTGCCCCACCACCAGCACCGCCGCTGAGGCCACCCGAGCCGCCCTGCCCGCCGCCGCCACCAGCGCCGAGCACCGACGCCGACCCACCACCGCCGCCACCACCACCGGTACCGCTGAGGGGATCGCCGGCCCCGCCGGCCCCGCCGGCCCCGCCGTCACCGATGAGCCAGCCGCCGCGCCCACCGGCGGCCCCGTCCCCGCCGTGACCGCTGAGGCCGGCCCCACCGACCCCGCCAGCCCCGCCATGGCCGATCAACCCGGTCGCACCACCAGCACCGCCCATCCCGCCGGTGCCCCCCACCGCCGTCGAGCTACCCCCGGCCCCACCGGCCCCACCCGAACCCCACACCCAGCCACCGCGCCCCCCGGCCCCCCCAACCCCGCCGGCCCCCCCGGTCCCACCATTGCCGCCGTTGCCGATCAACCCCGCCGACCCGCCCGCACCCCCGGGTGTGCCCGCATCACTGCTACTACCCCCATTGCCGCCGCTACCGAACAACCAGCCGCCATCACCACCGGCCTGACCCACCGCACCACTGGCCCCGTTAGCGCCGTTGCCGACCAACGCCCGCCCCGTCACCGCCACACTCGGCGCGTTCACCGCATCCAGCAGGCTCTGCGCCGCGGAAGCCTCCGCGCCCGCATACCCCCCCGCGCTGGCGGCCAACACCGCGCTGAACTGCTCATGAAACCCCGCCACCCGCCCCGCCAACACCTGATACTGCCGCCCATGCTCAGAAAACAACCCCGCGATCGCCGCCGACACCTCATCCTGTGCCGCACTAGCCACCGCTGTCGTCGCGCTTGCCGCCGCCGCACTGGCCGCGCTGATCGTCGACCCCAACACCGACAAATCCGCCGCCGCCGCCAACACCACCTGCGGAGACACCACCACAAACGACGACATGACAACCCTCCCACCACACCGGCCACCACCACCGACAACGACCCACCAACCCTACGACCCACACCCACCCCACCCAGCACAAACAGCGCACAACCAAGGATCTACACACCCCCCACACCACCCCCACCCCAACACCTGTACAACACCACAACCCCAACCCCCACCCACAGTCACCAACCACAACCAACACCCCCACAAAACCCCCACCACCACACACCCACCAACCAACACCACCGTTACCTGGCAGTTATCCGATCGCGACTGCCTCACACTGTTGAGCCGCGCTGGGCCCACGTCACCGTCGGACCCGCGGCCTAACACCCCACAAACACAGCCCCGCAACGACACGGCTGCACAAACTCCGCAAACTGCGCCCGAGTGCAGTCGGGTGCCCACTCGTCGAAAGTGGCCTCGCTCAATCGAAGTCCCGGGGACAATTTTGATCCTCCCCGGTGTTTACGCGCCGCCGGTTGAAGAGATCTTGGACCAGGTCACGGGACCGCGCCGAAATCGGGGTGCCGGGAAAAAATCTTTCGACGATTGCCCAGACCTCGTCCTCGGTAGCGATCCCCAGGCGGCTCAGTAGGGTTCCTAGATCGCCGGCGTCGCGTACCGCGCGGGCGGCGAGGACTTTCATCGCCAGCAGGTGATCCGGCGGGGTCACGTTGACCTGAAGATACGGGTGGTCAAACACGCGGTCACCCTCGCCGGGATTGCGGGCAACATAGCTCGCGGCTTGGTTGTTGAGCCACGTTGTAGGCCAACCGTTTTCGCGCGCGATCGCGCGAATCGCCGCGATCATCGGTCCATCGGGGCTGAACCGGGCGTCGATGTCGCGGGTCGCCGTTCGGTTCGAGTCGTAAGCCAGGATCATCGCCGCGCCACCATAGACGTGCACGTGACCGATGATCCGCCGCCGCTCGAGCTTAGCGGCCAGGGCTTGGAACGCGCGCCGGATATCGGTGAGGCCGAATAGCGGTTCGGGCATCAGGCTGGCTCCGTCATGGGTGAGGTCGAGGCGGTCAAGGTAGATCCCGCGTCGCCGAAACGATGCGGGGGTCCACAGTAGGGCCTGCACCCGCGCGGAGGGCAGCGTCGATATCCACCAGGCCCGGTACAGGAAACGTTCGACGGTGATCGTCCATAACGGCCCGGGTAGCCCGTGACGGGCAGCGAGGTGCTCCGCGGCGGCCGCGAGCAACGCATCGAAGCGGGGGTCGCCAATGAGGGCCGGTTCCGCGGTGATCAGCGGCAATGCTGCGCCGCCGGCTTCGTCTGCACCCCGGATGAATTCGAAGAATACCCGCAGTCGGGTCGTGTCGTCGCAGCTCCTGGCGATCGCCTCCGCGGCCTGCCCGGCCGTCAGCCCAGCCCGAGGTGGGGTGAGGTCGTTGCGCGCCCCTTGCTGGCGGCGCACGGCGCGGACCGCGTCGGCGGGGTACCCGGAGATGCGGTGGATATGGCGGCTGGACAGCAGTCCTCGTGCACGCGCCGGGGTCACGCCCCAGTGCTGGGCGGCCTGGTCAGCGGTCCATAATTCCACACCCGCCAACATACGCGCATTCGGCGCGGATGTTACTGCGGTGTCAGGCTACCGAGTAAGTCATCACACCGTTGGCTGCCACAGCGATCAGCAGAACCGGCCACAAAGATAGCCGCCAACAGGCCGCTAAGACTGATACGAAAATTGAGGTGACGGCGAGGTGGCGACCATCGGTGGAATTGCCGGTTGATCGTGTCGTGCTGGATTCTTATGCGGTGTCAGCGAGTGATGTGAGGGTGACGGTGTAGCCAAGAGCTTCGATCTGGTGCACAGCGTGGGCTTTGGTTTTGGCCGGTTTGCGCAGGGTGTAATAGTCGGTGCCGAGTTCGCGGTAGAACGCGCCGTTGGTGAGCATGTTCCACGCGGTGATGATCAGGGCGTGTTCGACGCCCCACCACAGGCACCAAACATCTGCTCACTAAGCCGATCGGGAATCAGATCCGCCCTACGATGTTGAACGGCACTCGGTATCGGGATCGCCGCGTCACTGTGGGTGAGGACGTGCAGTCGAGTCGTGTGCGGCGGCATGATGACCACGATCAGGATCGGACGAGGAACCCGCGCCTTGCCGGTACGCGCGTCGGTGATCATGGTGACGGTCGCAGTCAGAGGGGACCTGCTGGGGCAGAACCGATTCCGAACGATCCGACAGCAACACCAATTGGCCCCTTCCTGGCAAGGACGTGATAGACCACGCTGGTGGCTCATGCGCGCCGGAGCACCCGATGATCGTCGTCCGTACGGCCGAGGCGGCCGAGCAGGCCGTGACCGAGGCCAGCTGGTCTGCCCCCGCCGCGGATGCGGCGACACGTTGCAGCGGTGGGGATATGGACGCAGCCGGCACGTCCGCAGCCTCGGCGCGGAGGTGATCGACGTGCGGGCCCCAACGGGTGCGTTGCCGCAGACGCGAAACCACCCATGTGCTCCCGCCGGCGGCGCTACAGCCACGCCGGGCCGATACCACCGAGGTGATCGGCACTGCACTCGCCCACAAAGCCGCAGGTATCGGGCATCGGAGGATCGTCGCTGCGCTGAGCCGCTCACCGTCGACCGTGCGCCGCTGGCTACGGCGCGTCCGTGATCACCCCCATCTGACCCAGCTGTGGCAGCGCGGCGCCCAAGCACTCGTCCGCCTCAACGCCGACGCATTCAATGAGCTGCCCGGGACCGGCAAGCTACTGCGCGACCTCCTGACCATGCTGGCCGCCGCGGCCTGGTGGACCCAGCGACGGCTGGGCTTCAGCGAGCCCCTGTGGACCCTCATCGGACTGCACAGCCACGGCAGGCTTCTTTCGCCGCCGGCCTGATTCGCCCTGCGGCCCGGCTCCCGGCCGGGCCCAGGCGCCTGCCCGCCCACCTGCCTCCGTCACCGTGAACACCAACCCCGCCGCCAGTCCGTCACCGTGAACATCACTGCGTCACCGTGCACACGAACTGCCGCCGTTCGTCCTCACCGACAGTGCCGCCATCGGGTTCGTTTTGAATGCCGGGCAACACCTACGAGGCGGAACTGCGGATTAGTCAGGTGTGGAATACCACAACACGAGCCGCTTTTCACAGTCACCAACCACCACAGCAGGACACCCCGGGAATCGCTCAACGCAGCACCCGCCATCCAACAGGCCGAGGGCACGCCAAGCAGATCCCCGACGCCATAGGCGCCCAGTACCACGGTGCCCAACACCCCACATCTGCGCCACGTCGCCGATATCGCTGTGCGTCTATTCGGTCAGACCCAACAGCCCGATGCCCCATAGGCGCGTTCCCCGCTGACCAGGAATGCAGGACCTCAATGGTTACGACCCTGGCTGCCCGTCGGCGCCGGTCGCGCCGCTGCTGCCGGAGCTGCCGGCAGTGGCGCCACTACCGCCACTGCCGCCGGTACCGCCGTTGCCGCCGTTGCCGCCGCCACCGCCGCCGCCGCCGGTACCGCCGTTACCACCGTTGCCGCCGTTGCCGCCGTTACCCCCGTCGCCGCCGAAAGAATTAACGGAGGAAGCGTCGCCGCCGCCGCCGCCGTTGCCGCCCGTGCCGCCGCTACCACCGGCGCCGCCCACACCGCCGCCCGAAGCGTCGCCGCCGTTGCCGCCGGTCCCGGCGCTGCCGCCGCCGCCGCCGGTGCCGCCGTGGCCGTCGGTGCCAGCGTTACCGCCGCCTGAGGCGTTGCCGCCGTTGCCCCCGTTGCCCCCGGTGCCGCCGTTGCCGCTGCCTGAGGCGTTGCCGCCGATGCCGCCGTTGCCCCCGGTGCCGCCGTTGGATCCGCTGACAGAACCTTCACCGGCAGTGCTGCCGGTGTAGGTGGCGTTGCCACCGTTGCCACCGTTGCCACCGTTGCCACCGCTGCCGCCGCCGTTACCGGTGCCCCCGTTGCCCCCGTTGCCGGCGGTGCCACCAACGCCACTGGTGCCCCCGAGGCCGGTGGATTCCCCATCCTCGCCTGGGCCGCCGTCGCCGCCGTTGCCGCCGCCGCCACCGTGGCCGCCGGCGCCACCGCCCGTGCCGCCGTCACCGCCGTTGCCGCCGTTGCCGGCGGTGCCGCCGTTTCCTCCGGCGCCACCGGCGCCACCGCTGCTACCTCCAGTGCCGCCGAAGCCGCCGGCACCGGAGTCGCCGCCTAAGCCGCCCTGACCGCCGGTGCCGGCGCCGACACCGCCGTTGCCGCCGCTCCCGCCGTTGCCGCCGCCACCACCCTCGCCACCGGTGCCGCCGGCGCTTACGACAGAGCCGCCGCCGCCGTTGCCGCCCGTGCCGCCCCTACCACCGCCCCCACCGACACCGCCGGTGCCGCCGCCGGCACCACTAACGCCGGCCCCACCAGCGCCGCCGGCACCGCCAACGCCACCGACCGCGCCGTTGCCGCCAGCCCAACCACTGCCCAAGCCGTTGGCGCCGCTGCCGCCGTTGCCGCCGTCGCCGCCTTGGCCACCTTTGCCGCCAGTGCCCCCGTTGCCATTGGTGCCTGCGGTGCCGCCACCGCCGCTCCCGGCAGCCCCGCCGGCACCGGCGTTGCCGCCGGCGCCGCCGCTCCCGCCCTTGCCACCGGTAGTGCCGTCGCCGCCGGTACCATCGGTGATGTACAGGCCGCTCTTGCTGGTTCCGTCGCTGCCGTTGCCCCCGTTGCCGCCGTCACCGCCGCTGCCTCCGTTGCCGCCGGCGCCGCCGCTGCCTGCGGCACCGCCAGGGCTCGAGTTGCCGCCTTGGCCACCTTGGCCGCCGTTACCGCCGGCGTAGGCGATACCGCCGACGCCGCCGCCGGATGCGCCGGTCGTGCCGTTATCTCCTTGGCCGCCGTTGCCGCCGGCGCCTCCCTGGCCGCCGGTGCCCGCGATACCCACCGACCCACCGACCCCGCCGCTACCCGCAGCACCGCCCGCCCCAGCAGCCCCGCCGCCACCGCCGTTGCCGCCGTCACCGCCGACAGTGCTGGCGCCCACAGCGCTGCCGCCATTACCGCCGGTACCGCCTTGGCCTCCGTTGCCGCCGGCGCCGCCGCTGCCGTTAACGCCGCCGGTGCTCGAGTTGCCGCCTTGGCCACCTTGGCCGCCGTTACCGCCGGCGTAGGCGATACCGCCGACGCCGCCGCCGGATGCGCCGGTCGTGCCGTTATCTCCTTGGCCGCCGTTGCCGCCGGCGCCTCCCTGGCCGCCGGTGCCCGCGATACCCACCGACCCACCGACCCCGCCGCTACCCGCAGCACCGCCCGCCCCAGCAGCCCCGCCGCCACCGCCGTTGCCGCCGTCACCGCCGACAGTGCTGGCGCCCACAGCGCTGCCGCCATTACCGCCGGTACCGCCTTGGCCTCCGTTGCCGCCGGCGCCGCCGCTGCCGTTAACGCCGCCGGTGCTCGAGTTGCCGCCTTGGCCACCTTGGCCGCCGTTACCGCCGGCGTAGGCGATACCGCCGACGCCGCCGCCGGATGCGCCGGTCGTGCCGTTATCTCCTTGGCCGCCGTTGCCGCCGGCGCCTCCCTGGCCGCCGATCCCGGCGTTGCCGGCGGTACCGGTCGCCCCGGTACCGGTGCCTGCGGTTCCGCCGGCACCTGCGTCACCGCCGGTGCCGCCTTGACCGCCATCGCCACCGTTACTGCTGCTACCAGCCCCGCCGTCACCGCCTTGGCCGCCGACGCCGCCATTGCCGCCTTGGCCGCCGTTGCCGTTAACGCCGCCGGCCCCGGCGGCCCCGCCGTTACCGCCTTGGCCGCCGGCCCCGCCGGCAAACCCAGCCCCGCCTGTTGTGCCGCTAACGCCGGTGGCGCCGGTGTCCCCGTCACCGCCGGTGCCGCCTTGCCCACCGCCGCCGCCGATCCCGGCGTTGCCGGCGTTACCGGTCGCCCCGGTACCGGTGCCTGCGGTTCCGCCGGCACCCGCGTCACCGCCGGTGCCGCCTTGACCGCCATCGCCACCGTTACTGCTGCTACCAGCCCCGCCGTCACCGCCTTGGCCGCCGACGCCGCCATTGCCGCCTTGGCCGCCGTTGCCGTTAACGCCGCCGGCCCCGGCGGCCCCGCCGTTACCGCCTTGGCCGCCGTTACCGCCGTTGTAACCGGTGGCGCCGGTGGTCGCGGTGGCCCCATCGGCGCCGTTATCGCCGGTCCCGCCGTTACCACCGGTGCCACCTTGGCCGCCGGTACCGGCGTTGCCGGCGACACCCGCGCTGCCGGTGCCGTTGCCGGCGGCCCCACCATTGCCCGCGTTGCCGCCGGCCCCGCCGTTACCGCCGTCGCCGCCGTTGCTGCTGTTGCCGTTACCGCCGTTGCCGCCGTTGCCGGCGGTGGCGCCGTTGCCGCCTTGGCCGCCGTTACCGTTGACACCGCCGGCCCCGGCGGCACCACCCGCACCGCCGGCCCCGCCGTTACCGCCGTTGTAGCCGTCAAGGCCGGTGGCCGCGGTGGCCCCGGCGGCGCCGTTATCGCCGGTCCCGCCGTTACCACCGTTACCGCCTTGGCCGCCGGTGCCGGCGTTGCCGGCGACACCGGCGCTACCGGCACCGGTGCCGGCGGCCCCACCCGCACCGGCGGCCCCGCCAACCCCGCCGGCCCCACCGTCACCGCCGGCGCTGTTGGCGCCGTTACCGCCGTTGCCGCCGTTGCCGGCGGTGGCGCCGTTGCCGCCTTGGCCGCCGTTACCGTTGGTGCCGCCGGCCCCGGCGGCACCACCCGCGCCGCCGGCCCCGCCGGCCCCACCCGCGTAGCCGTCACCGCCGGTGGCTGCGCTGGCCCCATCGGCGCCGTTATCCCCGGTCCCGCCATCACCGCCAGCACCGCCTTGGCCGCCGACACCGGCGGCCCCGGCGACACCCGCGCTACCGGCACCGGTGCCGGCAGCCCCACCAGCACCGGCGGCCCCGCCGACCCCGCCGGCCCCGCCGTCACCGCCGTTGCTGTTGTCACCGTTGCCGCCGGTGCCGCCGTTGCCGGCGGCGGCGCCGTTACCGCCTTGGCCGCCGTTGCCGTTGGTGCCGCCGGCCCCGGCGGCACCGCCAGCACCGCCGGTACCGCCGGCCCCGCCCGCGTAGCCGTCACCGCCGGTGGTCGCGCTGGCCCCGTCGGCGCCGTTATCGCCGATTCCGCCATCACCACCGACCCCGCCGTCACCGCCGACACCGGCGTTCCCGGCCACACCGGCGCTGCCGGCACCGGTGCCGGCAGCCCCACCGTTACCGCCGGCCCCGCCAACCCCGCCGGTACCGCCGTTGCCGCCGTTGCTGTTGTTGCCGTTGCCGCCGGCACCGCCGTTGCCGCCGGTGGCGCCGTTACCGCCTTGGCCGCCGTTACCGTTGGTGCCGCCGGTCCCGGCGGCCCCGCCAGCACCGCCGGTACCGCCGGCGCCGCCCGCGTAGCCGTCACCGCCGGTGGCCGCGGTGGCCCCGGCCGCGCCGTTATCCCCGGTCCCGCCGTCACCACCGGCCCCGCCTTGGCCGCCGATACCGGCGTTACCGGCCACACCGGCGCTGCCGGCACCGCTGCCGGCCGTCCCACCAGCGCCGGCGGCCCCGCCGTCACCGCCGGTACCGCCGTTTCCGCCGTTGCTGTTGGCGCCGGCCCCGCCGTTACCGCCGACCCCGCCGGTGGCGCCGTTGCCGCCTTGGCCGCCGTTGCCGTTGGTGCCGCCGGCCCCGGCGGCCCCACCGGCCCCGCCGTTGCCGCCGGCCCCGCCCGCGTAGCCGTCACCGCCGGTGGCCGCGGTGGCCCCGGCCGCACCGTTATCGCCGGTCCCGCCGTCACCACCGGTGCCGCCTTGGCCACCGATACCGGCGTTGCCGGCGACACCGGCGCTACCGGCACCGCCGCCGGCCGCCCCACCAGCGCCCGCGTTGCCGCCAACCCCGCCGTCACCGCCGGTGCCGCCGTTGCTGTTGTTACCGGCCCCGCCGCCACCGCCGACCCCGCCGGCCCCGCCGTTACCGCCGGTGCCGCCGTTACCGTTGGTGCCGCCGGCCCCGGCGGCCCCACCCGCCCCGCCGGTACCGCCGGCCCCACCGTTGTAGCCGGGGGCGCCGGTGGCCGCGGCCGCGCCGGGCGCACCGTTATCCCCGGTCCCGCCGTCACCACCGGTGCCGCCGGTGCCGCCGACACCGGCGTTGCCGGTGTGGGCGCCCCAGCCGGCCCCGGCCGCCCCCCCAGCACCCGCGTTGCCGCCGGCCCCGCCGTTACCGCCGGTGCCGCCATCACTGCTGGCACCGGCCCCACCGGTCCCACCGGCACCGCCGCTGCCGCCGTTACCGGCGACACCGCCGTTACCGGCGATCCCGATCAGCGCCTTGCCCCCGGCCCCCCCGGCTCCGCCGTTACCGCCGGTACCGCCGTCCCCACCGGCGCCACCGGCGGTCGAGGTGTCGCCGCCGGCCCCGCCGGCCCCGCCGGTGCCGCCGGCCCCGCCATGGCCGCCCAGCCCGATCACTCCCGCGGCCCCGCCGGCCCCGCCGGCCCCGCCGTTGGCGCCGTCACCACCGGCCCCGCCGCTAGCCCCGGTGGTCCCGTCGTAGCCGGCCGCCCCGACACCCCCGTTACCGCCGTTACCGATCAGCAGTCCGGCATCGCCGCCGCGGCCGCCGTCACCGCCGTAACCGCCGCCCATACCACCGGCCCCCCCGGACCCGATCAAGACGGCGGCCCCGCCGGACCCGCCGGACCCGCCGACACCATCGACCCCGTTACCGGCCCCACCGGCGCCCCCGGCCCCACCCGAACCATAGAGCCACCCGCCGCGGCCGCCGCCCCCGCCGTGACCGCCGTCACCGCCGGCATTGCCGCCCCCGGCCCCACCAGCCCCACCGGCTCCGAATAATCCGGTGTTGCCGCCCAGACCACCAGCCCCGCCGGTACCCGCGGTCGCGGCGGCGGTCCCGCCGGCCCCGCCGGCCCCACCCGAGCCATACACCAGCCCGCCATCACCTGCCCCACCACCAGCACCGCCGCTGTGGCCACCCGAGCCGCCCTGCCCGCCGCCGCCACCAGCGCCGAGCACCGACGCCGACCCACCACCGCCGCCACCACCACCGGTACCGCTGAGGGGATCGCCGGCCCCGCCGGCCCCGCCGGCCCCGCCGTCACCGATGAGCCAGCCGCCGCGCCCACCGGCGGCCCCGTCCCCGCCGTGACCGCTGAGGCCGGCCCCACCGACCCCGCCAGCCCCGCCATGGCCGATCAACCCGGTCGCACCACCAGCACCGCCCATCCCGCCGGTGCCCCCCACCGCCGTCGAGCTACCCCCGGCCCCACCGGCCCCACCCGAACCCCACACCCAGCCACCGCGCCCCCCGGCCCCCCCAACCCCGCCGGCCCCCCCGGTCCCACCATTGCCGCCGTTGCCGATCAACCCCGCCGACCCGCCCGCACCCCCGGGTGTGCCCGCATCACTGCTACTACCCCCATTGCCGCCGCTACCGAACAACCAGCCGCCATCACCACCGGCCTGACCCACCGCACCACTGGCCCCGTTAGCGCCGTTGCCGACCAACGCCCGCCCCGTCACCGCCACACTCGGCGCGTTCACCGCATCCAGCAGGCTCTGCGCCGCGGAAGCCTCCGCGCCCGCATACCCCCCCGCGCTGGCGGCCAACACCGCGCTGAACTGCTCATGAAACCCCGCCACCCGCCCCGCCAACACCTGATACTGCCGCCCATGCTCAGAAAACAACCCCGCGATCGCCGCCGACACCTCATCCTGTGCCGCACTAGCCACCGCTGTCGTCGCGCTTGCCGCCGCCGCACTGGCCGCGCTGATCGTCGACCCCAACACCGACAAATCCGCCGCCGCCGCCAACACCACCTGCGGGGACACCACCACAAACGACGACATGACAACCCTCCCACCACACCGGCGCCACCGCCACCGACAACGACCCACCAACCCTACGACCCACACCCACCCCACCCAGCACAAATACAAACAACTAGCCGCGATTTTGCGTGGGGGACTGTAATTTGAACGGTGTAACTCCTGAGGAAAAAGGAGAGCACTGTGGCCGAAGTGACCGTTGATGAAGACGTCATTAGGCCGGACGTCGTGGTGGATCTGGACGAGGTGGACCAGCAGCTGGTCGGGCAGTTGGTGGATCGGGCCAGCTCGCAGGGGCTGCGGTTGACCGGGGAGGACGGCCTGCTGGGCCCAGCTCACCAAGAGGATCATCGAATCTGCGGCCGAGGGCGAGATGATTGATCATCTCGGCTACGCCAAGCACGATCCGGGCGGCCGAACGGCGGCAACTCCGGCAACGGCGCCCTCACCAAGCAGCTGCTGACCGACGTCGGGCCAGTGGAGGTCGCGATACCGCGGGAACGTGACGGCTTGTTTGAGCCGCAGATCGCGCGCAAACGCCAACGCCGGCTGTCCGGGATCGACGAGCTGGTGAACTCGTTGTCCGCCAAAGGGTTAACCCACGGCGAGATCGCCGCGCACCTGGCCGAGGTGTACGGGGCGCAGGTGTCCAAGCAACGTCATCGACAACACCGCCGACCTCCACTCAACGCGCCACTTACACATGCGACCTCGTGTCGCACCACCTGCGAAGCGCCTTCCCGTCCGAGCTTGTTGAACCGTAGAGAAGTCCAACTATTTTCTGCAGGACAGGCACTTTCGCTTATCTGCACCCCGCGACACGTAACGTTTCACGAAAAATCCGGGCTAACTGCAAGAACGGTTACCACCTACCCCACAAGGCCCGTTCGACACCAGCCACCCAGCTTAAGACCCGTGTGCGCCACTGGTGCCGGTGGTGCCGTCGCTACCTGCGTCGCCGCTGCTGCTGCCGCCTTGGCCGCCTTGGCCGCCGGTTCCACCATCGCCGCCGGCACCACCGTCACCACCGCCGCCACCGTTGCCTCCGTCACCACCGTTGCCGCCGTTCGTGCCATCGCCACCGTTGCCGCCCTGGCTCGAGACGGACGTGCCGCCGTTTCCTCCGTCACCGCCCATGCCGCCCGTACCGCCGGTGCCGCCGACGCCGCTGCCGGAGGTGTCACCGCCGTTGCCGCCTTTGCCGGGTTGGCCGCCATTGCCGCCGTTGCCACCCATGCTGAAGCTTCCGTCCTCCCCGCCATTGCCGCCATCTCCACCGTTGCCGCCGCCGCCGCCTTGGCCGCCAGCGCCGCCGCCGTCATCGCCGGTACCGCCAATCCCGCCGTTGCCGCCGCTGCCGCCTGTTCCGCCGGCACCCGCCGGCCTGCCCTCGACACCGGCGCCGCCGGTGCCGCCCTGGCCGCCGATGCCCCCGCCGCCGCCTTTTCCGCCGGTATTGCCGTTGCCGCCAGAACCGCCGTTCCCGCCGATCCCGCCGTCGCCGCCGGGGCCGGCGCTGGCGCTGCCGCTTCCGGCGCCGCCGGTGCCTCCGATTCCAGCGTTGCCGCCTTGGCCGCCGGCACCGCCATTACCGCCGTCGACACCGTCACCTCCGGTTCCGCCGCCGCCGCCCGCGCCGCTGGCACCGCCTGAGCCGCCGGCCGTGAGGAGGGGTGTCGCGGCGGTGCCGCCGTTGCCGCCGTTGCCGGCGGTTCCGCCGTTGCCGCCGTTGCCGCCGCCGGTGCCGCCGATGCCAGCACCGCCCTGGCCGCCCTTGCCGCCTTGGCCGCCTTGGCCGCCGTTGCCGCCGTTGGTGTTAGCAAGGAAGCCCCCAGCGCCGTTGCCGCCGTTGCCGCCGGTGGCGCCGTCACCACCTTGGCCGCCGGTGCCGCCGGTGCCGTTGGCGCCCGCGGCACCGCCGCTACCGGTGCCGGCCGCGCCTCCGTGCCCGGCGTTGCCGCCGTTGCCGCCGTTACCGCCGTTGCCGCCGGTGGTTCCGTCGCCGCCGGTGCCACTGCTGCCGCCGCCGTCGCCGCCGTCGGCGCCGCTGCCGCCGGCGCCACCCTTGCCCCCGGTGCCGCCGTTGCCGCCTTTGCCGCCGTTGCCGGCGGTACCGCCGTTGGCAGCTCCGCCGTTGCCGCCGTTGCCGCCGTTGCCGCCCGCGTTGCCGTCGCCGCCGTCGTCGCCGGTGCCGCTGGCGGCGTCGGCGCCGTCGATGCCTGCGGTGCCGTTACCGCCGTCTCCGCCGTTGCCGCCGGTGCCCGCAGTGCCGTTGGCGGCGCCGGCCGCCCCGCCGTCGCCGCCATCGCCACCGGTGTCGCCGTTGCCGCCGTTGCCGCCGTTGCCGCCGTCGCCGGCAGCACCGCTGCCGGACGAGGTGCCGCCGTTGCCGCCGGCTCCGCCATCCCCGCCCTTGCCGGCGACGCTGGTCTCGGTGCCGCCGGTGCCGGTGCCGCCGTTGCCGCCGGTGCCGCCTGCGCCGCCGTTGCCGGCGTTACCGCTTCCTAAGGCTGTCCCGCCGGTTCCTCCGGTTCCTCCGGTGCCGCCGACGCCGGCGGTGGTGTTGCCGTTACCGCCGGTGCCGCCGTTACCGCCGGCGCCGCCGTGACCGGCGTTACCGCCGCCTGTGGCGGTAACGCCGGCCCCGCCATCGCCGCCGTTGCCGGCAGCACCCCCCGCGGCCTGGCCGGTGCCGCCGTTGCCGCCGGCACCGCCCTTGGCGCTTGCGCCCGCGTCGCCGTCGGCCCCACCACCGCTGCCGGCGCCGCCGCTACCGCCGGTGCCGCCGACGCCGGCATCGCCACCGGTACCGCCGTCACCTGCGTTGGACTCACCACCGTTGCCGCCGTTACCGCCGGCGCTGGCCTGGCCACCCGCCCCGCCGGCCCCACCGTCGGTGCCGCCGCCACCCGCCCCGCCGACCCCACCGGCCCCGCCGTGGCCGCCGGCCCCGCCGACCTCGCCAAGGCCGGTGGCGTGACCGCCGGTGCCGCCGCTGCCCGCAGCACCGGCATTACCGCCGGCGCCGCCCTGGCCTCCGCCGGTACCACCGATACCGCTACCACCGCCACCGCCAGCACCGCCAGCACCGCCGTTGCCGCCGTTGCCGCCGTCGGAGCCGGCCAGTAAGCCATCGGCGCCGGTGCCGCCGTTACCGCCGGTGCCGCCTTTGCCGCCGGTGCCGCCGTCACCGGCGGTGCCGTTGGTGCCGGTGGTGCCGCCGCTACCGCTGCCGGCGGCCCCACCGGCACCGGCCGCGCCGCCGGTGCCGCCGTTACCGCCGTTACCGCCGGCGGTGCCGTCACCGCCGACGCCGCTGGTGGAGCTGCTGCCGTCGGTGCCGTTGCCGCCGGTGCCGCCGTTGCCGGCCTTGGCCCCGTTACCGCCGGCGCCGCCGTTGCCGGCGGTCCCGCCGTTGGCTGCCCCGCCATCGCCGCCGGTGCCGCCGGCCCCGCCGTTGAAGCCATCACCGCCGGTGGTGCCGGTGGCGCCGTCGCTGCCGGCATCGCCGGTCCCGCCGTTGCCGCCGGCCCCGCCGTTACCGCCGACACCGGCGCTGCCGGCGGTGGCGGCACCGGAGGCGGTTCCCCCGATGCCGGCGTCGCCTCCGGTGCCGCCGTGACCGCCGTCGCCGCCGGCGGTGGCGCTGCCGTCGCCGCCGTTGGCGCCCTGTCCGCCGGTGCCGCCGTTGCCGCCGCCTCCGCCGTTAGCGCCGGCGCCGACACCGGCCCCGGCGTCACCACCGCCGCCACCGGCGCCGCCTTGGCCGCCGTAGCCGCCGGTATTGCCCGCGGTGGCGGCCCCGCCCTGCCCGCCGTCGCCGCCGTTACCGCCGTGACCGCCGGCACCGTTGGTGCCGCCGGCGCCGGCGGTCCCGCCGGCCCCGCCGGCGCCACCGCCACCACCGGCGCCGCCGGTGTAGCTGTCGGGGTACCCGCTGCCCCCGTTACCGCCGTTACCGCCGGTGCCGCCAGCCCCGGCGACCCCGGAGACCCCGCCGGTGCCGCCGGTTCCGGCCGCGCCGGCGTCCCCGCCGACCCCGCCGGCACCACCAGCCCCGCCGGCCCCGGCGCCGGTGGTGTCGCCGTCGGCGGCGTTACCGGCGTTACCGCCGACCCCGCCGGCCCCGCCGTTCCCGCCGCTGCCGTTGATGCCCCCAGCAGCGCTGTTGCCGCCGGCCCCGCCGGCCCCGCCGGCCCCACCGGCCCCGCCGGTATAACCGGCGCCGCCCGGGGTGGTGTTGTCATCACCGATCCCACCCTTACCCCCGGCCCCGCCGTCACCGCCGACACCGGCGTTGCCGGCGAGACCGGCGCTACCGGTGCCGGCGCCGGCGGCCCCACCGTTACCGCCGGCCCCGCCAACCCCGCCGGCCCCACCGTCACCGCCGGCGCTGTTGGCGCCGTTACCGCCGGCACCGCCGACCCCGCCGGTGGCGCCGTTACCGCCTTGGCCGCCGTTACCGTTGGTGCCGCCGGCCCCGGCCGCCCCACCCGCCCCGCCGTTACCGCCGGCCCCACCCGCGTAGCCGTCACCGCCGGTGGCCGCGGTGGCCCCGGCCGCGCCGTTATCGCCGGTCCCGCCATCACCACCGGCCCCGCCGGTGCCGCCGACACCGGCGTTACCGGCCACACCGGCGCTGCCGGCACCGGTACCGGCCGTCCCACCGGCGCCGGCGGCCCCGCCGTCACCGCCGGTGCCGCCGGTGCCGCCGTCGCTGTTGTTGCCGGTGCCGCCGGCACCGCCGACCCCGCCGGTGGCGCCGTTGCCGCCTTGACCGCCGTTACCGTTGGTGCCGCCGGCCCCGGCGGCCCCACCGGCCCCGCCGTTACCGCCGGCCCCACCCGCGTAGCCGTCACCGCCGGTGGCCGCGGCCGCGCCGGCCGCGCCGTTATCCCCGGTCCCGCCATCACCACCAGCCCCGCCCTGGCCACCGACACCGGCGTTCCCGGCCACACCGGCGCTGCCGGCACCGCTGCCCGCGGCCCCACCGGCACCGGCGGCCCCACCGTCACCGCCGTCACCGCCGGTGCCGCCGTTGCTGTTGTTACCGGCCCCGCCGCCACCGCCGACCCCGCCGGCCCCGCCGTTACCGCCTTGACCGCCGTTGCCGTTGGTGCCGCCGGCCCCGGCGGCACCACCAGCCCCGCCGGTACCGCCGGCCCCACCGTTGTAGCCGGGGGCGCCGGTGGCCGCGGCCGCGCCGGCCGCACCGTTATCCCCGGTCCCGCCGTCACCACCGGCCCCGCCTTGGCCGCCGGTGCCGGTGGTGCCGGTGTGGGCGCCCCAGCCGGCCCCGGCCGCACCCCCAGCACCCGCGGCCCCGCCGGCCCCGCCGTTACCGCCGGTGCCGCCGGCGCTGCTGGCACCGGCCCCACCGGTCCCACCGGCACCGCCGGTGCCGCCGTTACCGGCGACACCGCCGTTACCGGCGATCCCGATCAGCGCCTTGCCCCCGGCCCCCCCGGCCCCGCCGGTACCGCCGGTACCGCCGTCGCCACCGGCGCCGCCGGCGGTCGAGGTGTCGCCGCCGGTGCCGCCGGCCCCGCCGGTGCCGCCGGCCCCGCCATGGCCGCCGAGCCCGATCACTCCCGCGGCCCCGCCGGCCCCGCCGGCCCCACCGTTGGCGCCGTCACCACCGGCCCCGCCGCTAGTCCCGGTGGTCCCGTCGTAGCCGGCCGCCCCGACACCCCCGTTACCGCCGTTACCGATCAGCAGTCCGGCATCGCCGCCGCGGCCGCCGTCACCGCCGTAACCGCCGCCCACACCACCGGCCCCCCCGGACCCGATCAAGACGGCGGCCCCGCCGGACCCGCCGGACCCGCCGACACCATCGACCCCGTTACCGGCCCCACCGGCGCCTCCGGCCCCGCCCGAACCATAGAGCCACCCGCCGCGGCCGCCGCCCCCACCGTGACCGCCGTCACCGCCGGCATTGCCGCCCCCGGCCCCACCAGCCCCACCGGCTCCGAATAATCCGGTGTTGCCGCCCAGACCACCAGCCCCGCCGGTACCCGCGGTCGCGGCGGCGGTCCCGCCGGCCCCACCGGCCCCACCCGAGCCATACACCAGCCCGCCATCACCTGCCCCACCACCAGCACCGCCGCTGTGGCCACCCGAGCCGCCCTGCCCGCCGCCGCCACCAGCGCCGAGCACCGACGCCGACCCACCACCGCCGCCACCACCACCGGTACCGCTGAGGGGATCGCCGGCCCCGCCGGCCCCGCCGGCCCCGCCGTCACCGATGAGCCAGCCGCCGCGCCCACCGGCGGCCCCGTCCCCGCCGTGACCGCTGAGGCCGGCCCCACCGACCCCGCCAGCCCCGCCATGGCCGATCAACCCGGTCGCACCACCAGCACCGCCCATCCCGCCGGTGCCCCCCACCGCCGTCGAGCTACCCCCGGCCCCACCGGTCCCACCCGAACCCCACACCCAGCCACCGCGCCCCCCGGCCCCCCCAACCCCGCCGGCCCCCCCGGTCCCACCATTGCCGCCGTTGCCGATCAACCCCGCCGACCCGCCCGCACCCCCGGGTGTGCCCGCATCACTGCTACTACCCCCATTGCCGCCGCTACCGAACAACCAGCCGCCATCACCACCGGCCTGACCCACCGCACCACTGGCCCCGTTGGCGCCGTTGCCGATCAACGCCCGCCCCGTCACCGCCACACTCGGCGCGTTCACCGCATCCAGCAGGCCTTGCGCCGCGGAAGCCTCCGCGCCCGCATACCCCCCCGCGCTGGCGGCCAACACCGCGCTGAACTGCTCATGAAACCCCGCCACCCGCCCCGCCAACACCTGATAATCGCGCCCATGCTCAGAAAACAACCCCGCGATCGCCGCCGACACCTCATCCTGTGCCGCACTGGCCACCGCTGTCGTCGCGCTTGCCGCCGCCGCACTCGCCTGGCTGATCGTCGACCCCAACACCGACAAATCCGCCGCCGCCGCCAACACCACCTGCGGAGACACCACCACAAACGACGACATGACAACCCTCCCACCAGACCGGCCACCACCCCCGGGCCGATACCGGCCCGATGACGTGCAGCCCACAGCCACCGACAACGACGAACACACCCTACGACCCCCACCACCCCAGCCCGCGCATTTCAGCGCACCCTCTGCGCGACCACCACCCCCACCCCCCGCCACGCCCAACACCTGTACAACACCACAACCCCAACCCCCACCCACAGTGACCAACCACAACCAACACCCCCACAAAACCCCCACCACCACACCCACCAACCAACATCACCCGCTACCTGGCAGTTATCCGATCGTGACTGCTTCCTTGAGTTTCGCAGTTAGGCGTATGAGGCCCGTGTGATTTTTGGGGCGATTGTGGCCGGGACCAGGACGGCACCGGTTGCTTTCACCCAGATTTGGCCCAGCTCGCTACTGGCCCAGATCTCTGCGCGCAGCGCATTGTCGAAACCCCCGAAGCGTCTGGCATCACCTAGGACGCTGCTGATTTAGTGGCCCGGGTTTCGGCGTGCCTGACCGGGTTTGGCGCGGGTGTGCCATGAGGATCGGTGGGTGGCGTTGGGATGTGAGAATCGGCAGGGCCGGTTCGATGACGCGATGCTTCTGGTGGGTGATCAGTTGCCCGAGGGCAGCATCTATCGGCTGTTGGCCGAGCACGGCGGCGCGCTGTTCGGCGATGACTATTTCGCCGACTTGTTCAAGGCCTCGACGCGGGGCCGCCCGACTGTGCCGGCGCGCGTGGTGGCCACGGTGATGCTGTTGCAGGCCTACGAGGGCTTGTCGGATCGGGAAGCGTGTGACCGGCTGGCTTTCGACTTGCGTTGGAAGGCCGCTGCCGGGTTGACAGTGGGGGCGGAGGCTTTTCACCCCACGGTGCTCGTTGGGATGCGCAACCGGCTGCGGAAGTCCGATCGGCCGCGGCGGTTGTTCGATGACGTCAATACCACCGCCCAAGCGGCCGGGTTGTTACGGGGACGGCGGCGGGTGTTGGATTCCACCCCGTTGTTTGATGCGGTGGCCACTCAGGACACGGTGATCCAGTTGCGGGCCGCGATCCGCAAAGTACTGTCCGTGGCTGACCGGGCCGATCCTGCGTTGGCGGGTGCGGTGCGGCAGGTGCTGACCCGCGACGATGACTACGCCAGCCTGGGTAAGCCGCCGTGCGACTGGGACGACCCGAAAGCCCGAGAGTCGCTGGTGGATGCGCTGGCCCGCGATGCCCAGGCGGCGTTGGAGGTGCTGGATGGCCGCGAGTTGGACGGGCCGCTCGCCGAAGCCGCCCAGCTGCTGGGGTTGGTGGCCGGCCAAGACGTCGAGGCCGGCGAGGATGGGGTGTTTCGTATCGCCCGGCGGGTGGCCCGGGATCGGCTGATCTCCACCGTCGATGTCGAGGCCCGCCACGGGCACAAGTCACGGGCCCGTACCTTCGACGGTTACAAAAGTCACCTCAGTGTGGATCCGGATGAGGAGCTGATCACCAATGTGGCCATCACCGCGGCCAACACCGCCGATCGCGAGGTCATCGACGAGCTGCTGAACGAACCCGTCGCGGGCGCACCTGCCGATGCCGAATCGGACGATGACGATGACGACGGTAGCGACTCACAGAATGGTTCGGGGTCCAAAGGGTTTGAGGTGTATGGGGATTCGGCCTACGCCGGCGGGGCTACGCTGGATGAGCAGACCCAGCGGGGTCATGACATGCGCGCCAAAGTGCCTCCGGTGCGCAACGCCAACGGCTATTCCAAAGACCAGTTCAGGATTGATCTGGCCGGCCGCACCGTCACCTGCCCGGCTGATCACACCGTGAGCATCCGCGCTGGTGTGCGTCACCCCGTGGCGCGCTTCGGTGTGCTGTGTCAGTCGTGTCCGTTGCGGGCGGAGTGCACGAAGTCCCGTCGGGGGCGCGTGATCAGCATTCACCCGCGGGAAGCCGCGCTGCAGCACGCCAAAGCGCGCCAACGAGATCCGGCCTGGCAGCAGGACTACCGGACCTATCGGCCGGTGGTGGAACGCAAGATCAGCCACTTCACCCACCGCCCCTGGGGTGGCCGAAGAGCCCGCTGCCGCGGACACAAACGCATCCTGACCGACATCCTGGCCCGAGCCGGCGCCATCAACCTCGCCCGACTGGCCGCCCTGGGCCTACACCACGGAGCCGCGGGCTGGGCGATTGCCTGACCCCACCACCGACCGACCATCCAAGGGGTCAATTTTCAGATGCCGTCACGGGTCAGAATTCGGACGCCGTCGACGCCAACCCACCAGGGGCCATTACATCAGCGGCGTCCTAGCAGCTGGTCCGCCGGATGGGTCGGACGAAGCGAACGACGCGACGTTTTGGCCTTAGCGGTCCTACGGCGGCCACGACTCTTGGGCATACCCGCAAGTCCATCACATCAGCCCGCGTCGGCCGCGTCGACTACACCCGTACGCGCCCCTGAAACTGCGAAAGTCGGGAACTCGGTAGAGCCACCAAACCGACAGCTGCCCGGCTCCGCAAACTCCGCCGGGTCGCCTTCGGCCTGGGGTATTGAGAGCGATACCTGAATAGTTACGACCCGTGTGCGCCATTGGCGCCGGTGGTGCCGTCGCTACCGGCACTGCCGCTGCTGGTGCCGGTGCCGCCTTGGCCGCCGGTGCCGCCGCCGCCGCCATCGCCGCCGCCGCCACCGCCGCCGCCGTCGCCCCCATCACCACCGGTGCCGCCGTCCGCGCCATTACCACCGTTGCCGCCCGGGTTTAAATCGGACATGCCGCCGTTGCCGCCGCCACCGCCTTGGCCTCCGTTGCCACCGTCACCGCCGACCCCGCCTCCGGTGGCGCTGCCGCCCTTGCCGGCGGCACCACCAGTACCGCCGGCACCACCGGCACCGCCGGTACCCTGTCCCTCGCTGCCGCCTAGGCCGCCGGTGCCGCCACCACCGCCGTCCCCAGCGCTGCCGCCGTTGCCGCCTCCGTTGGCGGCGCCGCCGCCGCCGCCTTGGCCGCCGCTGCCGCCGGTGCCGCCGACCCCGCCAATGCTGTCGCCGTTGCCGCCGGTGCCGCCGCTACCGCCGGTGCCGCCGGTGCCGCCGGTGCCGCCGCCGCCGCCGTCGACGCCGTTTCCTCCTTCGCCGCCGGCGCCGCCGTTGCCGCCGGCACCGCCGTTCCCACCTGCGGAAAGGACTCCACTTGGGCCGCCGTTGCCGCCGGTCCCGCCGTTGCCGGCGGTCCCGCCGTTGCCGGCGGTGCCGCCTCCGGTGCCGTTGATGCCGGCGCCGCCGTTGCCGCCGCCGCCGGCATCACCGCCGGCGCCGCCGTCGCCGCCGTTCCAGCCAGTGAGCGCACCGCCTGCGCCGTTTCCGCCGTTTCCGCCGTTGGCGCCGTTGCCGCCGGTGCCGCCGGTGCCGCCGGTGCCGTTAGCGCCGGAGCTGCCACCGCTACCGGTGCCGGCGGCACCGCCCGCGCCGGCGTTGCCGCCGGTGCCGCCGTTGCCGCCGTTGCCGCCGGTGTTGCCGTTGCCGCCGGTGCCGCCGGTGGTGCTGCTGCCGTCGGTGCCGGTGCCGCCTTTGCCGCCGGTGCCGCCTTTGCCGCCGTTGCCGCCTTTGCCGCCGTTGCCGGCGGTTCCGCCGTTGCCGGCGCCGCCGGTGCCGCCGTTGCCGCCGTTGCCGCCGGCGGTGCCGTCGGTGCCGTTGTCGCCGGTGCCGCTGGCGGCGTCGGTGCCGTTGTCGCCGGCGGCGCCGTTGCCTCCGTCGCCGCCGGTGCCGCCGGTGCCTGCAGCACCGTTGGCGCCGCCGCCGGTGGCGGTGCCGGCGGCCCCGGCGGCACCGCCGTTGCCGCCGTTGCCGCCGGGGGCTCCCGCGCTGGCGCCGTCGACGCCGGCGGCGCCGTTGCCGCCGTTGCCGCCGTTGCCGCCGTTACCGCTGCCTGTGGCGTTGCCGCCGGCCCCGCCGTTGCCGCCGTTGCCGCCGTCACCGGACAGGGCAGCAGCGGCGCCGGTGCCGCCGGTGCCGCCGTTGCCGCCGTTACCGGCGTTACCGCTGCCGGATGAGGTGCCGCCGGTGCCGCCGTTGCCGCCGGTGCCGCCGGTGCCGGCGATGTTGCCGGCACCGCCATCGCCGCCGTTACCTCCGGTGCCGCCGTCGCTGGCGTTGCCGCTGCCGGATGAGGTGGCGCCATCACCGCCATCACCGCCGTCACCGCCGTCGCCGCCCTTACCGCCTGAGGCGGTGCCGCCGTTGCCGCCGGCGCCTCCCGTGGCGCTGGTGCCCGCGTCGCCGTCGACCCCGCCGCCGTTACCGGCGCCGCCGTCCCCGCCGCTACCACCGGTGCCGCCGGTGCCGCCTTTGCCGCCATCAGCGAAGGCGCCGGCACCTGCGCCGCCGGTGCCGCCGCTACCCCCGTCGGAGCCGGCGCCGCCGGTGCCGCCGTTGCCTCCGTCGGTGCCGGCGCCGCCGGTCCCGCCGTTACCGCCTTGGCCGCCGGTGCCGCCGGTGCCGCCGGGGCCCGTGCCCAAGCCGATGCCGCCTTGGCCGCCGTTGCCGCCGGCGCCGGCGTTGCCGCCGGCCCCGCCGGTGCCGCCGCCGCTGCCGTTGATGCCGGCCCCGCCGGCCCCGCCGTGGCCGCCGGCCCCGCCGGTGCCGCCGGTGCCGCCGTCGAAGCCGGCCAGCGAACCATCGGCGCCGGTGCCGCCGGTGCCGCCGGTGCCGCCTTTGCCGCCGGTGCCGCCGTCACCGGCGGTGCCGTTGGTGCCGGTGGTGCCGCCGTTACCGCTGCCGGCGGCCCCACCGGCACCGGCCGCGCCGCCGGTGCCGCCGTTGCCGCCGTTACCGCCGGCGGTGCCGTCACCGCCGACGCCGCTGGTGGAGCTGCTGCCGTCGGTGCCGTTGCCGCCGGTGCCGCCGTTGCCGGCCTTGGCCCCGTTACCGCCGGCGCCGCCGTTGCCGGCGGTCCCGCCGTTGGCTGCCCCGCCATCGCCGCCGGTGCCGCCGGCCCCGCCGTTGAAGCCATCACCGCCGGTGGTGCCGGTGGCGCCGTCGCTGCCGGCATCGCCGGTCCCGCCGTTGCCGCCGGCCCCGCCGTTACCGCCGACACCGGCGCTGCCGGCGGTGGCCGCACCGGAGGCGGTTCCCCCGATGCCGGCGTCGCCTCCGGTGCCGCCGTGACCGCCGTCGCCGCCGGCGGTGGCGCTGCCATCGCCGCCGTTGGCGCCCTGTCCGCCGGTGCCGCCGTTGCCGCCGTTGCCGCCGTTAGCGCCGGCGCCGACACCGGCCCCGGCGTCACCACCGCCGCCACCGGCGCCGCCTTGGCCGCCGTAGCCGCCGGTATTGCCCGCGGTGGCGGCCCCGCCCTGCCCGCCGTCGCCGCCGTTACCGCCGTGACCGCCGGCACCGTTGGTGCCGCCGGCGCCGGCGGTCCCGCCGGCCCCGCCGGCCCCACCGCCACCACCGGCGCCGCCGGTGTAGCTGTCGGGGTACCCGCTGCCCCCGTTACCGCCGTTACCGCCGGTGCCGCCAGCCCCGGCGACCCCGGCGACCCCGCCGGTGCCGCCGGTTCCGGCCGCGCCGGCGTCCCCACCGACCCCGCCGGCACCACCAGCCCCGCCGGCCCCGGCGCCGGTGGTGTCGCCGTCGGCGGCGTTACCGGCGTTACCGCCGACCCCGCCGGCCCCGCCGTTCCCGCCGCTGCCGTTGATGCCCCCAGCAGCGCTGTTGCCGCCGGCCCCGCCGGCCCCGCCGGCCCCACCGGCCCCACCGGTATAACCGGCGCCGCCCGGGGTGGTGTTGTCATCACCGATCCCACCCTTACCACCGGCCCCGCCGTCACCGCCGACACCGGCGTTACCGGCGAGACCGGCGCTACCGGTGCCGGCGCCGGCGGCCCCACCGTTACCGCCGGCCCCGCCAACCCCGCCGTTACCGCCGTTACCGCCGTCGCTGTTGGCACCGGTGCCGCCGGCACCGCCGACCCCGCCGGTGGCGCCGTTACCGCCTTGGCCGCCGTTGCCGTTGGTGCCGCCGGCCCCGGCCGCCCCACCCGCCCCGCCGGTACCGCCGGCCCCACCCGCGTAGCCGTCACCGCCGGTGGCCGCGGTGGCCCCGGCCGCGCCGTTATCGCCGGTCCCGCCATCACCACCGGCCCCGCCTTGGCCGCCGACACCGGCGTTACCGGCGACACCGGCGCTGCCGGCACCGGTACCGGCCGCCCCACCAGCGCCGGCGGCCCCGCCGTCACCGCCGGTGCCGCCGTTTCCGCCGTCGCTGTTGTTGCCGGCCCCGCCGGCACCGCCGACCCCGCCGGTGGCGCCGTTACCGCCTTGACCGCCGTTACCGTTGGTGCCGCCGGCCCCGGCGGCCCCACCGGCCCCGCCGTTACCGCCGGCCCCACCCGCGTAGCCGTCACCGCCGGTGGCCGCGGCCGCGCCGGCCGCGCCGTTATCCCCGGTCCCGCCATCACCACCAGCCCCGCCCTGGCCACCGACACCGGCGTTCCCGGCCACACCCGCGCTGCCGGCACCGCTGCCCGCGGCCCCACCGGCACCGGCGGCCCCACCGTCACCGCCGTCACCGCCGGCCCCGCCGTTGCTGTTGTTACCGGCCCCGCCGCCACCGCCGACCCCGCCGGCCCCGCCGTTACCGCCTTGACCGCCGTTACCGTTGGTGCCGCCGGCCCCGGCGGCACCACCAGCCCCGCCGGTACCGCCGGCCCCACCGTTGTAGCCGGGGGCGCCGGTGGCCGCGGCCGCGCCGGCCGCACCGTTATCCCCGGTCCCGCCGTCACCACCGGCCCCGCCTTGGCCGCCGGTGCCGGTGGTGCCGGTGTGGGCGCCCCAGCCGGCCCCGGCCGCACCCCCAGCACCCGCGGCCCCGCCGGCCCCGCCGTTACCGCCGGTGCCGCCGGCGCTGCTGGCACCGGCCCCACCGGTCCCACCGGCACCGCCGCTGCCGCCGTTACCGGCGACACCGCCGTTACCGGCGATCCCGATCAGCGCCTTGCCCCCGGCCCCCCCGGCCCCGCCGGTACCGCCGGTACCGCCGTCGCCACCGGCGCCACCGGCGGTCGAGGCGTCGCCGCCGGTGCCGCCGGCACCGCCGGTGCCGCCGGCCCCGCCATGGCCGCCCAGCCCGATCACTCCCGCGGCCCCGCCGGCCCCGCCGGCCCCACCGTTGGCGCCGTCACCACCGGCCCCGCCGCTAGCCCCGGTGGTCCCGTCGTAGCCGGCCGCCCCGACACCCCCGTTACCGCCGTTACCGATCAGCAGTCCGGCATCGCCGCCGCGGCCGCCGTCACCGCCGTAACCGCCGCCCACACCACCGGCCCCCCCGGACCCGATCAAGACGGCGGCCCCGCCGGACCCGCCGGACCCGCCGACACCATCGACCCCGTTACCGGCCCCACCGGCCCCCCCGGCCCCACCCGAACCATAGAGCCACCCGCCGCGGCCGCCGCCCCCACCGTGACCGCCGTCACCGCCGGCATTGCCGCCCCCGGCCCCACCAGCCCCACCGGCTCCGAATAATCCGGTGTTGCCGCCCAGACCACCAGCCCCGCCGGTACCCGCGGTCGCGGCGGCGGTCCCGCCGGCCCCACCGGCCCCACCCGAGCCATACACCAGCCCGCCATCACCTGCCCCACCACCAGCACCGCCGCTGTGGCCACCCGAGCCGCCCTGCCCGCCGCCGCCACCAGCGCCGAGCACCGACGCCGACCCACCACCGCCGCCACCACCACCGGTACCGCTGAGGGGATCGCCGGCCCCGCCGGCCCCGCCGGCCCCGCCGTCACCGATGAGCCAGCCGCCGCGCCCACCGGCGGCCCCGTCCCCGCCGTGACCGCTGAGGCCGGCCCCACCGACCCCGCCAGCCCCGCCATGGCCGATCAACCCGGTCGCACCACCAGCACCGCCCATCCCGCCGGTGCCCCCCACCGCCGTCGAGCTACCCCCGGCCCCACCGGTCCCACCCGAACCCCACACCCAGCCACCGCGCCCCCCGGCCCCCCCAACCCCGCCGCCCCCCCCGGTCCCACCAGCCCCGCCGTTACCGATCAACCCCGCCGACCCGCCCGCACCCCCGGGTGTGCCCGCATCACTGCTACTACCCCCATTGCCGCCGCTACCGAACAACCAGCCGCCATCACCACCGGCCTGACCCACCCCACCACTGGCCCCGTTGGCGCCGTTGCCGATCAACGCCCGCCCCGTCACCGCCACACTCGAGGCGTTCACCGCATCCAGCAGGCCTTGCGCCGCGGAAGCCTCCGCGCCCGCATACCCCCCCGCGCTGGCGGCCAACACCGCGCTGAACTGCTCATGAAACCCCGCCACCCGCCCCGCCAACACCTGATAATCGCGCCCATGCTCAGAAAACAACCCCGCGATCGCCGCCGACACCTCATCCTGTGCCGCACTGGCCACCGCTGTCGTCGCGCTTGCCGCCGCCGCGCTGGCCGCGCTGATCGTCGACCCCAACACCGACAAATCCGCCGCCGCCGCCACCACCACCTGCGGGGACACCACCACAAACGACATTTGTGACACCACCAATCAACTCCAATAGCTCGGGCAGCCAACAACCGATGCACACGACAACACCGGTGGGTGAAATCTAACCCCGCGGCAAACCAACAGGACGCATTTCACCGAACCCTATTTCTGCCACACGCACCGATCCCACAACGCGGGAGAATTGGCCCATCTGACGTCGATTTTGGGCTACGACCACCGGCTCAAACGCGCTCTCGCGATCCCCCTGGCGTTACCGCACTGCACCCACTGGGCCGACGACAATCGGGTTACGCGAAAGGCCTGCTTGTGGGACTTCGCCAGAGCGATCAGGGGGCGGCGCCAACGGTGGTGGACGGTACCCGGACTTGCCGGTGCAGTCGGTTATTCCAGGCGCTGCAGCCGGTAACGAGTCGTGGTTGTCGTCTACCGGCATGACGCATAGTTCATAGTTCTGGCCGGCGGCCGATGGTATAAGCCGCGGCGGCGCCATTGCGGGCTGTTGGGCGGCGCTTGTCAGGAGGGGCCGCCAGAGCCGCCGGTGCCGGCGGTGCCGCCGCCTCCACCGGCGCCGCCGGTGACACCTGAGGGACCGCTGCCTGTCTTGCCGCCGCCGCCGGCGGTTCCGGTGCCGCCTGGGTTGGTGCCTGCGTCGCCGGCCCCGCCGTTACCGCCGGTGCCGCCTGCGCCGCCAGCGGCGCCGCTGCCACCCAGGATGCCGCCGTTGCCGCCCTTGCCTCCGGTGCCGCCCGTGGTGCCGTTGCCGCCGTCACCGCCCGGACCGTTGGTGCCGCCGTTGCCGCCTGTGCCGCCGCGGCCGCCGTCGCCGCCGGTGCCGCCATTGCCGCCCGTACCCGAGCCGCCGCCGAGGCCACCCGCACCTCCGGCGGCGGCGCCACCGCCATTGCCGCCGTCGCCGCCGGTGCCAGTGCCGAAGCCGTTGCCGCCCTTGCCGCCGGTGCCGGCGGTGCCGCCGGTTCCGCCGATGCCACCATTGCCGGTGCTATTGCCCGCGCCGCCGGTGCCGCCGGTGGCGCCGTTGCCGCCGGTGCCACCGGTGGCGCCGCTGCCGTTGCCGGAGCTGCGGTTGCCGCCGTTGCCGCCGGTTCCGCCGGTTCCGGCGTTGCCGCCGTCCCCGCCGTCGCCACCACCAGTGCCACCGGCGCCGCCGTTGCCGCCCGCGCCCGCGGCGCCGCCGTTGCCGCCTAGGCTATTGGTGTTGTTGACACGGTTGCCGCCGTTGCCGCCGTTGCCGCCGGTGCCACCTTGGCCGCCGAGGCCGCCGTCGCCGCCGCCGCTTCCGCCTTGGCCACCTGTGCCGCCCGCGCCCGCAGCGCCGCCGCTGCCGCCGTTGCCGACGCCGAAATTGTTACTACGGTTGCCGCCGTTGCCGCCGTTGCCGCCGTTGCCGCCGGTGCCGCCTTGGCCGCCGGTGCCGCCTCCGGCGCCACCTTGACCGCCGTTGCCGCCGGTTCCGGCCGCACCGCCTGCGCCGCCATTGGCGTCCTGACCACCGGAAGAGCGATTGTTGGCGGCGGCGCCGTTGCCGCCGTTTCCGGCGGTGCCGCCTTGGCCACCAGTGCCCCCGCCGGCGCTGCCGACACCGGCGCCGCCATCGCCGCCGGTGCCACCGTTGCCGCCCTTTCCTCCGCTGCCGCCATTGCCGCCGTTGGCGGTTGCAATTCCGCCTGCCCCGCCCTGTCCGCCGGCGCCGCCTTGACCTCCGTTGCCGGCAGCGCCGTTGACGCCGCCACCGGCGCCGCCGACACCCGCGGCACCGCCATTGCCGCCTTGGCCGCCTTGGCCTCCGTTGGTGCCGGTACCGCCGGTGTTGGTGGCGGTGGCCCCGGTGGCGCCGGCGCCACCGCTACCGCCGCCGGCACCGTTTGCTCCGCTGCCGCCCTTACCGCCGCCGGACCCGCCGATGCCGTCTCCGCCGGCACCGCCGCTGCCGCCCACCCCGCCCTTGCCGCCGGTCCCACCATTTGTGGCACCGACGCCGTTAGCGCCGGAAGTGGCGCTGCCAGCGGCGCCCCCGTTGCCGCCGTCGCCGGCAGTTCCGTTGGCCCCAGCACTGCCGCCGCCACTACCAGCGGCACCGCCGGCGCCGGCGTTGCCGCCAGTGCCGCCCGCTCCGCCGTTGCCGCCATTGTTGCCGCTGGTGCCCGTATTTCCGACGGCGTTTCCTCCCCCGCCACCGGCGGCGCCCTTGCCGCCCGTGCCACCGGTTCCCCCGTCGCCGCCGCCGACGCCGGCGATGCCAGCGCCGCCAGCCCCGCCGCTGCCGCCGTCGCCCCCGTTGCCGCCGGTGCCGCCGTTGCCCCCGCTTCCGGAGCCGCTTGTGCCGGCGCTGCCGGTAGTACCTACCGCACCATCGCCGCCGTTGCCACCGTCGCCAGCTACACCGTTTGCACCTGTACTCGCCCCGGTACCGCCGGCACCCGCGGCACCGCCCTTGCCGCCGTTACCGCCGGAACCCCCGGCGCCACCGGCGAGGCTGTTGGTGGCACCCGCACCGCCGTCGCCGCCCTTGGCGCCATTACCGCCAGCACCGCCAGCGCCTGCGGTTCCGCCGTTGGCGGCGCCACCGGCCCCGCCGGTTCCGCCGTCGCCGCCGTTGCCACCGGTGCCGCCGTTTGCACCGGTACCTGCCGCACTTGTCGCGCCGGGGGCACCAATGCCGCCGGCGCCACCAGCACCGCCAGTTCCGCCGGTACCCGCCGCGCCGGTGGCGGAGCCGGTGCCGCCGGCCCCGGCCCCCCCACCTTGACCGCCGTTGCCGCCAGTGCCGCCGTTCGGGGCGCCGGTGCCGCCGGCGCCGCCGGTGCCGCCGGTCCCGCCGCTGCCGCCGGCCCCGCCGGCGCCCTGTTGGCCGCCGCCGCCGGCGCCGGCCGCTCCGCCGGTGCCGCCGGCGCCGCCTTGGCCGCCGACCCCGCCGGTGCCGCCGGTGGCGCCCGGCGCGGCCACGGTGGTGTTGTCGGCGCCTTTCCCGCCGACCCCGCCGACCCCGCCGGTCCCGCCGTCGCCGGCGGTGCCGGCCGCGCCCATGGTGGAGCCGGTGCCGCCGGCGCCGGCGGCCCCGCCTTGGCCGCCGACCCCGCCGGTCCCGCCGGCCTGGGCCGCGACCGCGGGGTCGCTGCCATCGGCGCCGGTGCCGCCGACCCCGCCGGTCCCGCCGGTCCCGCCGCTGCCGCCGGCCCCGCCGGCGCCCTGTTGGCCGCCGCCGCCGGCGCCGGCCGCTCCGCCGGTGCCGCCGGCGCCGCCTTGGCCGCCGACCCCGCCGGTGCCGCCGGTGGCGCCCGGCGCGGCCACGGTGGTGTTGTCGGCGCCTTTCCCGCCGACCCCGCCGACCCCGCCGGTCCCGCCGTCGCCGGCGGTGCCGGCCGCGCCCATGGTGGAGCCGGTGCCGCCGGCGCCGGCGGCCCCGCCTTGGCCGCCGACCCCGCCGGTCCCGCCGGCCTGGGCGGCGACCGCGGGGTCGCTGCCATCGGCGCCGGTGCCGCCGACCCCGCCGGTGCCGCCGGTCCCGCCGCTGCCGCCGGCCCCGCCGGCGCCCTGTTGGCCGCCGCCGCCGGCGCCGGCCGCTCCGCCGGTGCCGCCGGCGCCGCCTTGGCCGCCGACCCCGCCGGTGCCGCCGGTGGCGCCCGGCGCGGCCACGGTGGTGTTGTCGGCGCCTTTCCCGCCGACCCCGCCGACCCCGCCGGTCCCGCCGTCGCCGGCGGTGCCGGCCGCGCCCATGGTGGAGCCGGTGCCGCCGGCGCCGGCGGCCCCGCCTTGGCCGCCGACCCCGCCGGTCCCGCCGGCCTGGGCGGCGACCGCGGGGTCGCTGCCATCGGCGCCGGTGCCGCCGACCCCGCCGGTGCCGCCGGTCCCGCCGCTGCCGCCGGCCCCGCCGGCGCCCTGTTGGCCGCCGCCGCCGGCGCCGGCCGCTCCGCCGGTGCCGCCGGCGCCGCCTTGGCCGCCGACCCCGCCGGTGCCGCCGGTGGCGCCCGGCGCGGCCACGGTGGTGTTGTCGGCGCCTTTCCCGCCGACCCCGCCGACCCCGCCGGTCCCGCCGTCGCCGGCGGTGCCGGCCGCGCCCATGGTGGAGCCGGTGCCGCCGGCGCCGGCGGCCCCGCCTTGGCCGCCGACCCCGCCGGTCCCGCCGGCCTGGGCGGCGACCGCGGGGTCGCTGCCATCGGCGCCGGTGCCGCCGACCCCGCCGGTGCCGCCGGTCCCGCCGCTGCCGCCGGCCCCGCCGGCGCCCTGTTGGCCGCCGCCGCCGGCGCCGGCCGCTCCGCCGGTGCCGCCGGCGCCGCCTTGGCCGCCGACCCCGCCGGTGCCGCCGGTGGCGCCCGGCGCGGCCACGGTGGTGTTGTCGGCGCCTTTCCCGCCGACCCCGCCGACCCCGCCGGTCCCGCCGTCGCCGGCGGTGCCGGCCGCGCCCATGGTGGAGCCGGTGCCGCCGGCGCCGGCGGCCCCGCCTTGGCCGCCGACCCCGCCGGTCCCGCCGGCCTGGGCGGCGACCGCGGGGTCGCTGCCATCGGCGCCGGTGCCGCCGACCCCGCCGGTGCCGCCGGTCCCGCCGCTGCCGCCGGCCCCGCCGGCGCCCTGTTGGCCGCCGCCGCCGGCGCCGGCCGCTCCGCCGGTGCCGCCGGCGCCGCCTTGGCCGCCGACCCCGCCGGTGCCGCCGGTGGCGCCCGGCGCGGCCACGGTGGTGTTGTCGGCGCCTTTCCCGCCGACCCCGCCGACCCCGCCGGTCCCGCCGTCGCCGGCGGTGCCGGCCGCGCCCATGGTGGAGCCGGTGCCGCCGGCGCCGGCGGCCCCGCCTTGGCCGCCGACCCCGCCGGTCCCGCCGGCCTGGGCGGCGACCGCGGGGTCGCTGCCATCGGCGCCGGTGCCGCCGACCCCGCCGGTGCCGCCGGTCCCGCCGCTGCCGCCGGCCCCGCCGGCGCCCTGTTGGCCGCCGCCGCCGGCGCCGGCCGCTCCGCCGGTGCCGCCGGCGCCGCCTTGGCCGCCGACCCCGCCGGTGCCGCCGGTGGCGCCCGGCGCGGCCACGGTGGTGTTGTCGGCGCCTTTCCCGCCGACCCCGCCGACCCCGCCGGTCCCGCCGTCGCCGGCGGTGCCGGCCGCGCCCATGGTGGAGCCGGTGCCGCCGGCGCCGGCGGCCCCGCCTTGGCCGCCGACCCCGCCGGTCCCGCCGGCCTGGGCGGCGACCGCGGGGTCGCTGCCATCGGCGCCGGTGCCGCCGACCCCGCCGGTGCCGCCGGTCCCGCCGCTGCCGCCGGCCCCGCCGGCGCCCTGTTGGCCGCCGCCGCCGGCGCCGGCCGCTCCGCCGGTGCCGCCGGCGCCGCCTTGGCCGCCGACCCCGCCGGTGCCGCCGGTGGCGCCCGGCGCGGCCACGGTGGTGTTGTCGGCGCCTTTCCCGCCGACCCCGCCGACCCCGCCGGTCCCGCCGTCGCCGGCGGTGCCGGCCGCGCCCATGGTGGAGCCGGTGCCGCCGGCGCCGGCGGCCCCGCCTTGGCCGCCGACCCCGCCGGTCCCGCCGGCCTGGGCGGCGACCGCGGGGTCGCTGCCATCGGCGCCGGTGCCGCCGACCCCGCCGGTGCCGCCGGTCCCGCCGCTGCCGCCGGCCCCGCCGGCGCCCTGTTGGCCGCCGCCGCCGGCGCCGGCCGCTCCGCCGGTGCCGCCGGCGCCGCCTTGGCCGCCGACCCCGCCGGTGCCGCCGGTGGCGCCCGGCGCGGCCACGGTGGTGTTGTCGGCGCCTTTCCCGCCGACCCCGCCGACCCCGCCGGTCCCGCCGTCGCCGGCGGTGCCGGCCGCGCCCATGGTGGAGCCGGTGCCGCCGGCGCCGGCGGCCCCGCCTTGGCCGCCGACCCCGCCGGTCCCGCCGGCCTGGGCGGCGACCGCGGGGTCGCTGCCATCGGCGCCGGTGCCGCCGACCCCGCCGGTGCCGCCGGTCCCGCCGCTGCCGCCGGCCCCGCCGGCGCCCTGTTGGCCGCCGCCGCCGGCGCCGGCCGCTCCGCCGGTGCCGCCGGCGCCGCCTTGGCCGCCGACCCCGCCGGTGCCGCCGGTGGCGCCCGGCGCGGCCACGGTGGTGTTGTCGGCGCCTTTCCCGCCGACCCCGCCGACCCCGCCGGTCCCGCCGTCGCCGGCGGTGCCGGCCGCGCCCATGGTGGAGCCGGTGCCGCCGGCGCCGGCGGCCCCGCCTTGGCCGCCGACCCCGCCGGTCCCGCCGGCCTGGGCGGCGACCGCGGGGTCGCTGCCATCGGCGCCGGTGCCGCCGACCCCGCCGGTGCCGCCGGTCCCGCCGCTGCCGCCGGCCCCGCCGGCGCCCTGTTGGCCGCCGCCGCCGGCGCCGGCCGCTCCGCCGGTGCCGCCGGCGCCGCCTTGGCCGCCGACCCCGCCGGTGCCGCCGGTGGCGCCCGGCGCGGCCACGGTGGTGTTGTCGGCGCCTTTCCCGCCGACCCCGCCGACCCCGCCGGTCCCGCCGTCGCCGGCGGTGCCGGCCGCGCCCATGGTGGAGCCGGTGCCGCCGGCGCCGGCGGCCCCGCCTTGGCCGCCGACCCCGCCGGTCCCGCCGGCCTGGGCGGCGACCGCGGGGTCGCTGCCATCGGCGCCGGTGCCGCCGACCCCGCCGGTGCCGCCGGTCCCGCCGCTGCCGCCGGCCCCGCCGGCGCCCTGTTGGCCGCCGCCGCCGGCGCCGGCCGCTCCGCCGGTGCCGCCGGCGCCGCCTTGGCCGCCGACCCCGCCGGTGCCGCCGGTGGCGCCCGGCGCGGCCACGGTGGTGTTGTCGGCGCCTTTCCCGCCGACCCCGCCGACCCCGCCGGTCCCGCCGTCGCCGGCGGTGCCGGCCGCGCCCATGGTGGAGCCGGTGCCGCCGGCGCCGGCGGCCCCGCCTTGGCCGCCGACCCCGCCGGTCCCGCCGGCCTGGGCGGCGACCGCGGGGTCGCTGCCATCGGCGCCGGTGCCGCCGACCCCGCCGGTGCCGCCGGTCCCGCCGCTGCCGCCGGCCCCGCCGGCGCCCTGTTGGCCGCCGCCGCCGGCGCCGGCCGCTCCGCCGGTGCCGCCGGCGCCGCCTTGGCCGCCGACCCCGCCGGTGCCGCCGGTGGCGCCCGGCGCGGCCACGGTGGTGTTGTCGGCGCCTTTCCCGCCGACCCCGCCGACCCCGCCGGTCCCGCCGTCGCCGGCGGTGCCGGCCGCGCCCATGGTGGAGCCGGTGCCGCCGGCGCCGGCGGCCCCGCCTTGGCCGCCGACCCCGCCGGTCCCGCCGGCCTGGGCGGCGACCGCGGGGTCGCTGCCATCGGCGCCGGTGCCGCCGACCCCGCCGGTGCCGCCGGTCCCGCCGCTGCCGCCGGCCCCGCCGGCGCCCTGTTGGCCGCCGCCGCCGGCGCCGGCCGCTCCGCCGGTGCCGCCGGCGCCGCCTTGGCCGCCGACCCCGCCGGTGCCGCCGGTGGCGCCCGGCGCGGCCACGGTGGTGTTGTCGGCGCCTTTCCCGCCGACCCCGCCGACCCCGCCGGTCCCGCCGTCGCCGGCGGTGCCGGCCGCGCCCATGGTGGAGCCGGTGCCGCCGGCGCCGGCGGCCCCGCCTTGGCCGCCGACCCCGCCGGTCCCGCCGGCCTGGGCGGCGACCGCGGGGTCGCTGCCATCGGCGCCGGTGCCGCCGACCCCGCCGGTGCCGCCGGTCCCGCCGCTGCCGCCGGCCCCGCCGGCGCCCTGTTGGCCGCCGCCGCCGGCGCCGGCCGCTCCGCCGGTGCCGCCGGCGCCGCCTTGGCCGCCGACCCCGCCGGTGCCGCCGGTGGCGCCCGGCGCGGCCACGGTGGTGTTGTCGGCGCCTTTCCCGCCGACCCCGCCGACCCCGCCGGTCCCGCCGTCGCCGGCGGTGCCGGCCGCGCCCATGGTGGAGCCGGTGCCGCCGGCGCCGGCGGCCCCGCCTTGGCCGCCGACCCCGCCGGTCCCGCCGGCCTGGGCGGCGACCGCGGGGTCGCTGCCATCGGCGCCGGTGCCGCCGACCCCGCCGGTGCCGCCGGTCCCGCCGCTGCCGCCGGCCCCGCCGGCGCCCTGTTGGCCGCCGCCGCCGGCGCCGGCCGCTCCGCCGGTGCCGCCGGCGCCGCCTTGGCCGCCGACCCCGCCGGTGCCGCCGGTGGCGCCCGGCGCGGCCACGGTGGTGTTGTCGGCGCCTTTCCCGCCGACCCCGCCGACCCCGCCGGTCCCGCCGTCGCCGGCGGTGCCGGCCGCGCCCATGGTGGAGCCGGTGCCGCCGGCGCCGGCGGCCCCGCCTTGGCCGCCGACCCCGCCGGTCCCGCCGGCCTGGGCGGCGACCGCGGGGTCGCTGCCATCGGCGCCGGTGCCGCCGACCCCGCCGGTGCCGCCGGTCCCGCCGCTGCCGCCGGCCCCGCCGGCGCCCTGTTGGCCGCCGCCGCCGGCGCCGGCCGCTCCGCCGGTGCCGCCGGCGCCGCCTTGGCCGCCGACCCCGCCGGTGCCGCCGGTGGCGCCCGGCGCGGCCACGGTGGTGTTGTCGGCGCCTTTCCCGCCGACCCCGCCGACCCCGCCGGTCCCGCCGTCGCCGGCGGTGCCGGCCGCGCCCATGGTGGAGCCGGTGCCGCCGGCGCCGGCGGCCCCGCCTTGGCCGCCGACCCCGCCGGTCCCGCCGGCCTGGGCGGCGACCGCGGGGTCGCTGCCATCGGCGCCGGTGCCGCCGACCCCGCCGGTGCCGCCGGTCCCGCCGCTGCCGCCGGCCCCGCCGGCGCCCTGTTGGCCGCCGCCGCCGGCGCCGGCCGCTCCGCCGGTGCCGCCGGCGCCGCCTTGGCCGCCGACCCCGCCGGTGCCGCCGGTGGCGCCCGGCGCGGCCACGGTGGTGTTGTCGGCGCCTTTCCCGCCGACCCCGCCGACCCCGCCGGTCCCGCCGTCGCCGGCGGTGCCGGCCGCGCCCATGGTGGAGCCGGTGCCGCCGGCGCCGGCGGCCCCGCCTTGGCCGCCGACCCCGCCGGTCCCGCCGGCCTGGGCGGCGACCGCGGGGTCGCTGCCATCGGCGCCGGTGCCGCCGACCCCGCCGGTGCCGCCGGTCCCGCCGCTGCCGCCGGCCCCGCCGGCGCCCTGTTGGCCGCCGCCGCCGGCGCCGGCCGCTCCGCCGGTGCCGCCGGCGCCGCCTTGGCCGCCGACCCCGCCGGTGCCGCCGGTGGCGCCCGGCGCGGCCACGGTGGTGTTGTCGGCGCCTTTCCCGCCGACCCCGCCGACCCCGCCGGTCCCGCCGTCGCCGGCGGTGCCGGCCGCGCCCATGGTGGAGCCGGTGCCGCCGGCGCCGGCGGCCCCGCCTTGGCCGCCGACCCCGCCGGTCCCGCCGGCCTGGGCGGCGACCGCGGGGTCGCTGCCATCGGCGCCGGTGCCGCCGACCCCGCCGGTGCCGCCGGTCCCGCCGCTGCCGCCGGCCCCGCCGGCGCCCTGTTGGCCGCCGCCGCCGGCGCCGGCCGCTCCGCCGGTGCCGCCGGCGCCGCCTTGGCCGCCGACCCCGCCGGTGCCGCCGGTGGCGCCCGGCGCGGCCACGGTGGTGTTGTCGGCGCCTTTCCCGCCGACCCCGCCGACCCCGCCGGTCCCGCCGTCGCCGGCGGTGCCGGCCGCGCCCATGGTGGAGCCGGTGCCGCCGGCGCCGGCGGCCCCGCCTTGGCCGCCGACCCCGCCGGTCCCGCCGGCCTGGGCGGCGACCGCGGGGTCGCTGCCATCGGCGCCGGTGCCGCCGACCCCGCCGGTGCCGCCGGTCCCGCCGCTGCCGCCGGCCCCGCCGGCGCCCTGTTGGCCGCCGCCGCCGGCGCCGGCCGCTCCGCCGGTGCCGCCGGCGCCGCCTTGGCCGCCGACCCCGCCGGTGCCGCCGGTGGCGCCCGGCGCGGCCACGGTGGTGTTGTCGGCGCCTTTCCCGCCGACCCCGCCGACCCCGCCGGTCCCGCCGTCGCCGGCGGTGCCGGCCGCGCCCATGGTGGAGCCGGTGCCGCCGGCGCCGGCGGCCCCGCCTTGGCCGCCGACCCCGCCGGTCCCGCCGGCCTGGGCGGCGACCGCGGGGTCGCTGCCATCGGCGCCGGTGCCGCCGACCCCGCCGGTGCCGCCGGTCCCGCCGCTGCCGCCGGCCCCGCCGGCGCCCTGTTGGCCGCCGCCGCCGGCGCCGGCCGCTCCGCCGGTGCCGCCGGCGCCGCCTTGGCCGCCGACCCCGCCGGTGCCGCCGGTGGCGCCCGGCGCGGCCACGGTGGTGTTGTCGGCGCCTTTCCCGCCGACCCCGCCGACCCCGCCGGTCCCGCCGTCGCCGGCGGTGCCGGCCGCGCCCATGGTGGAGCCGGTGCCGCCGGCGCCGGCGGCCCCGCCTTGGCCGCCGACCCCGCCGGTCCCGCCGGCCTGGGCGGCGACCGCGGGGTCGCTGCCATCGGCGCCGGTGCCGCCGACCCCGCCGGTGCCGCCGGTCCCGCCGCTGCCGCCGGCCCCGCCGGCGCCCTGTTGGCCGCCGCCGCCGGCGCCGGCCGCTCCGCCGGTGCCGCCGGCGCCGCCTTGGCCGCCGACCCCGCCGGTGCCGCCGGTGGCGCCCGGCGCGGCCACGGTGGTGTTGTCGGCGCCTTTCCCGCCGACCCCGCCGACCCCGCCGGTCCCGCCGTCGCCGGCGGTGCCGGCCGCGCCCATGGTGGAGCCGGTGCCGCCGGCGCCGGCGGCCCCGCCTTGGCCGCCGACCCCGCCGGTCCCGCCGGCCTGGGCGGCGACCGCGGGGTCGCTGCCATCGGCGCCGGTGCCGCCGACCCCGCCGGTGCCGCCGGTCCCGCCGCTGCCGCCGGCCCCGCCGGCGCCCTGTTGGCCGCCGCCGCCGGCGCCGGCCGCTCCGCCGGTGCCGCCGGCGCCGCCTTGGCCGCCGACCCCGCCGGTGCCGCCGGTGGCGCCCGGCGCGGCCACGGTGGTGTTGTCGGCGCCTTTCCCGCCGACCCCGCCGACCCCGCCGGTCCCGCCGTCTCCGGCGGTGCCGGCCGCGCCCATGGTGGAGCCGGTGCCGCCGGCGCCGGCGGCCCCGCCTTGGCCGCCGACCCCGCCGGTCCCGCCGGCCTGGGCCGCGACCGCGGGGTCGCTGCCATCGGCGCCGGTGCCGCCGACCCCGCCGGTGCCGCCGGTCCCGCCGCTGCCGCCGGCCCCGCCGGCGCCCTGTTGGCCGCCGCCGCCGGCGCCGGCCGCTCCGCCGGTGCCGCCGGCGCCGCCTTGGCCGCCGACCCCGCCGGTGCCGCCGGTGGCGCCCGGCGCGGCCACGGTGGTGTTGTCGGCGCCTTTCCCGCCGACCCCGCCGACCCCGCCGGTCCCGCCGTCGCCGGCGGTGCCGGCCGCGCCCATGGTGGAGCCGGTGCCGCCGGCGCCGGCGGCCCCGCCTTGGCCGCCGACCCCGCCGGTCCCGCCGGCCTGGGCCGCGACCGCGGGGTCGCTGCCATCGGCGCCGGTGCCGCCGACCCCGCCGGTGCCGCCGGTCCCGCCGCTGCCGCCGGCCCCGCCGGCGCCCTGTTGGCCGCCGCCGCCGGCGCCGGCCGCTCCGCCGGTGCCGCCGGCGCCGCCTTGGCCGCCGACCCCGCCGGTGCCGCCGGTGGCGCCCGGCGCGGCCACGGTGGTGTTGTCGGCGCCTTTCCCGCCGACCCCGCCGACCCCGCCGGTCCCGCCGTCTCCGGCGGTGCCGGCCGCGCCCATGGTGGAGCCGGTGCCGCCGGCGCCGGCGGCCCCGCCTTGGCCGCCGACCCCGCCGGTCCCGCCGGCCTGGGCGGCGACCGCGGGGTCGCTGCCATCGGCGCCGGTGCCGCCGACCCCGCCGGTGCCGCCGGTCCCGCCGCTGCCGCCGGCCCCGCCGGCGCCCTGTTGGCCGCCGCCGCCGGCGCCGGCCGCTCCGCCGGTGCCGCCGGCGCCGCCTTGGCCGCCGACCCCGCCGGTGCCGCCGGTGGCGCCCGGCGCGGCCACGGTGGTGTTGTCGGCGCCTTTCCCGCCGACCCCGCCGACCCCGCCGGTCCCGCCGTCGCCGGCGGTGCCGGCCGCGCCCATGGTGGAGCCGGTGCCGCCGGCGCCGGCGGCCCCGCCTTGGCCGCCGACCCCGCCGGTCCCGCCGGCCTGGGCCGCGACCGCGGGGTCGCTGCCATCGGCGCCGGTGCCGCCGACCCCGCCGGTCCCGCCGGTCCCGCCGCTGCCGCCGGCCCCGCCGGCGCCCTGGACGGTGCCGGCTCCGCCCATACCGCCTTGCCCGCCTGCTCCGCCGGCGAAGCCGGGACCACCGGTGCCGCCGGTACCGGCAGTGGCGTCGAACCCGGCGGCTCCAGCCCCACCGCTACCGCCCTGGCCGCCTGCACCGCCGTTGCCCGCAGTTCCGGTCGCGCCGGCGCCGCTGAAGAACTGACCGGCGGTCCCACCGGCCCCACCCTGACCAGCGGTACCGCCGATGCCTCCGGTGCCACCCGCGCCGCCGACCCCACCTAGACCTGCCACCGTCCCGTCGGCACCGGTGCCACCGGCACCACCAAGGCCGCCGACCCCGCCGGTCCCGCCAAGCCCGCCGGGGCCGAACAGCAACGCGCCGCGGCCTCCGGCCCCGCCGGATCCGCCGGTGCCGCCGGCGCCGCCGGCCCCGCCCACGGCGCCGACACCGCCTGCGCCCCCGGCCCCGCCAGCGCCGCCGGCACCGCCGCCTGCCAGTAACCATCCGGCGCCCCCGGCCCCGCCTTGGCCGCCGGCTCTGCCGTCACCTCCACCAGCCCCGGCGTCCAGGCCAGCCCCGCCGGCTCCGCCGGTTCCGCCGGCGCCGAACAACAACTCGGCGCGCCCTCCGGCCCCGCCCGTGCCGCCGCCATACCCTCCGCTGCCGCCGGCCCCGCCGCCGCCCCACAGCAATCCGCCGTCACCGCCGTCGCCGCCGGCGCCGCCACCAGAGCCGCCAGCCCCGCCGGCCCCACCGGCCCCGATCAACCACTCACCGCGTCCACCGGCACCGCCCGTGCCGCCGCCATACCCCCCGGCGCCTCCCGCGCCGCCGCCGCCCCACAGCAATCCGCCGTCACCGCCGTCGCCGCCGGCGCCGCCACCAGAGCCGCCAGCCCCGCCGGCCCCACCGGCCCCGATCAACCACTCACCGCGTCCACCGGCACCGCCAGTACCGCCGCCATACCCCCCGGCGCCTCCCGCGCCGCCGCCGCCCCACAGCAATCCGCCGGCCCCACCAGAACCACCGGTCCCGCCGCCGGCGCCGCCCGTCCCGCCGGGCCCGCCTACGCCGGCTAGCCACCCGCCGCCGCCACCGGCACCACCCGCGGCCCCACCGACTCCGCCGGCCCCGCCTGCGCCACCGTTGCCCAATAACCCTGCCGACCCGCCCGGTCCGCCGGCCTGACCGGTTGCGCCGGCAGCGCCGTTGCCGCCGTTGCCCAGCAAGATCCCGCCATCGCCGCCGGCCCCGCCCGGCGTAGTTGCATTCGCGCCGTCACCGATCAGCGGACGTCCGAACAATGACTGTGTGGGGGCATTGATCACGCCTAGGAGACCCTGCTCGACGTTGATCGCCTCGGCACCCGCGTAAGCACCCGCCCCAGCTTGCAGCGACTGCACAAACTGCTGTTGCCAGGACTGCATCTGCGTGCTAATGGCCTGATACTCGCGCCCATACGCGCCGAACAGCGCCGCGATTCTTGCCGAAACCTCATCGCCACCGGCTGCCAACAGCTGTGTCGTGGCTGCCGCCGCGGACGCGTTGGCCTCACCGACCGAGGTGCCGATCCCCGTTAGCTGCTCAGCTGCCGCCGCTACGGCCTCAGGCGAAATCCACACGTAGGACATGGGGCGGCTCCACTGATTAGGCAGGATGTGGCGAGACCGATTAGGCAGGATGTGGCAAGCCACCATCCGAGCTCACGACCGGCGGTCACAGCATATTGGTGAAGCGAATGGCTCGTCTTCGTTTCGCGGATAATCTCCGCCCGGTTCTGCTAGCACAAATGGGAGAGCAGTGTGCGTAGTCAACTCGCCGATGCACCAGACAATTAGACAACACCGGTTGCCGGAATGTAGCCCACCACACACGCTCATAAAGCCCACTGGCGTGTTCCCCGTGAATGAGTCCAGCTTGTTTTAGAGTCCTGTGGCCCGAGGTCGGGCTGGAAGGGACGATGAAACACATGGCTGGTCGGAAGCGGCATTCCGCGGAGGACATCGTGCGCAAGTTGCGCCGCGCGGACGAGTTGGCTGCTGAAGGTAAGACTGGTGAGGAAATCGCCGCCGAGTTGGGTGTCTCAGCAGCCACGCTGTACAACTGGCGCCGCGCCTACGGCGGCATGGACACCGACGCCGCTAAAGAGCTGCGGGAGCTGCGGGAGCAGAACACCCGATTGAAGAAGCTGCTGGCCGAGGCCGAACTGGAGAAAGACGCGCTGCGGGAGGTCGCGAAGGGAAAATTCTGAGCCCAGCTGCCAAGCGCCGCGCCGTGGACATGCTCAAGGATACGTTGAGCATGTCGGAACGGTTGGCGTGCAAGGCTGTTGGGCTTGCCCGCTCCACCTACCGGCGCCTGCCTGCGGCGCAGACTCCGGCCGATCCGGATGCCGAGATGAGGGCCTGGCTGCGCGCGTATGCCACCAAACACCCCTGCCATGGGTTCCGGCGTGCCTGGGCGGCGTTGCGCCACGACGAGGGCCGTGAGGTCAACAAGAAGAAGGTCCACCGCCTGTGGCGTGAGGAGGGCCTGCAGGTCAAGATCCGGTCGCCGCGTAAGCGGGCCGGGGTGTCCTCGGTCCCGCCGGTCGCGGCTGATGCGCCGAACGTGGTGTGGGCGATCGATTTCCAGTTCGACTCCACCACCGATGGCAAGGCGATCAAGATCGCCTCGATGATCGACGAGCACACTCGGGAGTCGCTGCTGAACATCGTGGAGCGCTCGATCACCGCCGAACGCCTCGTGGCTGAACTCGAGATGGCGTTCACGGTGGCTGGCGGGCCGCCGAAGGTGCTGCGGATGGACAACGGGCCGGAGCTGGTTTCCCAAGCGCTGCAACGGTTCTGCGAGAACAAGACCGGCTTGGTCTACATCCCACCAGGATGCCCATGGGTCAACGGCTACATCGAATCGTTCAATAACCGGCTACGCAAGGAGTGCCTCAACCGCAACCACTGGAACACCCTGTTCGAGGCTCGCGTGGTCATCGGCGACTTCAAGCACGAACATAATCACCGACACCGCCATTCGGCGCTGGGCTACCGCACACCGGCCGAGTACGCTTCGGCCTGCAGACACACCCACACCCCGGTGGCCTGCGAGATTAACTGAACCTGGATCAAACAAGCCCGACTCTAAAACCGGGTGGACTCAGTAACGGGGACTCGCCACCACTTCACCGGACCTTTCCCATCACACACAGCGATCCCACACTGCGGGAAAGTTGGCCCACTAAAGGCGTCTTTTTGGGGCACGATCACCGGCTTAGACGAGCCATGCGATCCCCTGGGCGTTGCCGCATACCGACTGGGCCGTTGACCGTGAGGTTTAAAAGTCCCTGTGCCAGCCAAATCCTTGCGCCGCGGACCGGCCCCCCGAATTGCGTGGCCATCGTCCTTGTGCTCCAATAGATTTGACCCTTGGGGATTGAATGACCCTAACGTGGCCTCCGCGATCGCGTCCACTGCCCGACGTGCCATCACCAAGTTTGAGCGCGTGGCCGAGAAGGCTTGCCCGATGTGGAGGGCAAGATCGAAATGGCCGCGAGACGGCAGGTGACCAACAAGTTGCGGGTTCAGTACTGCAGGGCATCGAAGGCGGACAAGAGCAAGACACGGGATCGGGTGGTGGCTACCACGGGGATAGGCCGCTCAACGGCCCGGCGGATGCTGACCGGCCCCAGACTGCCCAACCCAGTAGAGCAAGTCGATGGGCGCACGCTGATGTCGCGGGGTTTCAGCGACGACGCCAGGGCGTTGCTAGAACACGTGTGGGCCTTGATGGGCATGCCGTGCGGCAAGTACCTGGTGGTGATGCTCGACGTGTGGCTGCCGCTGCTGGCCGCCGCCGGTGATCTGGACAAGTCGTTCGCGACCGAGCAGGCGTTAGCTGAGCTGGCGGCGATGAGCGCGGCGATGGTGGACCGGTACTTGAAGCCGTCCCGGGACAGGATATGCATCAAGCGCATCTCGACGACGAAACCGTCTCCGCTGCTGAGTAATTCGATCACCATCCGTACCTGCGACGACGAGACACCCGAGGCTCCGGGGGTGATCGAGGCCGACACCGTGGCGCACTGCGGCCCGACGCTGATCGGTGAATACGCCCGCACGCTGACGATGACCGACGTGGTGATCGGCTGGACCGAGAACTGCTCGATTCGTAACAACGCCTCCAAGCGGATCGTGGAGGGCATTGAGGAGCTAGAGAAGCGGTTCCCGTTCCCCATGGTGACCTTCGACTCGGAGTGCGGGTCTGAGTTCATCAGCCACGAGGTCGCCGGATGGTTGCAGGCCCGCGATATCGAGCAGCTCGCGGCCATACCAGAACAACGACCAGCCGATGTGGAGTCTAAAACAACCACGTAGTACGCAAACACGCGTTCTACTGGCGCTACGACACCGGCCAGGAGCTGGAAGCTTCTCAACCAGCTGTGGTAGCTGGTGTCGTTGCGCCTGAACTTTTTCACCCCGACGAAATGGCCCATCGGCTACACCACCAGCGCCAACGGCCGCCGCAAACGCATCTAGCACAAGCCCAAGACCCCGTGGCAGCGCTTGCAGGAATCGGGAGTAATTGACACTCACCAACTTTCGAAAGTGGCCGCCCGAATCAAGGGCATCAACCCGGCCGACCCGACACGGCAGATCAACGCCATCCAGCGGCAACTGCTGGACTTGGCCAAGACCAAGACCGAAGCCCTCGCCGCCGCCCGTCATGTCGACCTGGAAGCATTGCAACCGTCAATCAACCGATTGGCCGAAGCAGAGTAACGCAAGCCTCCTCACGCGCTCATTATGTGTGAGGCACCAGCCATTACTTCGCGCTCACTTTTGGCCGAGGCACCTCGCTGCCTCGGTCGGGATGGACGGCTTCGCACCGCCCCTTGCGGACCTCGCCGAGCTTGGCCAGCCCTCCTGAGTGAACCGAGCCTGCAAGGACCACACGGTAACCGGCATCGCACCTACCCTCGGCGATCCACGTGTTGGCAATACCGTCAGTGGGCATCAGCAACACCCGCGCTCGATACGCCTGCCGATGCGGTGCTGACTGCGAGCGAGCAGGCGGCCGACCGGGTGCTCGAGCATCCCAGGCTTCGTACCCGGCTGTGCGGCACTCGGCTAGTTGGTGTCGCCTGGCGTCGTCAAAGCGTTGCCCGGCGACGGCTTTCGACGACTCGATGATTTTCACGGAATTACCGAGCTGGACCTGGTTCTGGTTCGCAAGTCCTCCTCAAAACAAGGCAATTCTCGCCGTTGCGTCGTCAGATGGTGGCGACCCGCTGCGCTCGGCTCGGACGACTCGGTGGCGACTCGCTGCGCCCGGCTCGGATGAATGCGGCGACTCGCTGCGCCCGGCTCCGCCGCGCTTGCGATCGCCGCGGCCGCGCTTGCGATCGCCGCGGGGTCAGCCGTCATGATCGGTGGCATTACCCTGTACCGACATGAGCGATGGATCTTCTGGTTCAGGGGCTGGGGCGGACGACTTCGCTGCCGACGCGATTATCGTCGGTGCCGGTCTTTCGGGCATGGTGGCGGCCTGCGAATTGGTCGACCGCGGCCTGCGGGTATTGATCCTGGACCAGGAGAACAGGGCCAACCTGGGTGGGCAGGCCTACTGGTCATTCGGCGGACTGTTCTTCGTCGATAGCCCCGAACAGCGCCGTATGGGCATCCGCGACAGTCATGAACTCGCCCTGCAGGATTGGCTGGGAACGGCGGCATTTGATCGTCCGGAGGACTACTGGCCCCAGCAATGGGCCCATGCGTACGTCGATTTTGCGGCGGGGGAGAAGCGTAGCTGGTTGCGGGCGCGGGGGCTGAAGATTTTTCCGCTGGTGGGCTGGGCCGAGCGTGGTGGTTACGACGCTCAGGGGCACGGCAACTCGGTGCCCAGGTTTCACATCACCTGGGGCACCGGGCCGGCGTTGGTCGAAATCTTCGCGCGTCAGTTGCGGAACCGGCCGAATGTACGCTTTGCCCACCGCCACCAGGTCGACAGGTTGATCGTGGAGGGTGATGCCGTGACGGGTGTTCGGGGCACCATATTGGAGCCTGCGGATGCGCCGCGCGGCGCGCCGTCGTCGCGAAAGACTGTGGGAGAGTTCGAGTTTCGCGCTTCGGCTGTTCTCGTCACCAGTGGTGGGATTGGCGGCAACCATGATCTGGTGCGTAAGAACTGGCCGAAGCGGATGGGGCGCGTACCCAAACAATTACTCAGTGGCGTGCCTGCCCACGTCGACGGCAGGATGATCGGCATATCCCAAAGGGCCGGCGCGCGGGTGATAAACCCCGACCGGATGTGGCACTACACCGAGGGCATCACCAACTACGATCCGATCTGGCCCAGCCACGGCATCCGGATCATTCCCGGCCCGTCGTCGCTCTGGCTGGATGCGGCAGGCAATCGACTACCGGTTCCGCTGTATCCGGGTTTCGACACACTGGGCACGCTCGAGTACATCACCCAGTCGGGGTATGACTACACCTGGTTTGTGTTGAACGCCAAGATCATTGAGAAGGAATTCGCGCTGTCCGGCCAGGAACAGAATCCTGACTTGACCGGGCAGAGCATCCGCGAACTGGTGCGTTCGAGGGCCCGGTCCGGTCCGCCGGGGCCGGTGCAGGCCTTCATCGACAAGGGTGTCGACTTTGTCAGCGCAAATACGTTGGGCGAGTTGGTGGACGGCATGAACGAGTTACCCGATGTGCTGCCGCTGGATTACGGGACGGTCGAAGCCGCGGTCACCGCCCGTGATCGTGAAGTGGCCAACAAGTTCAGCAAAGACGGTCAGATCACCGCGATCCGGGCCGCCCGCACCTACCTGGGCGACCGGTTCGGTCGCGTCGTCGCGCCGCACCGACTGCTCGATCCCAAAGCCGGGCCGCTGATCGCGGTCAAGCTGCACATCCTGACCCGAAAGACCTTGGGCGGAATAGAAACTGACCTGGAAGGGCGGGTGCTCAAGTCCGACGGCACACCTCTGACCGGGCTGTATGCCGCCGGCGAGGTGGCCGGGTTCGGCGGGGGCGGCGTACATGGCTACCGGGCCTTGGAGGGCACCTTCCTGGGCGGGTGCATCTTCTCCGGCCGGGCCGCGGGTCGCGGCGCCGCGCAGGACATCATCTAGCCTCGCGTGTCGTTAATTGCTTTACGTTGGCTGGTTGCGAGAATCAATGGATCTATATGACCGCGGCGTTGGAGTTGCGTGATTGCGACAGGGGTACCCAATAACCCGAGATCGCAGATCGCACGGGTAGCTCGTGGCCGACGGTGCTCAAATGGCGTGGCCGGTATGTAGGTTCGGGTACCGGCGGGCTTGACGATTGAGCCACGCCAGGGGCGTGCGGCAATGATCGACGAGATCGCAGTGATCGCAGAAGCGTTGGCCGAGAAGGGAAAATCGCGTGCACATCTTGGAGTGACGCATTGGTCGAGTCGGCTCATAGGGGGCACGGCTGGGGATCTCGTTCGCCTCGGTGGCACGGATCTGGCGCAAATGGGACATCCAGCCGCATCGGAGCGAAACGTTCAAAATTCTGCACTGATTCAATGATTCCGAGATTCCGAATTGAGCTGTCCCGCCCGGACCGGATGGTTGGCGCCCATTTGGCATTGTGTCGCTCGCTCAGATCGAGCCTGCTGTGTCAGCGTGGCGGCAAAGCGTCCAGCGGTCAGCGAAAGGTCCAGGGATGCTGAGGGCTTCCGGTCGATGTTCAGGGCAGTCCTGCGCGGTTGAATTCCTGTTGGAGTCGTGGTCGGCGGCTGTGGGTCTCTCGTAGTTGGGCGACCACCGTGTCGACCGCTTGCGCGTGGTCGCTGCCGGCTGCCAGTCGGCGCATCTTGGCCAGCCGTCGCGCGGCCAGCCGGTAGTTCTGGGGTCTGGCCACCACCAGTTCGCCCTCCACGAGGCGTTGCAGAACAGGAAGGACGGCCAGGGGGTCGATCCTCTCGTAGGCCTTGACGAGTTCGCTCCATGTCGGGTCGTCGGCGAGGGCCATTGAGTGCGCGAGATCCCAGGCGAACTCAACGTCTTTAAGGGTGTGCAGGGCGAACATCACGGCATGACGGGGATGTGCTGCGAGTGTGGTCGTGACTTCGGCTCGATAGTCGGGCCAGGAGGCGCCGGCTGCGGCGCGTAGATGTGCCGCCGTTGTCGCCGACGGCCAACGACGGAAGACCCGAACGCGAGCGTGCAATGCCTCGTGGGGCCGGTGTTGGTCGAGGAGTGAACACCAGTAGTCGGCGGCGCGGCGGGATTGGTGGCCGTCGTCGAAGTCGGTGGCTTGTTTGGCCCAGTCGATGGCCAGGTCGGTCTGCCCGATCTCTTCGAAGGCCTCGGCGGTTTCTTGTAGCCAGGCCGCGACGCGTCGGTCTCGGGCGTGGGTGGCGATGATCGCGTCGATATCCCGGTCGAGCACGGCCAGCCTACGGGCGTTCCACTCAATGGTGAACCACTCATGCGAGTGCCGCGATGCCCGGCGATCGGCTTGGCTGGGACGCTGGCCCAGATCGGCCTCGATCTGCATCAATTGTCGCCGGTAGGTGATCATCCCGGCCTCGCCCAGTGCGGGGGCGTAGGCCACCGGATCAAGGGTGAAATAGTCGACGTCTCCGTCGAATTGGAACGTCATCATCCAGTCGATGAGTTTGGCCGCCGCAACGTTCGCGGCGGCGGCGAGCTTGGGATGCAGGTCCAGGAGCCGCCGGCACGCGTCGCCGATGATGCCGCTGGAGTCATCGGCGACGGCGATGACTTTGATCGCGCTGCCCAATGCTTTGTGGGTCACCGAGTACGCCTCGGCTGGATCAGCCGTGGGCAGGGCGGCCTCAAGGATGTCCAAGGCGACGTGCATCTGGTGTCCGTGATCGTTGGCCGGGGCCCATCGGTGGACATCGGCCCGGGTACGGATCAGTGGCAGGACCCTGTCGCCGAGCCCGCTCACCGGCGGATCCCAGGTCCGACGGTGAGCCGCCGGCGGCGTAGATCATGCGGTGAGTGCTGACCAACATGGGCCGTCAATCTGACCCGATGGGCCGTCAATTTGACCCGCTCCTTACCGGCATCCCGAATAATCGATCGTTGTGCGGTAACCCTCCCCATCGTGGTGCCTACTTCCGGTGTCTCGAGTTCAGGAGAACCGACGTGAATGCGTCGTTGACCTCGTCGGTGTCGAAGTGCGCCGGGTCGTGTTGGTCGGGTCGGTCGATGCCGAGCCATTCCGGACGGTCTTGGTGTTCTTCGTGGGCGGGGTCGTCGAGGATCTCCAGCAGCTCCTGATACCCCAGATGCCGCCGCAATCCTCCGGTGGAGCTTTCCGACGCCCGCCGACACACCTGGGGTAGATCGAGGCATCCTCGCACGGCACGGTGTCCTCGACGGTGATCAGGTGTTCCCAGTCGTCGCCGAAATCGTAGGTGTAGGTGAGTTTCGTCCCGGGGCCGGCGGCGACCTGTTCGAGGGTGACCTTGGCATCAGATCGCAACCCCAGCTCGGGATCGGGAATACCGAATTGACCGTAGGCGGTGTCGAACGCGTACATATGCGTGGAATGCCAGTTGAACGTTACCTGCAACACCTTGTGCAGCTCGCGCAGCGCGATGTCGCCACGAACCTGCAGGCGCCGCCAGATCGGTGGTCTACTTGCGCGTAGGTCGACACGCAACTGCAGAACCGGCGCCGGACCGTCCTTCGTCTTGCGCTTGGCGGGCAGTTTCGGGCTCGACTTCACCGGGACGATAGCGGCCGGCCCGCCGAACACCCCTGGCAGCGCTGCAAGCCGATCCAGCGCTGCCAGCAGACCGGCGACCCTGGATTCAGCATGTTCACCGTGCGGCGGCGTGGGTTTTGGTCGTCGATTGCGGCAGCGCCCGCAGTCTAGCCCGCAGCAACGGCGCCAGAGCCCGATACCCCGGACCGTCCTGGTCGTCGAGATCGTCGTCATCAAAAAAACCCGCGGCGTCGAACAAGCCACGGAGATCGGTGATGTCCTCCGAGTCGAACGGAACGTCCTGGTCATCTCGGTCGTGATGGTCGCGAACATCCATCGCCGCTTCGGCCCGCCACCGAAATTCCGCCGGATCCAGGGCCGTCGTGGTGAGCCGGGCCTTGTCACGTTCAAGGGCCCGGTGCAGCTTGGCGAGTGCTTCGGTCAAATCCGCGCAGTCCATCAGCATGATCTCGGCTGCCTCCCCGCAATCTTGGGGGTCCACCAGAATCATCACTGCGTGGGCCGCGCCCGCGCGGTCGAAGCGGGCCGCAAGCACCAGCGTCTGGTCGTCTTCGCATAGTTCGACGCAATCACGCGCGCTCACCGGAGCCGACAACGCCGCCACCCACTCCGGAGCCGCCACACCGCATGCCCGCAGTCGGTCCAGTCCCGCGGTAGCGGCCTCGCCGATTGGCCCTTCGTCGAGCGTGGCGAGCACCGCGAGCATCCCGGCCGCTCGTGGATCGCCCACCGCCTCGATGATCGAGACAACCTCCGGCGCGGCCAATGCCGTCGCATCCGCGCCGAGTAAACCGATGCCACCAAGCAACGTCGAGCCGAGGATTTCGGCCTCCACCGTATCGCTGATCTGGGCGAAACCCCCCAGGATCGCCTCCACCGCGACCCGGGCAACGCTGCCCACGTCGGCATCATCGACACGAACGTCGGGTGGTTGGGCCGTCACATCGAACAGCGGTCTGCGCCAACTCATGGCCAATACTGTTGCACATCGAGACACCGACATCAGACAGGGCGCACCGCTCGGCGCCAACCTTCCCTGCTGATGCACCCACGGCGCTACCCGCCCAACAAGTGGCTTAGCGAGACAGCGCGCCACCACAAGGTATCCGCATATCTTAACTGCGCGGAGGACGTCACGTGTCATCTATAGTTAACACGTGCTAGTTGAGGGCACGTTCCATCGCCTGGGCCAGCGCCTGCGCGAGCTGCGGAATTCCGTTGGCGAGACCCAGGCCGCCGCCGCGGCCGCCGTCGGGCTTACACGGCCATACCTAAGCGCGATCGAAGCCGGCCGCAGAAACATCACCCTGGAAACTCTTTACGCGCTCGCCGAGCACTTCGACGTCGACCCCACCGAACTACTGCGGCCTCAGCTGCCAGAAGCCGAGCACGAAAACGGGATCAACACGGGAAGGAACTAACTCGCGTGGCATCGATTCAAACACTGGAACGTCGCATTGCGGCCTTAGAGGCAAGACTGGCCGAGATCGAGGGCGGCTACGGTGACACGCTGTATCACCTGCGCCGGGCCAGCATCAAGTCTGAACTTCGCCTCGGAAAGATTCTCGACCACCTCCACATCGACGACGTAACCGAAGACGACATTGACAACGTTCTCGGCGAGGAATAGCAATAGCCGTCGTTCAGTTCCACGAATCCTTCCGGGGAAGGCTAATTCCCGAATGACCGAGATCGACAATCAACCAGATTTGCAGTCACCAATTTTTTGCCCGTTTGTCGGGCGGGTCAGGGGACACGTTGCCGGCTACCGTCGAACACGCGCTTCGGCAACAGGTGTCCCAGGGCGACGAGACCGAGGCGGCGCGGGCGGAAGGATCGTCGAGCACATCGCCGACGCCACCAATCGAGTCGATATAGGTGTGCTGCTGCCGGATGAGGCTTGGCGATGACCCACCTGGATTCTCGACAACAGTGCTCACGTGCGGCTGCTCGCCGGCGAAACGCCGCCTGCCGGTATCGATCTAGTCGACCTTGGCATTTGCGGCATAGGAGAACTCGAAATGGTTGTATTCGGCCGGTCGGCAAAGGGCTTCGACAACACGCAGGCGTCGCTGCGCGCTTACCATACACCCGCCGACATCTTCGAGCGAGTCCGCAGACTTCAGTGCCCTCCTAGCTGGCTATAGGTCGTGTCAAGTCGTGGGTTTGTGCGTAGAGCATCGTCGCCGGTGGTTGCCGGTGTTGAAAGATCTGGCCGGAGTGCGGTGTGCTGTGAGGAGTGCCTGAGCACCCACGCTGATGTATGCGACCTCAACCGGTTGGTGTGGGTCATCTGGCGTCGTTCGGGCTGCTGTGAAGGCGAAGGGCCGGGTGCCAAGCTAGGCGCGGCGTAACCCTGTCGGGTCCGCCATAGCTGTCACGGCATCTGGTCCGGCCCTTCGTCGTCCTTCCAGCCTGGCACTACCGGCCGCAGTTGTGAAGAGGGGCCGTTCGAGGGGTGTTGTTGCCTCCCGTGGGGTCGAGGGATGGTTTCCTCGTCCGGTCAAGAGTGCGCCGGTGCTCGTCGCAGTCTACCTCGTTCGTCCTCGCTGCGCTGCGGGCGCTGCAGGTGGACAGCTCCTGCGTCTCCGGCGCCGAGGGCCGGGACCGAGGAAAGCCCAACCAGTGTTAGCTCCAGCGGGATGGGTCGTAGCCGGTGTGATCGCGGACCAGCGCATAAGCGATACGGGTGGCGCGGTGTGCCAGCGCGCAGCCGATGATCCCGCCGGGTTTTGCCGCGTGCTTTCAGTTCGCCGGCATAGGCTTTGGCGGCGGGTTCAGACAGCCACAGGCCAATACCGAGGTCGATCAGCGCTCGGCGCAGCGCCACGCTGCCCTCGCGGCTGATCTTGCCGTCACGGCGTTCGCCGGCGGATTCGTATTGCATGGGCGATGGTCCCGAGGCCCGATAGATTTGCCGGGGCCCCGGCCACCGGCCCGGATCCCCCAGGGCGGCAGCACAATTAGACACCCGGACCACACCCCAGCCCGGAACCGAGGTCAACGTCGCGAACGGACTCAGGGGGACCAACCTCGCCAGCTCGGCTTCGGCGGCGCTGATGTGGGTGTCGAGGGCGGCCAACAGCTCGGCCATCACGGCTTCGACCTCTGGGCGCAGCAGCTTCCACTGCTCGTCGGCCAAATGCGACGGATGCCGTGGTGTGCGGTCAAAACATCAGGCAACCTGCGGCAGCGCGGCTGGTATTCGAGGAACTCGACACGGTAGACAGGTATTCACGGGGCTCCGGCAGCAAAAGGATGTGGCGTCCATCTGCGACCGCGAGCCCCGTCTTGTGTCATTGCGCGACACTCAAACGCTATTGCATCGTTACCACTTCACTACAGCCACACAGGTTTACGAATGGGCACTAAACTAATACTAATTAAGGACACGCAGTTATCACGCGCTGTGCGCGGCCCCGCCAGGGGCCGTTCAGCGCAGCACTCACCATCCAACAAGGCCGTTACCTGATCTATCCGAACCCGCTCAGCCACGCCGAATCCGGCATTATCCGGCTAGTCGGTGAGCAGTTGGTGGTTAACCGATTAAGGCGTCGGATTTGTTCGCCGCGGCGACGTTGTGCCGTTGCGGGAGAACACGACGGTGAGCGATGGCGCGCTCAGTCGCGTCGGCGGGGGCAGGATAGCGATCCGCATACCGGGATCGGCGGCGCGGCCAAGTGCCTCGAACGCTGACGGGCTGTAGGCGCGTAGCACGCTAATCATGCCGTCGTGCAGGAACGGTCGCGTGGTAGCCCACGGCAACAGCATCAGCTGCAGCGGCAACAGCAGCGCCCACCGCAGCACCAACCGCAGCGGCGGTTGTCGCTTGAGGTCGATCACCAGGAAGCATTTCCCGACGCGGGTGGCTTCGGCGATGGCGCGGCAGGCGATCGCCGGCGGGAGGTGGTGAAACGCCTGCGCGAACACCACCAGGTCGTAGCTGTTGTCTTCGGCGTCGATGGCGGTGGCGTCAACCAGCTCGGTACGGGCCCTCGGGTGGGTGCCCAGCTCCCCGGCAGCCATGTTGGCCACCGAGGTTGGATCCACGTCGCTGGTCGTGACCGTCGCCGTCGGGTGTAGTTCGAGGATCTTCGCTGAGAGTTTGCCGTGGCCGGCGCCAAGCTCGAGGATTCGTGGATTGGGGATGCCGGAGACGAACTTCAGTGCGGTGCGGGCGGACTTCTCGTGCAGCTTGGTCAGGCTGCCCATCCAGTTGAGCATCGTGATGACCTTCTGCTTGACCTCATCGGGTACGTCGTCGCGGTCGAGGTATTCCAGTGTGTCGGTCTGGAATCGACGATCCAGCCAGGAGGCGCCCGGGCCGCCCCTCGGCATGGTGGAGATCGTCTGGTCCTGCACATCTGCTGTGCTCATGGCGGTTTTCTCCCGTGCGCCCAGTCGGTGGTTGATCAGGGCGTCTGTGCGATGGGTGCGGTGCTGCGAGGGGTGAGCTCGGAGTTGGTCGCCATCAGCGTGCCGGCTCCGGCGCAGCGGTTTCCACATCAGGCAAGCCTTCTGGGCCACGCGCTGAGGCACCACCACCGGCTACGCGCTCAAAGTGGGTGAGGCACGCCGCCGACTTTTTCAGGTCGAAGTAGTTAGATTAAAGTTGAATTAAGTGCAGTATATGAGCTAGATGCGAGGCGCTGGCCGCCGACAAGGTGCCGGCGCCGAGCTATGACTGGCTGCTTGTGCGTTTCATTCGGGATTGTTCATGTGCGAGGGTGCCGATGCCCACGAAGGGAAGCCTGCATGGCGGAGTTCGACAACCTTGCTGGAGCGCACACCGCCGAGTGGGTCACCCGCCCGCCGCATGAGGAATTGCAGCGCAAGGTACGCCCACTGCTGCCGTCCGATGACCCCTTCTATCAGCCGCCGCTCGGCTATCAGTATGCCGAGCCCGGGACGGTCCTGCGCTCGCGTGACGTCGAGCTAGCTTTTTTGGGTCTCATACCACAGCGGTTCACTGCCACCCAGCTGTTGTACCGGACGATGGACATGAGCGGCGCCCCCGAGGCGACGGCGACCACGGTGATCCTCCCGACAGACCTGACTCCAAAACAGCCCGTGCCACTGCTGTCCTACCAGTGTGCGATCGATGCCATGACATCGCGCTGTTTCCCGTCCTATGCGCTGCGACGGAGGGCGAAGGCTCTAGGGTCATTCACTCAGTTCGAGCTTCTGCTGATCTCCGCCGCCATCGCCGAGGGCTGGGCGGTCTCCGTACCGGACCACGAAGGTCTCCAGGGGCTGTGGGGTGTGCCGTACGAGCCTGGCTATCGGGTGTTGGATGGGCTCCGCGCCGCCACGAGTTCAGAACGTCTCGGTCTGTCAGAGTCGAGGCCGATCGGCCTGTGGGGCTATTCCGGCGGCGGGCTGGCCAGCGCGTGGGCTGCTGAAGTGGCTGGCGAGTACGCCCCCGAACTCGACATCGTCGGGGCGGTACTGGGCTCACCCGTCGGCGACTTGGGCCACACGTTCCGCAGGCTTAACGGCGGCTTCCTTGCCGGCATGCCCGCGTTGGTGGTTGCTGCGCTCGCACACGCGTACCCCGGTCTGGACGGGGTGATCAACGAGCACACCAATAACGAGGGTCGCGAGCTGCTCAAGCGGCTGGAGACGATGACGACCGCGGAAGCCGTCCTGCACATGGCGAACAAGGACCTGGGCGATCTTCTCGATAAGCCGCTCGAGGATGTGCTGTCAAGGCCGGAGGTGGTGCATGTCTTCAACGACATCAAACTAGGCGCCGCGGTGCCGGCACCGCCGGTGTTGATCGTGCAAGCCGTGCATGACTACCTCATCGCCGTGGACGACATCGACGCGTTGGCCGACGCGTATGCGGCCGGCGGCGCCAGGGTCACCTATCATCGGGACGCCTTCAGTGAACATATCTGCCTGCACCTACTATCTGCCCCGATGACGCTTCGCTGGCTCACCGACCGGTTCGAGCGCCGACCGCTGACCGACCATCTGATCAGGACCACCTGGCCGACCATCTTCAATCCTATGACCTACATCGGCATGGCACGGCTGGCCAAGATTGCGGCCAAGCTCATCGCGGGAGGGAAACTCCACCACAGTTAGCGGCCCACCATGTGCGCTATTTTCCGGGGCCGAACAGGCGGCAGCTGTCGGCGCGGGGCAACTCCGTAAACTATGTGCGGTAGGTGACCGCATGGAGCAAACCAAGCGTCACGCGTCGCCGACCGCAATGCTGGCCCGGCACACCCGTTCGTAAAGGCGGCGTAGGGCGAGCGCGCTACTTCCCGATTGCTTGCGCCAGCTGTTCGGGGGCCCATTGCACCACGGCGGGCACGATGCCGCCGACGGGCGTGCCGCCGAAGGTCACGTCTCCGATCAGCGGCACGGTGCCGGTAACGGGCCGCATCGGGGCGAGGATCCCGTCAAAGGGGATGTTGGCCGTGATATCGAATCCAAATCCCCTTATCGTCAGCGGCACGGTGTGTTGGCCGTTGAGGAATCCATTGAGAATGTTGGCTGGAGCATCGACGAGCACGCCCACCGCCCCTTGCAGGTTGCCCGTTTGCACAGCATCGACAAACGATGTGACGCTTTGTCCGGTCGCGATCGCCGTGCTGACCGGCGAACCCAGCGAATCGAGCAGGAGCGCAACCGGCAGCCCGAACACCAGGTCTGCTTGGAAGGGCGACATGCTCACGACAGTCAACGAGACGGTCGTGTCCGTGACAACCGCGCCCACGTTGGCGACGTTGGTCCAAATTGAATTGGGGATGACCGTGATCGGCACCAGGTCTCCTAGGGCGCCGTGCACAACGACGATAAACGGGTTGCTGCCCGATAGGCTGACCCCGGTGAAAACGAGGTTGACCAGCCCGGTCACCGTCTCGTGCAGCGCGCCACTAATGTTGCCGGCCAACAGGTCTTGGAGGGCCGCGTGCAGGTACGTCGGCAATTCCTGGAACGAGGCTACCAACGAGCCCGCCGAGTTCTGCAGCGACGAGACGCTCAGCTGGGCGTAGCCGCCCAGGTTGTTGCCGACCTGCACCAGAAATGGCGCGGGGTCAGTTATCCACGTAGTACTGATGGTTTGCAAGTTGGAGATCGTGTTCACGAGCAAGTCGTGATACGACGCCATGCCGGAGGGTGATGGGGTGCTGCCGCCGGACACGCCAGGATGGCCGATCGTCCCGGCAGCTCCGCCGGTCCCGGGTGTCCCGCCGTGGTTGGCGTTGCCGCCGTTGCCGCCGTTACCAATGAGCGCGCTGCTGGCGCTGCCGCCGTTGCCGCCGTTGGCAGCCCCAGTGCCGCTAGCGTTCACACCGGCATTGCCGCCGTCGCCACCGTTGCCTATGAAGGTGGAGTTGCCGCCGTTGCCACCGTCACCGCCGGCACCGGTAGTGGTGGAAGCGGTAGCTCCGCCGTTGCCCCCGCTGCCGCCGGCACCCCACACACCGGCGGTGCCGCCGTTGCCGCCGGCCCCGCCGTTGACGGCGCCGGTGCCGGACGCGGCGCCCCCGGCGCCCCCGGCCCCGCCATTACCGATGCCGACGCCGGTGCCACCATTGCCGCCGGGCCCGCCGCTGCCGGTGCCGGTGCCGGTGCCGCCGGCCCCGCCGGGCCCGCCGTTGCCGTACACGCCGGCGCAGTTGGTGCACCATCCGCCGTCGCCGCCGCTGCCGCCGGCCCCGCCGGCCCCGTTGGCACCGGTGGAATCCCCGCCGTTGCCGCCGGTACCGCCGGCGCCGAACAGCATGGCATTGCCCCCAACACCGCCGTCCCCTCCGCCGGTACCGCCGTCGCCTCCGAAGCCGCCACGGCCACCGCTGCCGATCAGGCCCCCGTTGCCACCGGCCCCACCGACCCCGCCGGTGCCGCTTTCACCACCGGCGCCGCCATTGCCGCCGGCACCGCCGCCGCCGAAGAGGACTCCGACGCCACCGTTGCCGCCGCCGCCACCGCCCCCGCTGCCTACGCCGGCGCCGCCATTGCCGCCGGCTCCGCCGCTGAATACCCACCCGCCGCTACCGCCGTTGCCGCCGTCCCCGCCGGTGACGGCGACGGTGGTGACTGCGTTGCCGGTCCCGCCACGGCCGCCCCCACCGCCGGTGCCCCACAGCTCGGCGTTGCCGCCGATGCCACCATTGCCGGCGGTCCCGCCACCACTAGCGCTGGTAACGTCCCCGCCCCGGCCGCCGTGGCCACCACTGCCGATCAGGCCTCCGTTGCCTCCATCGCCGCCATTCCCGCCGGTTCCAGGGTTAGCACCGGTGCCGTCGTAGTCCCCCCCGGCCCCGCCGCCGCCGCCATTGCCGATCAGGCGGCCGGCACCGCCCGTGCCGCCGGTGCCGGCGCCGCCGCCGCTGCCACTGGCGTCACCGCCGGTCCCGCCGGCACCACCACCGCCGTACAGCCACGCGCCGGTGCCACCCCGACCGCCGCCGCCGCCCGTGCCGCCGCCAAGGACGTCGCCGACGGCGGCGCCGCCGGCGCCACCGGAGCCACCGGAGCCGAACAACTCGGCGTCGCCGCCGGCGCCGCCAGCACCACCGGTTCCGCTGGTAGCGTCGCCGCCGGTGCCACCGGCGCCGCCGTTGCCGACCAGCCACCCGCCGCGGCCGCCGGCGCCGCCGGTCCCGCCCGTACCGGCGGTTGCGCTGCCACCACGCCCGCCGGCGCCGCCGTTGCCAATCAGGCCGGCGGATCCGCCGGCACCACCGGCCGCTCCCGCGTTGGTGCTGTCCCCACCGTTACCGCCGCTGCCATACAACCAACCGCCGGGTTCGCCGGGCTGCCCCACCCCATCAACGGTGCCCCCGTCGGCGCCGTTGCCGATCAGCGGGCGTCCAGTGAGGGTCCGGATGGGGTCGGTGACGGAGCTCAGCTGGGTCAGCTGGGCGTTGACGGCCTCGCCGCTGGCATAGGCGCTGGCCCCCGCGGCGAGGGCCTGTACAAACTGGTCGCAAAACCGTGCGGCCTGCCAGCTCAGCTCCTGATATGCCCGAGCGTGCTCGGAAAATACTGCCGCAACAGCGAGTGAGATCTCATCGTTAGCGGCGACCTGCATCTCCGTCGTGGGCACTACCGCCGCTGCGTTAGCTGCGCTGATGATCAAGCCGATGTTCGCCACATCCGCTGCAACCGCTGCCATCATCTCTGGCGCCGCCATCACGAACGACATAGCCCGAATCCTCTCAGCCCAGCCCGGCGATCACCCGACGATGAACGTAATCGATGGGACTAGAGTTTCTGGGTTAGGCGCACGGGTTCAATGTGACCTGTGGGGTGACTGTGGCCCTGCCGGAGGCCCGGCCGGCGCCGATCGGCTTGGTTGCGGTCCAACCGCGGCCGCTTCCTTAGGCCGCCACGCCCACACGGTAGCCGAGACGACACCGAACCGTGCGCAAGCCGTAATCGCAGCGTCTGTTGCAACAGTGACTATTGCAGTTCACTGTTTCGAAAGTGATTTGTGTGACCAGAACCCACACGGATGGCAGGTCCATAGTGCGCATCTACCTTTGCCGCGCGGGCACGTTTGCCGTGGTCGCCACGCTGATCGCCGCGCTGACGGTCTTCGGCGGCGTGCCGTACGCCGCTCCCCGCCAGGTGTCTGCAACGAGCACCGGACCGGCGCTGCCACTCACCAACACCGGCACCTGGATCACCGGCGCCGACGGACGCGTGGTCGTGCTGCACGGGATGAATCAGGTGTACAAGGTGCCGCCGTATACGCCCTCCGCCGACGGGTTCGGAGCCTCCGACGCAGAATTCCTCGCCACCTACGGCTTCAACGCGATGCGGTTGGGCGTCATCTGGAAGGCCGTGGAGCCGCAGCCCGGCGTCTACGACGACACATACCTGGCCTCGATCGCGCAGACCGTGCAGATACTGGCGGCCAACGGTATTGTCAGCCTGCTCGACTTTCACCAGGACTTGTACAACGAGCTGTTCCAGGGCGAGGGTGCGCCGGACTGGGCCGTGCAAACGGGCGGGCTGCCCAACCCGCAACTGGGCTTCTCGCTGAACAACTACCTCAACCCGGCCGAGAACTATGCGTGGGGCGCTTTCTGGCGAAATGTCCCGGCGTCGGACGGGGTCGGGCTGCAGGACCATCTCGGCGGGTCTATTGCGCACACCGCGGCTTACTTTCTCAATAACCCGAACGTCCTAGGCTACGAGGTGTGGAACGAGCCATGGCCGGGCCCGATATGGCTGCCGTGTGTGAACCCGATCACCGGCTGCATCCTGTTCGACTCGACGAGGCTGACCGACTTCTACAACCGGGTGGTGCCGACGATTCGCGCCGCCAACCCGACAGCGCCGGTGTTCTTCGAGCCGAACACGATCTTCAACGTGGGCATCCGCACCAACCTTCGTTCGGTGAACGACCCGCACACCGTGTTCGCATTCCACGACTACTGCATTACTCCCACCCAGCAGCCACCGCTATATCAGATCTGCATCGTGGAGGACGAGTTCGTCTTCAACCACGCCAAGAACTACGCGAACAAACACGGTATCCCCCAGCTGATGACGGAATTCGGTGCCACCGAAGAACTCAAGGTGATCGCCGAGGTGATGTGCCACGCCGACGATCACAAGATCGGCTGGCTGTACTGGGCGTATACCGGCAACGACAAGACGAGCGTATCACCGAACGGGCAGGCAGTGGTCATCAACCCAGCACTGCCGAAGACCGGCGACAATGTCAACTGGGCCAAGCTCAAGACACTCGCCACACCCTACCCGCAGGTGGTCGCCGGCACCCCGACGTCCTGGTCGTTCACCTCGGGCATATTGCGGCTCAGTTACTCGACCGAACGGGCCGACGGCCAGGGACGCTTCGCCCCCGGCACACAAACGGTCATCTCGGTGCCGCAGATCTGGTACCCGAACGGCTACCGAGTGACGGTCACTGGTGGCCAGGTAGCCTCCGCCCCCGGCGCCCCCCAACTGATCGTGCTGGCGAACCAGAACGCAAGCACAGTCAACGTCGTCGTACAGACGACGTAAGGCAGGCGAAAAGTGGGCGGCACCAGGAGTCGCACATGGGCATCGCCGCCGGAGTCCGTCCCGACTTCCCGGAGATCAATCGCGGGCCGCATACACCACGTCAAGGTGTCGCAGATCATTCCGACACCACGCAGTTCGAGGGGTGTCTGGCGGTTCCGCGGCGCTTAGCGGACGGTCGGTCGGCTCGGAGAAGCTGTGGATGCGCTGAAACCATGTCGCCCCCGGGGCCGGCGTCGCCCACTGCCATCACGCCAAGTTGGTCATCTACAGCCAAGCGGGCGGTCATGGCAGCGAAGCAGCAACCGGCCGAGGTCGGCAGGGATGGGAGGTTTACCCGTCTCCTCCCGGCGATCTCCGGGCACGCCACATGTGGAAGTGGAAATGTCACAGTTGGATCGCTGCGGAACCCGCTCATCCCCGGTGTGCGCCACCCCAACCGAGGCATACCCATGTCCGGGTCCGGGTAGCCCTCGGTGATGACACCACGGTTGAGCACACCGCAGCGGGCTACGTAATTATTGCTGCGGTGAGTGCCTTCCGGGCGCAAGCCGGGGCCAGCAGCGTTTCGCTGGATCAGCACTCCACCGCGCCGGAAAACGGCACATTCCTGCAACGCGTGATTTTTCACCTGCCCGGTCTGACGGCTGCGATCGACGAGCTGAACGCGAATTCGCCAGCACTGTCGCCGACATGTTCAACATGGACTACCGGTTTGCTGAGGCGGCAAAGCCCAAGCGGGTTGCCGTCGTGGCACGAAAAGAAGGCCAGCGTACGAGATCATCGGCCTTTCGTCGTTTTCGTGCTGCGGGCGATGGGCGTTCGGGTGGCTCGACCGTATCGGTATTGTTACGGGCTTCATCACCGTTGTTCTGATCGTCATGCCAACATGGTCAACGTCGGCGGCTTTGGGAGATCAAATTCTGGTTCGCCCTGATCAGCTAGCGACCAAGGGCCCCCTAGAAGCAACCTTGCGACTATCCCGGTTGGCCATCCGAGCCGTCGACCCCGTCGGAGCCGTCGCTGCCGTCGCTGCCGGCGCTCCCGGTGGTGGCGCCGCTGGTGGCCGAGCCGGCGAGGCCGCCGGTGCCTGCAGCTCCACCGGTGTCGGTGCTGGTGCCGCCGGTGCCTGCAGCTCCCCCGGTGCCGGTGCTGGTGCCGCCGTTGCCGCCGTTGCCGCCGTCGCCGCCGTTGCCGCCGTTGCCGCCGTTGCCGCCGTCGCCACTGCTGGTACCCGACGTGTCGGCGGAGCCGCCGGTGCCGCCAGTGCCGCCGACTCCGCCGTTACCGGCCATGCCGCCGTTGCCGCCACTACCGCCTTTGACAGAGCCGGACTGACCGCTACCGCCGTGACCGCCGTCGCCTCCATCGCCGGCGTTCCCACCGACACCGCCGGGCCCGCCGTCGACCCCGGAGCCGTTGATCCCGGCCGCCCCGCCACCTCCGTTGCCGCCGGTGCCACCGGTTCCGCCGATCCCGCCGGAACCACCAATGCCGGAGCTACCGTTGACTTGCCCACCAGGCCCCCCTTGGCCGGCGGTGCCGCCGTTGCCGCCGGCACCGCCATTACCGCCGCCATTGCCGGTGGCGGTTCCGCCCTTGCCGCCGTCGCCACCATTGCCGCCCGTGCCGCCCGTGCCTCCGCCAGCCGTCCCGCTGGAGCTAAGGCCGCCGGTGCCGCCATTGCCGCCATTGCCGCCGGTGCCGCCCGTGCCGGCGTTGCCGCCGCCCGACGCAGCTCCGCCCTCACCGCCGGTACCGCCAGCCCCACCCTGCCCGCCTTGTCCCGCGTTGACATCGTTTTGTTCCGTTTGGCCGCCGGTGCCACCGGTACCGCCGGTGCCGGCGTTGCCGCCATTGCCGCCGGTGCTGCCACCGGTTCCGGTCCCGCCAGCCCCACCGGAACCACCCGCACCACCTTGGCCGCCATTGCCGGCGTTCTCATTGGGAAAGCTGCCGCCGTCCCCGCCTTGGCCGCCTTTTCCGCCGTTGCCGCCGTTGCCCGCGATGCCGCCGTCACTCGCGGATCCGCCGTTGCCGCCGTTGCCGCCGCTGCCGCCGCTGCCGCCGTGGTCGGTCGCGGATCCCTCTTCGCCAGAGCCGCCTTGGCCGCCGGCGCCGCCATTGCCGGCGTCGCCGCCAGCGCTACCGTTGACGCCGGCGCCGCCGTTGCCGCCGTTGCCGCCGTTGCCCCCCTGGTAACCGGTGCCGCTTTTGCCGCCCTGGCCGCCGGTGCCGCCGTTGGTGCCGTTGCCGGCGGTCCCACTTGTGCCTGCGGTGCCGCCGCCGCTGCCGGCCGCGCCGCCCGCACCGGCATCGCCGCCGCTGCCGCCGTTGCCGCCGTTGCCGCCGGGGCCACCGGATTGACCGGGACCAGCGACGTTGTTGATGCCGTTTCCGGGGGTGCCGCCGTTGGCGCCGTTACCGCCGTTACCGCCGTTGCCGCCAGTTGCGCCAGTACCGCCAGCGGCGCCTCCGGCGCCGCCCTGCCCCCCGCTACCACCGTTACCGCCGCTACCGCCGTCGATGGTGCTCAGGCTGCCTTGGGCTCCGGTGGCGCCGTTACCGCCCTGGCCGCCGTTGGCACCATCGCCGCCGATACCGCCGTTACCAGGGATTCCGTCGGTCCCGCTGGTTCCGCCGATTCCTGCTGCACCGCCCGCGCCGCCTTGCCCGCCGGTGCCGCCACCACCGCCGTTGCTGCCGGCGCCGGCGGACGCGGTGGCATCCGCGCCGGCGCCGCCGGTGCCGGCGGTACCTCCGGCACCGCCTCGGCCGCCGTTGCCGCCGGTACCGGTACCTGCGGCGGTGCCTCCGGTGCCGCCGGCGCCGCCTTGCCCGCCGGTGCCTCCGATGCCGCCGGGGCTGGTGGTAGTGCCGCCGCCGCCGGCGCCGCCGGTGCCGCCCTGGCCGCCGATTCCGCCATTGCCAGCGGTTCCGCCGTTGCCAGCGGTTCCGCCGTTGCCGCCATCACCGCCGTTCCCGCCCGACTTCCCGGTTCCGCCCCCGGTGGTGCCGGTGTCGCCGTTGCCGCCGGTGCCGCCGGTGCCGCCGGTGCCGCCGGTACCCGCGCTGCCGCTCGCGCCGCCACTTCCGCCGGTGCCGACCGCGCCGCCGGTGCCAGCGGCACCGCCGGCGCCACCGTTGCCGCCAGTTCCGCCGGCTACGGCGTATCCCACACCGGTGCCGCCGGCACCGCCGTTGCCGCCGTTGCCGCCGGTGCCGCCAATGCCACCGGTGCCGTTCGTGCCGCCATTGCCTGACCCACCTTGACCGCCAGCGCCGCCGGCGCCGCCGTCGTAACCGGTGGCGCCGCCGAAGCCGCCGGCCGCGCCGTTGGCACCGGCGGCGCCGTTGCCTCCGGTGCCGCCGATGCCGCCTTGCCCACCGGTGCCCACGCTGCCCTGGTTGCCGCCTCCACCGCCGGTGCCCACCTGGCCGCCAAGGCCCGCAACACCACCGGTGCCACCGGTGCCGCCTTGGCCGCCGACACCGTTATCGCCCGCGCCGCCTTGGCCACCTTGCCCACCTTGGCCGCCTTGCCCGCCGGCGCCGCCGGTGCCATTGGTGCCACCATTGCCCGACCCACCTTGGCCGCCGTGGCCACCGGCACCGCCGTTAAAGCCGATGCCGCCGGTGCCACCGCCAGCCGCGCCGGCGGTGCCAGTGCCGCCAGTGCCGCCAGTGCCGCCGGTGCCGCCTTGTCCGCCGGTGCCCGCGCTTCCGCCGCTGCCGCCGCTGCCGCCGCTGCCCGCCTGGCCACCGAGTCCCGCCGTACCGCCGGTGCCTCCGGTGCCGCCTTGCCCGCCGACACTGCCACTGCCCTCGCCGCCTTGGCCGCCCTGGCCGCCTTGGCCCCCGGTGCCGCCGGTGCCGCCGGTGCCATTGGTGCCACCGTAGCCCGACCCGCCTTGGCCACCGTGACCGCCTTGGCCACCGTTAAAGCCGGTGCCGCCCGTGCCGTCGCCGGCCGCGCCGGCGGTGCCGGTGTCGCCAATGCCACCCGTACCACCGGTACCACCGGTACCACCGGTACCACCGGTACCTGAGTTCCCACCGCCGCCCACGCCGGCCGCACCTGCGGTGCCCGCAGCGCCGCCGGTGCCGCCATCGCCGCCGGTACCGCCGGCCACGCCGTAGCCCACCCCGGTGCCGCCCTCGCCGCCTTCGCCTCCCTCGCCTCCTTTGCCGCCATTGCCGCCGTTGCCGGCAGTCCCTCCGTTGGCAGTGCCGCCCGTACCGCCGGTACCCCCGGTGCCGCCCGCGTATCCGGTCCCACCGGTGCCGCCGCCCGCGCTGCCGGTGCTGCCGGCACCGCCTTTGCCGCCGCTGCCGCCAGTGCCGCCGGTGCCGCCGGTGCCGCTTAGGCCCGCGCTTCCGCCTCCGCCGCTACCGGCCGCACCTCCGGTGCCTGCGGTGCCGCCGTTGCCGCCGTTGCCGCCGTTCCCGCCGGCTGAACCGCTGCCCGCGCCGCCGTCCCCGCCGGTGCCGCCCTGGCCGCCGTCACCGCCGCGGCCGCCAACGCCAGCGGTACCTCCGTTGGCGGCGCCGCCGGCGCCGCCGGTGCCGCCGGGGCCGCCCGCGTAGCCGCTGCCGCCCGCGCTGCCCACACCGCCCGCGTCTCCGTTGCCACCGGTGCCGCCGGTGCCGCCAATGCCGCCGGCGCCGCCGATACCCCCAACGCCCTGGCTGCCGCCGCCGCCGTTGCCGGGGGCACCACCAGCCCCGGCTGCGCCGCCGACGCCGCCGGTCCCGCCACCGCCGCCGACAGAGCCGATGCCGGTACCGCCGGTGCCGCCTTGGCCGCCGTTGCCCCCGTTGCCGCCCGTGCCGCCGGTGCCGGCGGTTCCGCCGTTGGCGTCGCCGCCGGTGCCGCCGGTGCCGCCTGCGCCACCGCTAAAGCCGGTGCTGCCGATGCCGGCTGGGTTGCCGTCGGTGCCAGTCGCCCCGACACCACCGGCGTTGCCGCCGTTGCCGCCGGTGCCCCCTTGCCCGCCGGTGCCCGCGCTGCCGCCACTGCCGCCGCTGCCACCGGTGCCTACCTGTCCGCCGAGTCCCGCCGCCCCGCCGCTGCCGCCGGTGCCGCCTTGGCCGCCGGCGCTGCTGCTGCCTACACCACCTTGGCCCCCTTGTCCGCCTTGGCCGCCGGTGCCTCCGACACCGCCGGTGCCGTTGGTGCCACCGTTGCCCAACCCCCCTTGACCGCCCTGGCCGCCGGCCCCGCCGTTGTAGCCGGTGCCGCCGGTACCGCCGCCGACGGCGCCGACGGCGCCGGTGTCACCCATGCCACCTGTGCCGCCTTGCCCGCCTTGCCCGCCGCTGCCCGCGCTGCCGCCACTGCCGCCGCTGCCACCGGTGCCTACCTGTCCGCCGAGTCCCGCCGCCCCGCCGCTGCCGCCGGTGCCGCCTTGGCCGCCGGCGCTGCTACTGCCCGCACCGCCCTGGCCGCCTTGTCCACCTTGCCCGCCGGTGCCTCCGGCGCCGCCAGTGCCGTTGGTGCCGCCCGCGACGGCGTTGCCGCCGTTGCCGCCGTGGCCACCGGCACCGCCATTAAAGCCGTTGCCGCCTGTACCACCACCGGCCGCGCCCGCAGCGCCTTCGCCGCCGATGCCGCCGATGCCACCGATGCCACCTTGGCCGCCTGTGCCGCCGGCGCCAGTGGCCCCGCCGACCCCGAGAAGCGCCCTGCCGCCGACGCCGCCGGCCCCGGACGTGCCGCCATTGCCGCCGCTACCGCCGTCGCCGCCTACCCAGCCGCCGCCCGCACCGCCGGCCCCGCCGGCCCCTCCCAGCCCACCGTCGCCGCCGGCTCCAGCGGCCCCGCCGGCCCCGATCAACGCGTGTCCTCCGGCCCCGCCGGGTCCGCCGTTGCCGCCGGTCGCACCGTTGCCACCGCGCTGGCTGGCCAAGCCGATTCCGCCATCGCCGCCGCCACCGCCGGTGCCGCCCGTGCCGCCGGCCCCACCGACCCCCAACAAACCACCGTCACCGCCAGGTCCGCCCGCGCCGCCGGCACCGCCGGCGCTGCCATTCCCGCCGGTACCACCGGTAGCGCCATCGGCACCAGTCCCGCCTGTCCCGCCGGCGCCGCCGATACCAAGCAGCCGCCCACCATCTCCGCCGGCGCCACCGGTGCCACCGCCGGCGCCACCGGCGCCGCCGGATCCGCCATGGCCGATCAACGGGGCGTAACCACCTGCCCCACCGGCACCGGCAACCCCAGCACTCGCAGCGCCACCGCTCCCACCGACCCCGCCGGACCCCAACAGCCAGCCACCACGCCCACCTGCACCGCCTGCCCCGCCTGCCCCGCCGCTCCCGCCAATACCGCCGTCGCCGATCAGCCCGGCAGAGCCGCCCGCACCGCCGGCCGCCCCGGGATTGGTGCTATTGCCACCATTGCCGCCGCTGCCGAACAACAGCCCACCCGCTCCGCCCGGCTGGCCCACCGGCCCACTAGCCCCATCAGCACCATTACCGATCAATGCACGCCCAAAGACCGCCTCCGTCGGCGCATTCACCACATCAAGGACCAAGCCGCGGACATTGGCTGCCTCAGCCTGCCCATACACCTGCCCACCCACAGCCAACGCCCGCGTGAAATCCTCATGAAACACCGCCACCCGCGCCGCCAACATCTGATAGTCCAACCCATGCTGGGAAAACAACTCCGCAATCGCGGTCGACACCTCATCAGCGGCAGCACTGCGCACCACCGTCGTCGCACCCACAGCCACCGCAGTAGCCCGGCCGATCGTCGAACCAACAACCGACAAATCCGCAGCCGCCGCTGCCAAGATTTCCGGGGATGCGATCACAAAGGCCATGGCCAAACCTCTCGCCTAGTCGGCACGGCGGGGCCACTCCCGCCTACACTGGCAGCGTAAAAACAACGACAACGGCAGAAGCGTATTACCAGCGCTGACCCAGTTCAGCACGTTGCGCGAAAATTAGCTTCAGGCGCTTCGACCACGCGAAAACCCGACCCGATAAGCGTGAGAGACGACAACACCGGCCGCTTTCCATGGTGGAAGGAAACAGCGAGAGGCCCGTGGAGAACCGGGCGGAGTGCCTATCATCCAACAAGGCAGCTACCTGATCTTGATTGCGTCAGAATAATGTGCCCCGGGTTCCCGACTGTGGCTGCCGGTCGAGGAAGTGGTTCAGGACCTCAACAGGTTCCTGCGGGGCTGTGCGGGCTATTTTCGCTACGGCCATAGCGCGGCTCGCTTCCACAACATCACGCAGCACGCACGTGACCGGCTCGCGTTGTTCATCGGCAAACGGCACAAACACAGACCTAGCTTCGGCCGGTCTGTCGTGGCCCCCAAGTCGACGGAATTCTGCGGGCTGCTGAACCCGAATGGAACCGTGATCGCACCCAGGGCCAACAAGCCTTGGCGGGACAAGCCAAACGCCGACGGTGAACGGCGTAGGTAAGCCGTGTGCGGGAGGGAGCAGCCGACAATGCTGCGACCCAGCTGGTGAGAGTCCAGCCGTGTCAATTGTCCGTGTCGGACACGAAGCAACGCCACTGCCTGGATCGGGTAACCGGCCGGGTTCTGCGTGGTGTGAAAGGCCTGGCGGCTCGGCGTCTTTGGGCGTCGCGGTCGGAGCAACCTGGAGGTCGAGCGACCGTAGGAGCCCGAAGGTAATCGAATGACTGCAGCCTCGATATACGGCTCCCCACCGAAGTTGCCGTGTGGGGGTAAATCCGCGCGTCGAACCCGTTTCCCGTGGGGTGAGACCGGTGTCCTTGGTGAAGTAACGGATAAAGGCAGCCGAGGAGCGTGGCGGGGTATGGGTCCGAGCACCTACGCAAGGGTCTCAGAGACAACGTCGGGAAGGGGAAGGGCCATCTCCCAGCAGAGGCTGACAGCAACCTGCAAGGACCGCGTGCACAAGGAGGAATCCAAGGCACGAGGAGGGTTTTGGTCTGGCGCATGGGCTCGTAGGAGTGATGAAGGAGGGGTGATGCCCTCCGAGGCGACCCTTGAGGTCGCCCCGACTCGGGGTAACACCCTGGGCGGGCAAAGGGGCCCTGGGCACTGGGTGGCCAACAAGCCGGGATTGTGGGAGGACATAGCCGGGATCGCTCGGTCCAACTTCCCCTCAGGTGGGCGATTATGGTGGCGAACGTCGAGGCCGGAAGGGAAACCGACTGGCCGGTGCACTACCCAGCTACCGTCGTCCATCACCTGGGATACGTCTTGGCCTTGGCGGCGAGGAGGCAGGCAAACCATCGGCGCGAGGGGTGTATGCGGGTCAGCGCTTAAGCTTCCGCACCGCTGGGCAGGCCCGCACTCTGATAAATGGCGTGCAGAACACAGGTCAGAACCGGACTCGGGAAATCCGACCGTCCGGGATCGTAGGGCGGCTTTGAGAAACGTGGCTAGCACCGCCAGCGGCGGGTTGGTGCGTGCGCTCAATTTCGAGCCCGACAACCGCATGCACGGTCTGAAGCGGCGGGAGCTGGAAACGGGACAGAGATCGCCAGGGCCACGGAGATGAAGGACACCAGGGGAAACCCTGTGGTCAACGACGGCTCCGAGCCCTACCGCCGATGCTAGCTACCGCGCCAGCTCCTGACCCTACCGTCGCCGGTAATACTGCATGGTATTACTACTGCTACCCTTGGCTCATGCGTGTCACGAGCAAGGGACAGGTGACCATCCCACGAGACGTACGACGACGTTTGGGCATCGAGACTGGGACCGAGGTCGACTTTGAGATTGACGGCGACGTCGTCCGGCTCGTGCGGCGGACCCAAGGACGCGGAGTGGCTCTTGTCGAGCAGATGCGCGGACACCGCCTGTCGATGACCACCGACGAGATCATGGCGCTGACTCGCGGCGAATCCTGAGCTATGTGGCTCGGGACTCTGGTGGACTCCAATGTGCTACTCGATGTGCTCACCGACGACCCACGTTGGGGTAGGTGGTCTGCAGAACAGCTCGCGAGAGCATTCGATGCCGGCTCGGTCGCTATCAACCCGCTGATCTTTGCTGAACTCTCCGTGGGGTTCGAACGGATCGAGGACATTGAGGAGGCATTGCCCGATCGAATCGAACGCGAGAACCTGCCCTGGGAGGCCGCCTTCCAGGCCGGACGTTGCTTCCTACGGTACCGCCGCCGTGGTGGCACCCGCCCTGCACCGTTGCCCGACTTCTACATCGCTGCCCACGCCGCGGTGACCGGACGAGTGCTGCTCACCCGTGACCGACCCCGGCACCTGGATCTCCTGCCAACGCTGGAGGTCATCTCACCCGACTGACGGGCAAAGTGTATTGTCGCTCCGCTCCGCTCCGGTCAGCGTCGGCGTACGGAGCATCTAAGCGCAAGTCGCCCAACGCCCTACCGCGGTTCGGGACGGGCACCTTCTGGAGGACGTTTTGGGACGCACAATCCCGGATCGCGCCAATCGTCGGCTCGTCGGTGTCGAAGTGCGCCAGGTCGCGCTGGTCGGGTCCGTCGATACCGAGCCATTCCAGTGAGGTTTCGGCAAGAATCGCGGCGCCGTGAACACCGCCCCGTCAGCATGCACACCAACTACGGCCGTTCGCCCTCAACGAAAGCGCCGCTCTTCCATCTCTTATTTTTTCTGCCTGGCAACGTTGGGTGCCAGATGATGCCACCAGCAAGAGATGTAGAGCACCAGCGACACGACCAGCGCCACAATCACCCAAAGAACGATCGTGACGTCAATCCAACTTCCGAAAGGCGGCGAGTCGGGTAGCGCATTTCGAAGCGGCATCACCGCAAAGAGCATCGCCGCGTACCACGTTGTCATGGGCGGCTGGAAATTTCGTCGGCCACGCACCGTCTGAATAGCAACGAAAAATGCTAGGCCGGCAAGGGTGATAAGAACACCGAGTATGAGGACGGCGAACGCCATGGTGCTTGGTGATCGGTACACGTTCAGGCGGTACGGCGCATTGGCATCGGCCTTGTCGAGGTCGGGCACGTCAACTTGCCAGCCGAGCAGACGGTCGACCAACGTCACCGTCGCTTGTTCGGGTACTTGCCCAGGGCCGGAGAAGAGTTGAACGTTGATCGGCCCCGACTGGTAACGGTCAAAGGGCCAATCCGCGACGTCACCGAAGAGGGGCATCGTAATACGAAAAACATCGGGCACCTCACCCTTCGACCATGTGTGCTTGCTTGCCGTTACTACAGACGTGGCTACCACACTGAGGTCGTCTTTGAGATTTCGGGTTTGAGGGTCGAGCAGCGCTGGCCCCGGTGAAACGATGAGGATAGCGATAAGCACGCCGTTGTTTGACTGAATATCTTCAATGTCGACAACCACCCGAGTCGCGGTGCTCGATGACTGACTGTCTGCAATTTGCTGTGGACGACCCATTCCGCCATTGACATACAGCACAAGTGAGCCGATATAGGCCGCGATGAAAATGACGACACCTATGCCGAGTCTCACTGGTGCACCATCCTTGTGTCGGTGGTTTTGGATGGGTCGCCGATGCACCTGAGGTGTCGCTGGGTTATCGCCTTGTGAACTCGACAACAGCGATGTCCAGCGTGAGATCTGCGGAACCCAGCATTCACCCCGTTGGCACGCCGACGATCGACAGCGCTCAGCGCCTGCGAGCGCCGAACGGTGAGCGAACAGGCAGTCGTGCACCGGTACCACACGAGAGTGCCTCCCCACTGGGACTAGCAGCGGGAAGGCTGTCATGCAGCCTACCTCAAACATGCCTTGCCGGCGGAACAGCCCGGTTTAAGCGGCGAAACGGTTATGTGATATCGGAAGTGTCCTAATCATGGAACAGATCGTGATCCGCAACCTGCCCGCGGGCACCAGGCAGCGCTGCGGGTCCGCGCCACACGGCACCACCACTCCGCCGAGGCCGAAGCCCGCGCGATCCTCACCGCCGTGGTATCCGGGGAGGATGTTGTCGCAATGTCCGCCCTGCTGCGCTGCCGACAGCGGCCACGACTTCGAGCCAGAGCCGCTACCCCTAACCGTCCCCACCCCTGAGATGTGACCTACATCCTGGACCAATGTGGTGTCTGCTCTGCGGGTGCCCGGGCGCAACCCCGATTCAACCCCGATGCGCAGAACTGGGTCGACTCCGCGCCCGTACCCGACCAGTTCGTGACGGCCACCACCATCGCCGAGATCGAGCGCGGCGTCATCGCCAAATCGCGCAAAGACCCGCCCCAGGGCGAACACCTGCGGCGGTGGTTCGAGGACAAGGTGCTGCCCGCCTTCGAGGGCCGGGTCCTGTCTTGGACCTGCCCGCCGCCCGCATTCTGGCAACCTACCGAGCGCCCGAGCGCGTCCCGTACGCCGACGCCCTTATCGCCGCGGTCGCCCCGTCCGCAGGCATGGTGGTCGTGACCCGCAACACCCGGCACTTCGAACCTCTCGGCGTGCACTGCCTGGACCCGTGGCAGCGTTGACATCGACCTCCGACCGACAACGACTACCGCCTCCACCACCCCAACGGCTCCTACGCAGGATCCTGGCAGCGCGCCGTATGCGTACGACTGCTCGCAATCGTCCCCGACCTCACCATCTCATCCGATGGTCGCCGTCGCATTTCGCCGCCTCAGCGAACGGAGCATCGATCAAGCGCTACATCGAAAACCAAAACCGGCACCCACAGATCCCCCAGGTGTCCCGCACCGGGTGCGACCAGCCAAAGCTCACCGCGCCGCGCCGTGGATCATCGCTCGCCAAGAGCGGTTTCGACATCGCTAAGACGCCGCCACAGACGACGCTGGTCAAGATCATGAAAGCCGAAGTGTCGGTAGAACTTTGCTGTCCGCTCGTCGATCGCGTCGACAACCACCGCTCGGGCACCGAACTCGCGCCCACCGCCGACGCAGCGACGAAGCCCATCGACCAGCAAGTAGCCGCCGAGACGTTGGCCCTGCTCGCTGCGGTCAACAGCCAGCCGCACCCGGCAGCACACCCACAATCCAACACCACCCGTTACCTGAACGTGACCGCCTCACTCACGCTGTTGAGTAACGTCGTGCGTAACCACATCGCCCGATTAACCGCGATGGGATTGCACGTCACCGTCGAACCCGCGGCCCACCACCCACAAGCACAGCCCCGCAACGACAAAGCCGCACAATCTCTGCAGCCTGCGCCCGGGCGCAGTCGCGTGTCCGCTCACCTTGGGACTGGCGGTGGGTTTATCCGGCCCAGAGGATGTTAAAAATGATCAGGAGTTCGGCGTTGTCATCGACCCGAAAGGATAGCAGCCCGTGCTCGCCGAATTGGGTTTCCCGGTAGTCCGGCTCGTCAGGGTAGACCTGCCAAGCATCCCACGGAGCATCGACGAGCCGGATGATCCGTTCCATGAACGCGTCGTATGCGTTGGGGTGGTCAATGAGGTCGGCGAACTGGGCCTGTGCTCGTCCGATCAGCATCGGCCGGTAGCTCACCGCATGTCATCCCACCCGGGCAGCGGAAGAAGGTCTTCGGGGCGGGCGTCGCGGGCAGCCTGTGCGGCAGCATCGAAACCGGGGTCGGCGTAGGCGGTGGCGCGGAGCCGCCAGCGATGCAGCCGAGTGCGCAGCCGGGGCCACTGCCCGACCTCGCGGGCAGCGTCGAGTCCGGCCCGGTATTCGGCGAGGAACTGTTCGTGCCAGCGATCCGGTAACAACGCCAGGATTTGCGTCGGGTCATCGGGGTCCGGGTCGTACGCCGATTCCGCGGTCACGTCACACTTTCCTTGGCTTTGCCGTGCCGGAGTGTTCGATACACAGTCGGCCGGGAGACCTTGAATAATTCGGCCAGATCGGTGATGGTGTAGTCGTCGGCGCCGTGCATCCGGCGCCGTTCCTTCTGCTGCTTGACGGTGAGCTTAGGCTGGCGGCATTTGAGCCGGCCTTTCGCGTGGATAACCACCCTACCCTCACGAGTTCTCATCCATAGCAACTTCCTCGTCCATAGGAACTCGACTTCGAATTCGGCGACGGCATGCCAAGACGTTGAAGAACATCTTGCCCATCGGGTCGGCGGGATCGTAGACCTGTCCACCGAGGGACCGTTTGATCCCATGCTTGGCGAGGTCGTCGCAGATGGTGCGGGCGTCGGGCACCGATCGGGCGAGCCGCTCCAGTTTCGGCGTCACGAGCGTGCGGCCCTCGCGGATTGCAGTCAGCACCTGGTCGAGGCCGGGCCCGGCACGGGTCGTGCCGGTGTAGCCGTGGTCGAGATAGATCCGGTCCCCAGTCACTCCCAGTTCACGCAGCCAAGACCGCTGCGCGGTCACGTCTTGTGTATCAGTTGAGCAACGCGCGTAGCCGATGAGCGCACCAGCGCCAGTCACGAGCCAACTGTAACGGATAGCGACCGCTCAATGAGTGCCGGTTCGTAAATCTGTGTGGCTGTAGTGACTGGTAGTAGCGATACAATACCTCTGTGCTTCAGTGGTACACTGATTCACATGCCACCCAGAAATATTACGCTTTCGATGCCAGATGAACTCGTCCGTCGCGCGAAAATCCTCGCGGCGCAGCGCGATACATCGGTGTCCGGGCTGGTCGCGCGGCTGCTGGAACAGCTCGTCGGCGACGTCCGCGACTACGACGACGTGGCAGTGGAGGAACGCCGCCTCATGAAAGAGGGCATCGGCCTGCGCGTGGGTGAAATCACCTGGTCACGCGACGAGGTCCACGAACACTGACCATGGACTTCGTCGACACAAATGTCCTGCTGTACGCCTACGACACCGCTGCAGGACATCGTCATGACCGCGCCGCCGACCTTGTGGGCCGTCTCTGGCAGGAACGAAGCGGTGCAATCAGCGTGCAGGTACTGCAAGAGTTCTTCGTCAACGCCACCCGCAAGGCTGCTGCTCCGGCCACACTGGAAGCGGCGGTCGATCGACTTCGCAGCCTGTCCCGCTGGCGCGTTCATTCACCACTAGCAGACGATGTCGTGGCGGCGGCCTCGTGGTCGCACCGGCATCAGCTGCCGTTCCGGGATGCCATGATCGTGCGCAGCGCCGCTGAGCTGCACTGTGGCATCCTTTGGTCGGAGGATCTCAATGACGGCCAGCTCATAGAGGGTGTTCGCGTACGTAATCCGTTCGGATGATCATCCCAATGGCGGCGATGGTCTTGCACGCCAGTCCTGCCCGCTCGCCTACCACGGGCACCGCTCACCATAGGTCAATTTCGGATCAGGATACCAAGTGAGGGTACCAAGTACCTCCCTGGCGGTACCATGTATCTATGGCTTTTAATGTCAAAGACGAAGAGGTCATCCGCTTCGCCGACGAACTCGTCGCACGCCTTCACCTCCCGAGTCGTATCGAAGCTATCCGCTATGCGCTGCGGGCCCAGATCGAGATCACGCAGTCGCGGACTGGTAACCGCACAGACGAACTCCTCGACGTCCTCAGAACCGAGATCTGGCCATTGCTGCGCGATCGATCGCCCATCACCAAGGCTGAACGCGAACAAGCACTCGGATACGACAGGGCGACGGGAGTTTAGCCACCGTGATCATTGACTCTTCCGCCCTCGTTGCTCTCGTCCAGGGCGAGGCCCCATACACCGAGCAAATTGCGGCGGCCCTCGCCGCCGACCGAAGCCCAGTCATGTCCGCGGCGAACGCCGCGGAATGCCTCATCGTGCTCACCAGCCGGCACGGCTTAACAGCCCGGACCGTCTTCGACCGCCTACGGTCCGAAATCAACCTCGGATTCCAACCCTTTACCCTTGAGCACGCGATGGCCGCCCATCGTGCCTACTTCCAGTACGGAAAGGGCCGCCATCCGGCCGCTCTCAACTACGGGGACACGATGGCTTACGCCACCGCCAAGCTCGCGCACGAACCACTCATTGCCATCGGCAATGACTTCGCCCACACGGACCTGGAGTTCGACGGCGTCATCGGCTACTGGCCAAACTAATTTTGTTGCACAACAAGGCTATACACATCGGCAACCGACATCGCAGCAGTACATTGGCGCAGCTTCAAGAGGCGGCGGCTCTCCCCAGCAACTGAGCGACCTTGGCAGGCGGATCGTCACTCCCTGCAACGCGGGAGCCTTCATCGGAATCCGAATACCGGCCACCCGCGCTGCATACACCACATTCAGCAGGTCCCCGGTCTTGTCCGGAATCCGGTGCAAATAGGGAGCACGGGCGTAGGTTCCGCTTCACGACCTGCAAGTCTGCGAAGAAGGAGCAACGCCCGTGTCAGTTCGAGTATCAGCCACCGACCGTATCCGCATCAAGATCGATGCCTTGTTTGCCGAGGATCGGGAGTTGCCGGAAATCCTTGAAGAGGTCGCCCGTCTCGGCGCTCAGCTGTTGGTGCAGGCGGCGCTGGAGGCGGAGGCCACCGAGTTCCTCGGCCGCCAACGCTACCAACGCAGCGCCGCCTGTCCCGATGCTAACGAGGGCTCCGAGCCGAGTATCAGGCGTGTGCGTGCCGCCGACTCGACGAGATCGTGCTGGAATACCTGTTTTGGATGCCTCGTTCTTTCGGATGCATCCTGGGTCGCCGGCCGAGCCGGTGTTGGCCTCCCGGGGCATCACCACCGAGGACAAACCGGTGTTCGTCGGATTGTCACCTGGGACCGGCGAGTCCACCGACGCGTGGGCCGATTTCCTGACCGATCTGCGCGAACGCGGCCTTGGTACTCCGCTGCCGATCGTCTGCGACGGCGCCAAAGGCCTGAACGCGGCTATCGAACGAATCTACCCAATAGCTTTGCGTCAGAGATGTCTTATTCATCGACTCCGAAACGTGCTCGCTAAGATTCCTACCGGGATGCAAGCCGAGGTCCGCGACGGTTACTGGGCGATTTTCGACACCACCGACCTGGGCATCGAACCGGGACCCCAGCTGGTTGAGATCGTCGACAATCGGATCAAGGCGTTCGCCGCCAAGTACTGCGACCTTTACCCGGCGGCCATGCGGGTCCTGCTACCGACAACGCAGTGCTGAGGGCTTATCTGCGGTTCCCGGTCGAACACCATGGGCGCGTTCGAATTTCATTGAACGATCCTTTGGGGAGACCAAGCGACGGACCAAGGTCATTGGCCGATTCCCCGGCGAGACCAGCGCCATCAGCCTGGTGTGGGCCGTGCTTGATCGCGCCTCGGCCGGTTGGCGCGGTCTGACCATGACACCGGTCGGCACTCGGCTGCTGGAAGACCTACACCGGTCGCTGCTTGACCCACCCCGTGAACTGCGGCCGTCGCCTTCCGCCACCAGTGGCGACACCGACCAGGCCGATCCCATCTCAGCCACCGCGTAGCGACCTCGGGTCGCGACGCCGCTACGCCCCCAGGCAGCAGGACAGTTGTTACCGCTGGCCTTGATGGTTGGCGGTGATCAGATTGATCGGTGGAATGTAGCCGGTGATGCTGTTGATGGTGCGGTGCAGCGCGTCGATGTCGCAGCGGGCCAATCCGCCAGCGGCTGCTATGACGTGTTCGATGGTGAACGCCAAATCGTTGATGGTGCCCAGGATCTGGCGATCGGCGGTCTTGGCCGCCACCGCTGCCCGTGGAGTGGCCGCCGCCACCGCCGGTACCTCCGTCGCCGCCACCACCGAAGTTACCGCCGTTACCGGCGTTACCGCCGGCGCCGCCTTGTTCAGTCGGTCGATCGACGGTACCGCCGTCGCCCCTGTCATCGCCGATGCCCGCCGACAGAAGAGGCGTTGCCGGCGTTGCCGCCGACGGCGCCTTGGCCGCCGAGTCCGCCGGTACAGCCAGAGGCCTTCCAGGGCCGTGCTGCCGTTCGAGGAGTCACCGCCGGTGCCCCCGGCTCCGCCGGTGCCGCCCTGACCCGTCGTCGTTCTGGGCACCAACACCGCCGATTACGCCGCCACCGCCGGTGCCGCCCTTGCCGGCATCGCTATTTTCTGAGCCACCACCAGCACCGCCGTTACTGCCGCTGCCGCCGGCGGCGGCTTGATCGATATCGTCCGTCGTCAGCGACCAACAACCAACATCTCCGTTACCCGTGCTGCCCGTCGGCGCCCGCGCTGCCGTTACTGCCGGCGGCGCCATCGGATTCTAGCCCAGTGCCGCCGGACCCCCCTTGGCCCCCGGTCCCGCCGCTACCACCGTCACCGCCGCCACCGCCGCTGCCGCCATTGCCGCCGGTACCGCCGTCGGTGCCGTTACCGCCGTTTCCGCCGTCAGAGTTGCTATGACCGCCGGTCGAGGATCCGCCGTCGCCGCCGTTACCGCCGTTGCCGCCGCTGCCGCCTTTGCCGCCAACACCGCCGCCCGAGGCGTCGCCGCCCGCGCCGCCGGTACCTGCGGTGCCGCCGTCGCCTCCATTGCCGCTGGCTCCGCCTACATCATCGATGTCGTCCTTGCTGTTGGAGGAACCCGCACTGCCGTTGCCGGCGTTACCACCGCTGCCCCCATCGCCGCCGTTGCCATCTCCCGTGGCGCCGCCGCCGGTCCCGCCGTCGCCCCCGGCGCCGCCGACAACGCCATTCCTGCCGGTCCCCTCAGTGAAGGAGAAGCCTGGGGTGCCACCGTCGCCGCCGGCGCCACCATTGCCGCCGCTGCCGCCGTTGCCGCTGCCGTTGCCGGTACCACCGTTGCCGCCGACGCCACCATTGCCGGCGGTGCCGCCGTTGCCGCCGTACGCGGAATCACTATCGGTAATGAAGGTCGCTTCGCCGCCGGTGCCGCCGGCGCTGCCGTCGCCGCCGTTGCCGCCGTTGCCCCCGGCGCCGCCATTACTGCCACCACTGCCACCGTCACCGCCACGGCCGCCATTGGAGCCGGCGCCGCCATCGCCACCGTCGCCGGTTTCTTGGTTAATCGCGCCTTCACCAGCCGTGCCACCAGGACCGCCATTACCGCCGTTACCGCCGTTACTGGCGCCGCTGCCGTTGCCACCAGCACCGCCGTCACCGCCGGCGCCAGCGTTGCCACCGTTTCCGGCTTGTGCGGTACCCAAGCCACTCGCGCCGCCGCTGCCGCCGTCGCCGCCGGCCCCACCTGTGCCGCCGGCGGCACCTGCTCCGCCATCGGTGCCGTTGCCGCCGGCTCCACCGGTGCCACCGCCACCGCCACCGCCACCGGCCCCGCCGTCACCGGAGTTGCCGATGCCCCCGGCTCCACCGGTGCCGCCAGTGCCGCCCTCGCCGCCCTGCCCGCCGTCGCCACCGCCGGTACCGTTGATGCCTGCGCCGCCGGCGCCGCCTTTGCCTCCCTGTCCGCCGTCGCCACCGACGGTGCCATCGACGCCTATAGCACTTGAGCTCGGGCCGTAACCCGTGCCGCCGGTGCCGCCGGCCCCACCGGTGCCGCCGGCCCCACCGGTGCCGCTGGCACCGGCGCTACCGCCGCCGCCGGTCCCGGCAGCGCCGCCCGCCGCCGCCGCGCCGCCGGTGCCGCCGTCGCCGCCGTTGCCGCCGGACCCGCCTTGACTTCCTGTTGCGCTGCTGGCTTGGCCGCCTTGGCCGCCTTGGCCGCCTTTGCCAGCGGCACCCCCGTCGCCGCCCTGGCCACCGCTGCCGGCGGTTCCACCGCCGCTGACCGCGCCTCCCGCACCTCCTTGCCCACCGGCGCCACCCGTGCCACCGGTGGCGCCGTTGCCTCCAGGAGTGCCGTCAGTGTCGGTGCTTTGGCTCCCGTCGCTGCCTTCACCGCCTTGGCCGCCGTCGCCACCGCTACCGGCGGCGCCGCCGGTACCGCCGGTGCCGCCGGTGCCGCCGGTACCACCGCCGCTGGCCGCACCTCCCGAGCCCCCCTGCCCGCCCGTTCCACCGTTGCCGGCGGCACCGCCGCCGCCGCCGCCGATGTTTGCGCCGTCCACGCCGGCGCTGCCCTGACCGCCGTTGCCGCCGGTACCGCCGTTGCCGCCCTCGCCTCCACTGCCGGCGACCCCGCCGTTGGCCTGGCCCCCTGCCCCCCCCTGCCCGCCAGTGCCACCATCGCCTGCATCACCGCCGGTGCCGAAAGTATCACCATCGGACACGCCGGTGCCGCCGGTGCCCCCGGTGCCCCCGGTGCCTCCCTTGCCGCCGCTACCTCCGGTTGCGTCGGTGCCGCCTGGGGCACCCCCGTCGCCCCCCTGACCCCCCTGGCCGCCGGCGCCGCCGGCATAGCCATCGGAGTGCCCGGCGTCCCCGCCGGTGCCGCCGGTACCGCCGTCGCCGCCGTCGCCGCCGGTACCGCCGTCGCCGCCGTTGCCGGAGCTGCCACCACTGCCGCCGGTGCCTGCCGCGCCGCCGGTGCCTCCCTGCCCGCCCCTGCCGCCGTTTGATCCGCCCTCTGCGTCGCCGCCGCTGATGGCCGTGTTATCGCTGCCGTTGCCGCCGTTACCGCCGTCGCCACCTTGGCCGCCGTTGCCGTTGGTCCCGGTGCTGGCGGCGTCACCGCCGGTGCCGCCGGTGCCGCCGTCGCCGCCGTCGCCGCCGGCCCCGGTTCCGGTGCCGCCGGTGTTGATGCCGCCGTCACCACCGGCGCCGCCGGTGCCGCCGTCGCCGGCCACGCCGACTCCGGAGGCGGCGCCTCCGGCGCCACCATTACCCCCGTCGCCGCCGGTGCCGCCGTTGCCCGTGGTTTCGCCGTTGGAGGAGTTGCCGCCGACACCCCCGGCACCGCCGGCGCCGCCGGCCCCGCCGTTACCGTCGGTGCTGCCTCCGGTGCCCCCGGCACCGCCGGTGCCGCCGGTGCCGCCGTTACCGCCCGCGGCACCGTCAGCAAAAGCGGCGCCGCCGCCGGTGCCGCCGGTGCCGCCGGCACCGCCGGCACCGCCGTTACCGCTGGCGCCGCTGCCGGTGCCGGCCCCGCCGGCGCCGCCGGCCCCGCCGCCGCCGGCGTCGCCGCCCGCGCCACCGAGGAGGCCCACTTGGCCGGTGTCAAGGTTGGTGCCGCCGGCGCCGGCCGTGCCGCCGCTGCCGCCGTTGCCGCCGCCGCCGCCGGTCCCGTCGCCGCTGCCGCCGTCACCGCCGGCACCGCCGTCCCCGCCGGTGCCGGTGCCGCCGCCGGCCCCGCCGGTGCCGGTGGAGCTACCACCGCCAGTGCCACCGTTACCAGCGTTGCCGCCAGCCCCACCATTACCCCCAGCGCCGCCGCTGCTGCCCCCGACACCGCCAGCCCCGCCCTTACCGCCGCCACCAGAGGTACCGCCAGTCCCGCCGAAAGCGGTGAACCCGTTGCCGACGCCGCCGCCGCCGCCGTCTCCGCCGACGCCGCCGGTGCCGCCGACACCACCAGAGCCCCCGCCGGTTCCGCCTTGACCACCGTCCCCACCTTGGCCGCCAACACCGCCGGTGCCGCCGTCACCACCGTCGCCGTTGCCTGAGCCGATGTCGCCGCCACCGCCCGCGGCGCCACCGGTACCGCCGTTGCCGCCGGCCCCACCGTTGCCGCCGCCGGCCCCGCCGATACCGGCGCCACCAGCGCCGCCGGCGCCGCCAGCGCCAGCCGCGCCACCGTTGCCCCCGGAGTAGCCGGCACCGGACTCGGTGGTAGCCGTGCCGCCGGTGCCGCCGGCCCCGCCATCGCCGCCATCGCCGCCGGTGCCGCCGTTGCCGGCGGTGCCGTTGGCGCCCGCGCTGCCGCCGCCACCGCTGCCGGCGGCCCCACCGGCACCGGCTGCGCCGCCAGTGCCGCCGTTACCGCCGTCACCGCCGGCAGTACCATCACCGCCGGCGGCACCGCTGGTGGAGCTGCTGCCGTCAGTGCCGTTGCCGCCGGCGCCACCGTTGCCGGCCTTGGCCCCGTTACCGCCGGCGCCGCCGCTGCCGGCGGTCCCGCCGTTCGCCGCCCCGCCATCGCCGCCGGTGCCGCCGGCCCCGCCGTTGAAGCCATCGCTGCCCGCGGTGCCGGTGGCGCCGTCGCTGCCGGCACCACCGGTCCCGCCGTTGCCGCCGGCCCCGCCGTTACCGCCCACACCGGCGCTGCCGGCGGTACCGCTACCGGATGCCGCGCCTCCGGCGCCGGCGTCGCCTCCGGTACCGCCGTGACCGCCGTCGCCGCCGGCGGTGCCGCTGCCATCGCCGCCGTTGGCGCCCTGTCCGCCGGTGCCGCCGTTGCCGCCGCCTCCGCCGTTGGCGCCGCCGCCGGCGCCGGCGCCGGCGTTACCGCCGCCGCCACCTGCGCCGCCTTGGCCGCCGTAGCCGCCGAACTCGCCCGCGGTGGCGGCGCCGCCCTGCCCGCCGTCGCCGCCGTTACCGCCTTGCCCACCGGCACCGTTGGTGCCGCCGGCGCCGGCGGACCCGCCGTCACCACCGGCCCCACCCACACCACCCGCGCCGCCGCTGTAGCTGTCGGCGTATCCGGTGCCGCCGACCCCGCCGTCACCACCAGCGCCGCCGCCGCCAGCAGTGCCGGCGGCGCCGCCGGTTCCGCCGGTTCCGGCCGCGCCGGCGTCCCCGCCGGTTCCGCCGGCACCACCAGCCCCGCCGGCGCCGGCGCCGGTGGTGTCGCCGTCGGCGGCGTTACCGCCGGCGCCGCCTTGCCCGCCGGCCCCGCCGTTACCGCCGCTGCCGTTGATACCGCCGGCGCTGTTGCCGCCGGCCCCGCCGGCCCCACCGGCCCCGCCGGCCCCGCCGGCGTAACCGGCGCCGCCCAGGGTGGTGTTGTCATCACCGGCCCCGCCCTTACCACCGGCGCCGGCATTGCCACCGGCCCCACCATTGCCCGCGCTGCCTGCAGCACCGGTGCCGGCGCCCGCGGCCCCACCGTTACCGCCGAGCCCGCCGGCCCCGCCGGCCCCGCCGTTGCCGCCGGCGCTGGTGTCACCGTTACCGCCGGTGCCGCCGTTGCCGGCGGCGGCGCCGTTGCCGCCTTGGCCGCCGTTGCCGTTGGTGCCGCCGGCCCCGGCGGCCCCGCCAGCACCACCAACCCCGCCGTTACCGCCGTTGTAGCCGTCACCGCCGGTGGCCGCGGTGGCCCCGGCCGCGCCGTTATCGCCGGTCCCGCCATCACCACCAGCCCCGCCGGTGCCGCCGACACCGGCATTGCCGGCGACACCGGCGCTGCCGGTGCCGGTGCCGGCGGCCCCACCATCACCGGCGGCCCCGCCGACCCCGCCGGTGCCGCCGTTACCGCCGTTGCTGTTGGCGCCGTTGCCGCCGTTGCCTCCGACACCGCCGGTGGCGCCGTTACCGCCGGTGCCGCCGTTGCCGTTGGTGCCGCCGGCCCCGGCGGCCCCACCGGCCCCGCCAGCCCCGCCGGCCCCACCCGCGTAGCCGTCACCGCCGGTGGCCGCGGCCGCGCCGGCCGCGCCGTTATCCCCGGTCCCGCCGTTACCGCCAGCCCCGCCGGTGCCGCCGACACCGGCGTTGCCGGCGACACCCGCGCTACCGGTACCGCTGCCGGCGGCCCCACCATTGCCCGCGTTGCCGCCAGCCCCGCCGGTACCGCCGTTACCGCCGTTGCTGTTGACGCCGTCACCGCCGTTGCCGCCGACACCGCCGGTGGCGCCGTTACCGCCGGTGCCGCCGTTACCGTTGGTGCCGCCGGCCCCGGCCGCCCCACCCGCCCCGCCAGCCCCGCCGGCCCCGCCCGCGTAGCCGTCACCGCCGGTGGCCGCGGCCGCGCCGGCCGCACCGTTATCCCCGGTCCCGCCATCACCACCAGCCCCGCCTTGGCCGCCGACACCGGCGTTACCGGCGACACCCGCGCTACCGGTGCCGGTGCCGGCCGCCCCACCATTGCCCGCGGCCCCGCCAACCCCGCCGGTACCGCCGGCCCCGCCGTTGCTGTTGTTACCGGCCCCGCCGCCACCGCCGGCCCCGCCGGCCCCGCCGCTGCCGCCGGTGCCGCCGTTACCGTTGGTGCCGCCGGCCCCGGCCGCCCCACCCGCCCCGCCAGCACCGCCGGCCCCACCCGCGTAGCCGTCACCGCCGGTGGCCGCGGTCGCGCCGGCCGCGCCGTTATCCCCGGTCCCGCCGTTACCACCGGCCCCGCCGGTGCCACCGACACCGGCGCTGCCGGTGTGGGCGCCCCACCCGGCCCCGGCCGCCCCCCCAGCACCCGCGACCCCGCCGGTGCCGCCGTTACCGCCGTCACCGCCGTCGCTGCTGGCACCGGCCCCACCGGCCCCACCAGCCCCGCCGGTGCCGCCGTTACCGGCGGTGCCGCCGTTACCGGCGATCCCGATCACCGCTTTACCCCCGGCACCCCCGGCCCCACCGGTACCGCCGGTGCCGCCGTCCCCACCGGCCCCACCCGCGGTCGTAGCGTCACCGCCGGCCCCGCCGATCCCGCCGGTGCCGCCGGCCCCGCCGTGGCCGCCGAGCCCGATCAACCCCGCGGCCCCGCCGGCCCCGCCATCCCCACCGTTCGCGCCGTCCCCACCGGCCCCGCCGGCGGTCCCGGTGGTCCCGTCGTAGCCGGCCGCCCCGACACCCCCGGCACCGCCGTTACCGATCAACAGCCCGGCATCGCCGCCGCGGCCGCCGTCACCGCCGTAGCCGCCGCCCCCACCACCGGCCCCCCCGGACCCGATCAGGGTGGTGTTACCGCCGGCGCCGCCGGCCCCGCCGGCACCATCGATGCCGTTACCGGCCCCCCCGGCCCCCCCGGCGCCGCCATCGCCGATCAAGACCGCGCCGGCCCCACCGGTGCCGCCGCCCCCGCCGGTGGCGCCGGCGCCGCCGCGGCCACCGTTACCGCCATCACCGAACAATCCCGCGTCCCCACCGGCCCCACCGGCCCCACCACTACCCCCGCTGCCGCTGCCCGTATCCCCGACACCGCCGGTGCCGCCGGCCCCGCCGTTGCCGTACAGCCAGCCGCCGTGCCCGCCGCGGCCGCCGGCACCGCCGGTGCCGTCCAGATCAGCTCCTCCGGCCCCGCCGGCCCCCCCGGCCCCGATCAACCCCGCGGCCCCACCACGACCACCGGCCCCACCAGAGGCCCCGCCCGCGCCACCGGCGCCGCCAGCGCCGCCGGCCCCGCCCGGGCCGTACAGCAATCCGCCCTGCCCGCCCTGCCCGCCGGCCCCGCCGGCCCCGTCCAGGTCAGACCCCCCGGCCCCACCGGCCCCACCCGACCCGATCAACCCCGCACCCCCACCACCGCCACCCGCACCGCCGGAGGCCCCCGCACCCCCGGCGTCCCCACCGCCACCGCCGGCCCCGCCCGGCCCATACACCAGCCCACCGCGCCCGCCGGCCCCGCCGATCCCCCCACCACCACCACCGGCCCCGCCGACCCCGCCGGCCCCCCACACCACCGCGGCCCCACCGGCCCCGCCGGCCCCGCCGGCCCCGGTGACCAGATCCGCACCCCCGCCACCACCACCGACCCCACCATTGCCGTACAGCCAGCCACCACGCCCACCCTCACCACCACCCCCACCAACACCGCCGACCCCGCCGGTATTGGCCCCGCCGGCCCCGCCGGCCCCCCCAGCCCCCAACACTCCCGCCGCGCCACCATCACCACCGGCGCCGCCGGTGGCCCCGGCCCCACCGATCACCCCACCGTCGCCGCCGGCGCCTCCACCACCCAACAGCCGGCCCCCGGCACCGCCGTGCCCCCCATCGCCGCCACCCACCCCGCCGGCGCCCCCGTCACCACCGCCACCCCACAACGGGGCCGCTCCACCGGCCCCACCGGCCCCACCACCACCGCTGGTGGCATCCCCGGCCCCGCCGGCCCCACCAGCCCCACCGGCGCCATAGACCACCCCGCCGCGCCCACCGGCCCCACCGGCCCCACCAAACCCGTTACCCCCGGCCCCGCCAGCCCCACCCGCACCGCCATGACCCCACAACGGGGCATACCCACCGGCCCCACCCGCACCCCCACTACCCCCGCTCGTGGTCACGCTGCCCCCGGCCCCACCGGCCCCACCCGAACCCCACACCCAGCCACCGCGCCCCCCGGCCCCCCCAACCCCGCCGGCCCCCCCGGTCCCACCATTGCCGCCGTTGCCGATCAACCCCGCCGACCCGCCCGCACCCCCGGGTGTGCCCGCATCACTGCTACTACCCCCATTGCCGCCGCTACCGAACAACCAGCCGCCATCACCACCGGCCTGACCCACCCCACCACTGGCCCCGTTGGCGCCGTTGCCGATCAACGCCCGCCCCGTCACCGCCACACTCGAGGCGTTCACCGCATCCAGCAGGCTCTGCGCCGCGGAAGCCTCCGCGCCCGCATACCCCCCCGCGCTGGCGGCCAACACCGCGCTGAACTGCTCATGAAACCCCGCCACCCGCCCCGCCAACACCTGATACTGGCGCCCATGCTCAGAAAACAACCCCGCGATCGCCGCCGACACCTCATCCTGTGCCGCACTAGCCACCGCTGTCGTCGCGCTTGCCGCCGCCGCGCTGGCCGCACTGATCGTCGACCCCAACACCGACAAATCCGCCGCCGCCGCCAACACCACCTGCGGGGACACCACCACAAACGACGACATGACAACCCTCCCACCAGACCGGCCACCGCCCCCGGGCCGATACCGGCCCGATGACGCGCAGCCCACAGCCACCGACAACGACGAACACACCCTACGACCCCCACCACCCCAGCCCGCGCATTTCAGCGCACCATCTGCGCGACCACCACCCCCACCCCCCCGCCACGCCCAACACCTGTACAACACCACAACCCCAACCCCCACCCACAGTCACCAACCACAACCAACACCCACAAAACCCACGCCACCACACCCACAATCCAACACGCCCGGTGACGCTGATCGCCTCAAAGGCGATAGCGTGGCGACGCTTGCCCAGTCCCGCTGCGGTCCATCTCAAAGGGGGTCGCGTATCAAATCCACCGAGAAGCCCCACCGCGTGCTGACAGGACGCCGCGGTAGGGGTGTTCCGTGCGACGGTCGATTCCGCCTATTACCCCGGCCAGTTCCAGGTGAGCCAGACCGGCAAGCTCGGTGTTGCCCCAGTTCTACATCGTGCTGGGGTCGCGGGGCGATCCCGCACCGCGCCGGGCATGCGGACGTCTGTGATCATCGTCGCGGTAAACAAAGGACCAATAGGCATCTCTCTTCGAGATAGCCGACCACGGCGTGCTCGGCGACCCTGTCCGCGGTGGTCGAACAGCTGACCCAGGCGATCCAAGGTCGGCGAGGCTCAGATCCTGCCTGATATAGCAAGGGGAGCCGATGGCGGTCCCTTTTACAGACCGCGTAGGCGACGGACACGATCGGCGATGACGCGCCGCGACACCGCGGTGTTGGGAGCCAGAATGTCGAATACGTGTGGACACCCGGGATGCACGTGCACTTCGGTTGTGACACCGGCCCGAGCCAGGCGGCGCGCGTAGGCGAGGTCCTCGTCGCGGAAAATGTCGAGGTCACCCACGTCGATGTAGGCGGGAGGCAGCAGGGAGAGATCGGCCGCGCGCGCTGCGGCGGCGTAGGCGCTGACGCTCTCGCTGCCGGCATGCTCACCCAGCAAGGCTTGCCAGCCGGTGATGTTGTCGTCGTAGCTCCAGATGGCCGTCGGCGCTAGCTCTGGGTCCGGCAGCGTTGTCCGGTCATCGAGCATCGGGTAGATCAACAGCTGCAGCGCGATTGCGGGACCGCCGCGGTCTCGTGCCAGCAGGCACACCGCGGCGCTAAGCCCACCACCGGCGCTGTCTCCCATCACGGCCACCCGCGCTGGATCAACACCGAGTTCATCGGCGTGGGCTGCCAGCCACTGAAGCGCGGCATAGCAATCCTCCACCGGAACCGGGTGTGGATATTCAGGGGCGATCCGATAGTCGACGAGCAGCATAGGCACAGTGGATTCGGCGACGTAGCGCGCGGCCAACCAGTCGTAGAGGCCGCCAAATTCGTGTAATCCGACAATCATCCCGCCGCCGTGCAAGTAGAGCACCGCACTGCCGGGAGACGCTGTTTGTGTCCCGTAGAACCAGCTCAACGTCAGCGCGGCCCCATCGTCGGTGTCGAGGGTGTAGCGGCGCACCTTCACCCCAGCAATGGCCGGCAGGGTTGGTACCAATTCTGCGAATACCTGGCGGGTGATCGCTCGCCGTGCCGTCACATCTCCGGCCGGTGGTGGTTCCGGCGCGGCCGAGGTGCCCGGCTGCGCCGCCATCTCGCAGAGCACCTCGGGGTCGATCTGCAAACCCACTACGTCTCACCCACTCTCTCTTGGCGCTTGGCTGCCGCGCAGCAGTGTAGTGCGAGTCGGCCCAGTGCCCTGCACAGTTTCGACGCCGATCCCGCCAGCTGGCGTTTCATGCCTGCAGCATAAGGGTCATAGCAACGCACCCCCGGGCGAGTCGGGGACATGATTTGCCGACGGTACCGCAGTAATCGCTAGCCAACCGACCCCTTCGAAGGTGAATCGTCACGACCCATGCTGCCCGGTTGCGCCCGTGGTGCCGCTGCTGCCAGCGCTACCGTCGCCGCTGGTGCCGGTACCGCCGCTCCCGCCTGTCCCACCGGTGCCACCGGTGCCGCCATCGCCGCCGCCGCCGCCGTCGCCGCCGTCGCCGCCGTCGCCGCCGTTGGCGCCGTTGCCACCGTTAGCGCCGGTCCCGCCGCGGTTGTCGCCGCCGGGGCCGCCGTTTCCGCCGGTGCCGCCGGTGGCCCCAGCGCCGCCAATGCCGCCATTGGTACCGGTGCCGCCGGCGCCGCCGGTGCCGCCGGTGCCCCCAGCGCCGCCGGTAGCAGCGGTACCGGGCCCGAACGCGCCATTCCCGCCGGCTTTCCCGCCGGTACCTCCGGAGCCGCCGGGGCCGCCCGCACCGCCGGCCCCGGCGTTGGTGCCGTTGCCGGCGCCGCCAGTCCCGCCGATGCCTCCAGAGCCGCCGGCGCCGGCGGCGCCGCCGGTTCCGCCGTCGCCAAGGTTGCCGTCGCCGCCGGTGCCGCCGGTACCTCCAGGGCCACCTGCGCCGGCCGATCCGCCGGTTCCGCCGACGCCGCTGCCGATGGCGGCGCCGCCGTTACCGCCATTGCCGCCCGCGCCGCCATTGCCGGCGGAGCCGCCGCTCCAGCCGGTCAGGAAACCCTGGACGCCGTCGGCGCCGTCGCCGCCGGTGCCGCCGTTGCCGCCCTTGCCGCCTGCCCCGCCGTTGGTGCCGTTGCCGGTGCCGCCGTTGCCGCCGTCGCCGCCGCTGCCGCCGCCGCTGCCGGCACCGCCTTGCTCGCCGCTGCCGCCGCCGTTACCGCCGTCGCCGCCGTTACCGCCGTTGCCGCCGTCAGCGGCGGTGCCACCGCCGTCGCCGCCGCTGCCGCCACTGCCGCCACTGCCGCCATTACCGGCGCTGCCGCCGTTGCCGCCGGTGCCGAGGAAGGTACCGGTGCCGCCGTTACCGGCGGCACCGCCGTCGCCGCCAGCACCACCCTTGCCGCCGTCGCCCGCTGGTCCGCCGCCAACGCTGTCGGCCCCGGCGCCGCCGTTACCGCCATTGCCGCCGTTGGCGGCGTTGCCGCCGTTCCAGCCAGCCGTAGCGCCGCCGGCACCAGTGCCGCCGCCGCCGCCACCACCACCGTCACCGCCGGCGCCGCCGTTGCCACCGGAGCCAGCGGCCCCAGCGCTGCCGCCGTTGCCGGTGCCGGCGGCTCCGCCGGCACCGGCAAGGCCGCCGTTGCCGGCGTTGCCGCCGTTGCCGCCGGGGTTGCCGTTGCCGCCGGTGCCGCCGGTGGTGCTGCTGCCGTCGGCGCCGCTGCCGCCGGCCCCGCCGTTGCCTCCGTTGGCGCCGTTGCCGCCTTTGCCGCCGTTGCCGGCGGTTCCGCCGTTGCCATCACCGCCGGTGCCGCCGTTGCCTCCGTTGCCGCCGTTGGTGCCGTCGGTGCCGTTGTCGCCGGTGCCGCTGGCGGCGTCGGTGCCATCGATGCCTGCGCCGCCGTTGCCGCCGTTGCCGCCGTTGCCGCCGGTGGCGGTTCCGGCGGTGCCGGCGGCTCCGCCGTTGCCGCCGTTGCCGCCGTGGGCTCCCGCTCCGCCGTTGGCGCCGTTGCCGCCGTTGCCGCCGTTGCCGGCGGTTCCGCCGTTGCCGGCCCCTCCGTTGCCGCCGTTGCCGCCGTTGCCGCCGTTGCCGCCGTTAATGCCTGCGGTGGCGTTGCCGCCGGCCCCGCCGTTACCGCCGGTGCCCGCAGCACCGTTGGCGCCGCCGCTGGTGGCGGTGCCGGCGGCACCGGCGGCCCCGCCGTTGCCGCCGTTACCGCCGTGGGCTCCCGCGCCGGCGCCGTCGGCGCCGGTCCCGCCGTTGCCGCCGGTGCCGCCGTTGCCGGCGTTGCCGCCGCCGGTGGCGTTGCCGCCGGCCCCGGCGGCCCCGCCGTTGCCGCCGTCGCTGGCCACCGCGGTGGCGGCGCCGGTGCCGCCGTGCCCGCCGGCCCCGCCGTCACCGGCGTTACCGCTGCCAGACGAGGTGCCGCCGGTCCCGCCGGCGCCGCCATCACCGCCCTTGCCGGCAGCGCTGGTCACAAAGCCGCCACCGGCGCCGCCGCTGCCGCCGGCGCCGCCATCACCGGCGTGACCGGTGCCGGCGGCGCTGCCGCCGGCACCGCCGGTTCCTCCGGTCCCGCCGGCGCCGCCGGTGGTGTTGGCGTCACCGCCGTCACCGCCGTTACCGCCGGTGCCGCCGTCACCGGCGTTGCCGGCGCCGGTGGCGGTGCCGCCGGTGCCGCCATCGCCGCCCTTGCCGGCGCCACCACCGGTGAGTTGGCCGCTGCCGCCGGCGCCGCCTATGCCGCCGGCGCCGCCGTCACCGGCGTTACCGCTGCCTGAGGTATTACCGCCGGTGCCGCCGGCCCCGCCGGCCCCACCGGCGCCGTTGCCGACGTCGGTGCCGACGCCGCCGTTACCGCCGGTACCGCCGGCCCCACCGTCGCCGCTGCCTGAGGTATTACCGCCGGTGCCGCCGACACCGCCGTCACCGCCGGCACCGCCGGTGCCGTCACTGTTGCCGGTGCCGGCGGCCCCGCCGTCACCACCGTCGCCGGCGGTGCCGCCGTGGCCGCCGGTGCCCGCGCCGCTGGAGGCATCACCGCCGTCGCCGCCGCTACCGCCGTTGCCGCCGGTGCCGGCATCGCCGCCGGTGCCGCCTGAGGCGGTACCGCCGGTACCGCCGTTGCCGCCGTTGTTGCCGGCGCCGCCGGTGCCGCCGTTACCGCCGCCGTTGCCGGCGCCGCCGGCCCCGCCGCTACCACCGGTGCCGCCGGTGCCGCCCTTGCCGCCATCAGCGAAGGCGCCAGCACCGGCGCCGCCGTCACCACCGGTGCCGCCGGTGGCGGCGTCACCACCGGCGCCGCCGTCACCCCCGTCGGTGCCGGCCCCACCCACACCGCCGGCCCCACCGGTACCACCATGACCGCCAGCACCGCCGGCATCGCCAATGCCGCCGGCCTGGCCGCCGGTGCCGCCGCTGCCCGCAGCACCGCCGCTACCACCGGCGCCGCCGTGGCCGCCGCCGCTACCACCGATACCGCTCCCACCGCCACCACCGTGACCGCCGGCACCCCCAGCACCGCCGGCGCCGCCGTCAAAGCCGGCCAGCACACCATCAGCGCCGACACCGCCGTCGCCGCCTTGGCCACCGGTACCGCCCTTGCCGCCGGTACCGCCGCCGCCGTTGACGCCCACGCTGCCGCCACCAGGGCCGCCGGCCCCGCCGGCGCCGGCGGCCCCGCCGGTACCGCCGGCCCCGCCATCACCGCCACCGATACCGGCCCCACCGGTGGCGCCGGTGCCGGTGGCGCCATCATTGCCGTCACCGCCGTCACCGCCCTGACCGCCGGTGCCGCCGGCGCCGCCGGCGCCGCCGGTGCCGGCCCCGGAGGCGGCGCCCCCAGTGCCGCCGGCGCCGCCCGCGCCGCCGTTACCGCCGGTGCCGCCGGCGGTGGTGGTGGTGCCCGCGCCGGCGGTACCGCCCTGGCCACCGGCCCCGCCGTTGCCGGCGTTACCGCCGCCCGCGCCGTTGCCGGTGCCGGCCCCGGCGTCTCCGCCGTTGCCGCCGTCACCGCCTTGGCCGCCGTAGCCGCCGAACTCGCCGGTGGTGCCCGCACCCCCGACACCGCCGGATCCGCCGTTACCACCGGCCCCGCCGGCGCCGTTGGTGCCGCCAGCGCCGGCAGCCCCACCTTGCCCGCCGGCCCCGCCGGCGCCACCGGCACCGCCGGTGTAGCTGTCGGCGTATCCGGTGCCGCCGACCCCGCCGTCACCACCAGCGCCGCCGCCGCCAGCAGTGCCGGCGGCGCCGCCGGTTCCGCCGGTTCCGGCCGCGCCGGCGTCCCCGCCGGTTCCGCCGGCACCACCAGCCCCGCCGGCGCCGGCGCCGGTGGTGG